>NZ_JBJQJP010000027.1:0-49094 GCF_046487365.1 Escherichia sp. WS1451
CCCACGCCACGATTTCCCCGTTAAACAAATCAAGTATCGGGGACAGGTACAGTTTTTGTCCGCCAGCCCTGAATTCGGTGATATCTGTCACCCATTTCTCACAGGGAGCTTTCGCTTTGAACTGTCGCTGAAGGATATTTTCTGCAGCGAGTCCCATGTTCCCCCGATAAGACCGGTATTTCTTCAGGCGCACAGGAGACTTCAGGCCAAGCTGCTGCATCAGTTTTCGCACCGTTTTGCCACTGAACTTGAGACCTCTTTTCTGAAGTTCACAGTGGATCCGCCGGTACCCATAACATCCCCGGTGTTCATGGAAGATGGAGGCTATGAGCTGTTTCACATCAGCATACTTGTCCTTAGCCTTCTGCAGTGACAGCTGATAGTACAGCGTGCTTCTGGCCAGCCCTGCGGCCTTTAACAGGTCAGACTGGCAGTGTCCGCACCTCAGGTTCTGGATGACTTTCGCTTTTTCTCCAGCTCCAGGCGCTTTTTTTCCAGGAGATGCTCCTGCATGGCTTTCAGATATGCATTTTCTGCGCGAAGATAACGCAGCTCATTCTTCATCTCTTCCGGCGTCATGTTTGCCTCGTTTTCATGGGTATCATCAGAACGGGTCATGCTTTTCTCCTTCCAGCGCCTGATAAAGGCCTCATTACCAGATTTGCGGTAGCCTTTTATCCAGTTTTTAACCGTGTTGTGGCTGGGAATGTTAAACCGGGCAGCTACCCGGGGTAGAGACTCAGAATGCCCGAGAGCATAAAGAACCACGCAAAGTTTATCTTCAGGAGAATAGCTACGCCTGTGTCTGCAATCCAGTGCCAGAGGACCGTGAAGAAGAAAAAGATTAATCCAGTGTGAGAGGCTGGTGTGAGAAAGTTGAAAGAGTTTTGCCGTAGAAATGATGCCAGCATGACCGGCCAGGTAATGATTTACAGCGGCAAGTTTTACTTCAAATGAATGTTTCATAAACTGCACCTTCAGATGTCAGATTATGTCCAACATTTGGGGTGCAGTTCAGAATTCCTTATCCGGTCTACAAAATTTGCAAATCCAAAGCATTGTATTAAGAAGTGGCCTGATAAACATAACACATCAGGCCATTTTCGTTAGCTATTGTCCACGTCAGGCTTTCACATCACTCACTGCACCGACCGGAATATCAGCATGAACAGGCTCGGGCGGTACTTTGCGATATTTATCCAGCAGATGGATCTGGATCCTGCGCAGCGTGTCACCATTGAGGCGATAGAAACGGAAGTAGAGAATCAGCGTTACCATGAAAAACAGAGTTGGTAGAGCAATCATAATAAACTGCATACCTAATAGGGCTTGCGTAGACTGTTCAACATTCGGTACATAGCCAATCATCCCTAACACAACCGCAATGAAAAAAGCCGCAAAGGCTGAACCGCCCTTCACCACCATAGTCTGCACGGAGTAAGCGATGCTTTCACAGCGTACGTGCAGTTTATATTCACCGTAATCAACGGTATCCGCCACCATGATGACCTGTAATACCCAGAAAAGCGCCGTTCCCACATTCAGCAAAATACCCGCAATCACAATGAGGACGACGTTGTGATAGCTCATTAATGCCATTAACAGGAGAACACCACAGCTTAACACCGGAAGAATAGATGCTCCGGCCCATAAAATGCGTCGGGATAATGATTTAACTAAGCGTGGGAAGAATACTAACGTCACCAGGTTAGCAGCTCCCGCATACGACAGATAATAGGGGAACAAATCCGCATCACCGATAACATATGAGAAATAATAGATAGCAAAGCCGGTAATAATATTGCTGGCTACATTATAAGCAAGAGCCATACCCAAGAGGCATGAAAGCTGATCGTTTTTATAAATAAGCGCAACGATGGCTTTAAGTGTCAGATGGCTTCCTTCAGCAGACGGCTGATTGTCTGACGAAAAGACTTCATGCACATTGCGCAGAGTGATGATGGTTGAAACAATAAAAAAGGCGATCAGTACCAGAGTGAACATCTGAAAGCCAAATCCCCGATCGCCACCGCCGACATAATTAACAAATGGTAGCGTCACACCTGCCGTAACAAAGCCCGCCAGACTGGCAAAAAAACGCGGATAAGGAACCAGTTGTTCGCGCTCACGTTTATCGAGCGTTATGGTTGGAACCAGCGACCAGAAGGGAATATCCATAATGGTGTAAGTCATGCCCCAGAGGATGTAGGTCACGCAAACAAAGACAATCTGAGTAGTACCTTCAAACAGATGCGCACTAAAGAGGAGAAATAAGATTACAGAGTTTGCCAACGTACCGATCAGGATCCAGGGTTTGAACTTACCCCATCGCGATCGCGTAGCATTTACAATCCATCCCATAATCGGATCGTTAATAGCATCCCAGATCCTCGCCACCAGAAACAAAGTACCGACCAAACCCACTGACAGCCCGACGACATCGGTGTAGTAATACATGAGGTACATATACACAATGCCGATCGCAAAATCCTTCCCGAACGCTCCAAATCCATAACTGAGTTTTGTAGTCATTGAAATGCTCATAGGGTATCGGGTCGCTGTTACCAACGCCCGCCTTCTGTTATTGGTATCGTCAGAGGTGTGCGCCGGAATAAATCCCCCGGCGCAGTAGCGTTTAGTCGCGTTTTAACGGTGCAACCAGCCAGGCAGCCAGTCGCCGTGGGCAGCAATCAAGTCGTCAACAAGAGCATATATTTCGTCAATGCCCAGCACGGCGGCAGTATGCGGGTCCATCATCGCGGCGTGGTAAACACGGTCGCGATTTTCCGTAAGAATAGCTTCTGTCAGCAGCGTCTGTACGTTGATGTTGGTTTGCATCAGAGCGGCCAGATGCGAAGGTAGCGTACCGGCTTTGGTCGGCTGAATGCCATTAGCATCAACCAGACAGGCCACTTCCACGCAACATCCTTGTGGCAGGTTATCAATCAAGCCATCGTTACGGACATTGCCATAAATCACACTCGGCTCGCCAGTCCAGATAGCGTTCATGATTGTGCTGGCATATTCCCGTGACGGTTTAATATCAATCCGGGAGGCGTTCTTATACTCCTCCAGCTCTTTATGCCAGTTCGCCAGCTGCTCGACGCAGCGTTTCGGGTACTCATCCAGCGGTACTTTATAACGCTCAATCAAATCCTCACGACCTGGCTTAATAAACCACGGTGTGTACTCAGCAAAATGTTCTGACGATTCTGTGACGAAGTAGCCCAGCTTTTTGAACATTTCATAGCGCACAATATTCTGGCAGCGAGTATTGCCATGAATATTTGGCTTCGGTGCCTGCCCTGCTTCATAAGCCGCCAGCAATTCAGGATAGAGATTCACGTAGCTACCGTCTGCGGTTTTACGCTCCAGTTCCAGGTAAAACGCCATATGGTTGATACCTGCGCAACGGTAACGCAGCGTAGCCGGGTCGATATTGAGGTCACGCGCCAGCTCTTCCGCCGTTCCCTGCACCGAATGGCACAGCCCTACCTGTTTGATATGCGGATAGCGGGCATACATCGCCCAGGTATTCATCGCCATTGGGTTAACGTAGTTGAGCATGGTGGCATCAGGGCAGACTTCCGTCATGTCCTCGCAAATTTGCCACAGATGCGGAATGGTACGTAGCGCACGCATAATGCCGCCCGGCCCCAGCGTATCGGCAATGGTTTGTTCCAGACCATGCCGCTTACAGACCTCGAAATCAGTCACCGTGCAAGGTTCATAACCGCCAATCTGAAATGCCACCACCACAAAATCAGCATCCTGTAAGGCTTCTTTCTGTTGGGTGTGGCAGGTGATTTTGCCGCTGGCTCCTGCTGAATCCATCAACTTGCGCACCACAATGTGCGACTCTTCCAGGCGGGTGGGATCGATATCCATCAGGGCAATATGCGCCGTTTTCAGCGCCTCGCGATGGAACACATCACCAAGAATATTTTTAACGAAAATCGTCGAACCAGCGCCGATAAATGTAATTTTGGGTGCAGACATCATGCAGATCTCCTGGCTTGCTTGAATAACTTCATCATGGCAGGCGAATTTGCAGAAAACCTCCGGCTTCCAGGTTGAGCATTCCCATAAACTCAGATCCTGCGTGAAGCAGCAGTAAATCTGAGTTTATGGGAATAAGTTACCTGAAAAGCAGAGTTTTCGGCCTCATAATGCTCGGACGCTCCCCTCGCCGCTGTGGGAAGAGGGTGAAAACCGTGCTCCCACTCGCAGTCAACCTCCCTCACTCCTGCCATAATTCTGATATTCCAGGAAAGAGAGTCATCCATGAATACAGATACGTTTATGTGCAGCAGCGACGAAAAGCAGACCCGTAGCCCACTGTCGCTGTATTCAGAATACCAGCGGATGGAAATTGAGTTTCGCGCACCACATATCATGCCCACCAGCCACTGGCATGGTCAGGTCGAAGTGAATGTGCCTTTCGATGGCGATGTGGAATACCTGATCAACAATGAAAAAGTGAATATCAATCAGGGTCATATCACGCTGTTCTGGGCCTGCACACCGCACCAACTAACAGATACCGGAACCTGTCAGAGCATGGCGATTTTTAATCTGCCGATGCATCTGTTTCTCTCCTGGCCGCTGGATAAAGACCTGATTAACCACGTCACTCACGGCATGGTGATCAAATCACTGGCGACACAGCAACTTAGCCCGTTTGAAGTGCGCCGCTGGCAGCAGGAATTGAACAGTTCGAATGAGCAAATTCGCCAGCTCGCCATTGATGAAATTGGCCTGATGCTCAAGCGATTTAGCCTCTCTGGCTGGGAACCGATTCTGGTCAATAAAACCTCGCGCACACACAAAAACAGCGTCTCGCGCCATGCGCAATTTTATGTCAGCCAGATGCTGGGCTTTATTGCCGAAAACTATGATCAGGCGCTGACCATCAACGATGTGGCTGAGCACGTCAAACTTAACGCCAACTATGCAATGGGGATATTCCAGCGGGTCATGCAATTGACGATGAAACAGTACATTACCGCGATGCGCATCAACCACGTTCGCGCGTTACTGAGCGATACCGATAAAAGTATTCTCGATATTGCCCTGACGGCAGGCTTTCGTTCGAGTAGCCGTTTTTACAGCACGTTCGGCAAATATGTCGGCATGTCACCGCAACAATACCGCAAACTTAGCCAACAGCGCCGCCAGACGTTTCCCGGCTAAAGACGATATCAGTATCAGCCAAAAAAATAGTTTAGCCGTCGATAATAAGCAGTGAAAATAATTTAAAATAATCACATAACATATTGTTTATAAAAGAAAATATTTCAAAAATGTTTGTTTTTCACGCGCTTTACAGCCCGAAAAGGCCGGAAGATACTTGCCCGCAACGAAGATTCCTTCATAACCGGGTAAGCAATGATGAAAGTATTAATTGTTGAAAGCGAGTTTCTCCATCAAGACACCTGGGTCGGTAACGCCGTTGAGCGTCTGGCAGATGCTTTAAGCCAGCAAAATGTTACCGTGATTAAATCCACCTCCTTTGATGATGGTTTTGCCATTCTCTCTTCAAACGAAGCCATTGACTGCCTGATGTTCAGCTATCAAATGGAACATCCGGACGAACATCAAAACGTCAGACAATTGATCGGTAAGCTTCATGAGCGCCAACAAAACGTGCCGGTCTTCCTGTTGGGCGATCGGGAAAAAGCCCTCGCCGTAATGGACCGGGATCTGCTGGAGCTTGTCGATGAATTCGCCTGGATTCTGGAAGATACCGCCGACTTTATCGCCGGACGCGCCGTTGCCGCGATGACCCGCTACCGCCAGCAGCTGTTGCCGCCACTGTTCAGCGCGCTGATGAAATATAGCGACATCCATGAATATTCCTGGGCAGCGCCAGGCCACCAGGGCGGCGTTGGTTTTACCAAAACACCCGCCGGACGTTTCTACCATGACTACTATGGTGAAAATCTGTTCCGCACCGACATGGGCATCGAACGAACTTCCCTCGGTTCTTTGCTTGACCATACTGGCGCATTTGGCGAAAGCGAAAAATATGCTGCACGCGTATTTGGTGCCGATCGCTCCTGGTCGGTAGTCGTCGGTACTTCCGGCTCTAACCGCACCATCATGCAGGCTTGCATGACCGATAACGATGTCGTGGTCGTTGACCGTAACTGCCATAAATCCATCGAACAAGGCTTGATGCTGACAGGCGCGAAACCGGCCTACATGGTGCCAAGCCGCAACCGCTACGGCATTATCGGGCCAATCTATCCGCAGGAAATGCAACCTGAAACCTTGCAGAAGAAAATCAATGAAAGCCCGCTGACTAAAGACAAAGCCGGGCAAAAACCGTCTTACTGCGTGGTGACCAACTGCACCTATGACGGCGTGTGTTATAACGCTAAAGAAGCACAGGATCTGCTGGAAAAAACCTCCGATCGTCTGCACTTTGACGAAGCCTGGTACGGCTATGCACGTTTCAACCCGATCTATGCCGATCACTATGCCATGCGCGGCGAACCTGGCGATCACAACGGTCCTACCGTTTTCGCCACCCACTCCACCCACAAACTGCTGAATGCGCTGTCACAGGCCTCTTATATTCATGTACGTGAAGGTCGTGGGGCGATTAACTTCTCCCGCTTCAACCAGGCCTACATGATGCATGCCACCACCTCCCCGCTGTATGCCATCTGTGCATCCAACGACGTGGCGGTGTCGATGATGGACGGCAACAGCGGCCTGTCACTGACGCAGGAAGTGATCGACGAAGCGGTTGATTTCCGTCAGGCGATGGCGCGACTGTATAAAGAGTTCACCGCTGACGGTAGCTGGTTCTTCAAACCGTGGAACAAAGAAGTCGTCACCGACCCACAAACCGGCAAAACCTATGACTTTGCTGACGCACCAACCAAACTGCTGACCACCGTTCAGGACTGCTGGGTCATGCATCCTGGCGAAAGCTGGCACGGCTTCAAAGATATTCCGGATAACTGGAGTATGCTCGACCCGATTAAAGTCAGCATCCTTGCTCCGGGAATGGGTGAAGATGGTGAACTGGAAGAAACCGGTGTTCCGGCGGCGCTGGTCACTGCCTGGCTTGGTCGCCACGGCATTGTGCCTACCCGCACCACTGACTTCCAGATTATGTTCCTGTTCTCTATGGGCGTAACCCGTGGGAAATGGGGGACTCTGGTTAACACCCTTTGCTCCTTCAAACGCCACTATGACGCCAACACACCGCTGGCGCAGGTGATGCCGGAACTTGTTGAACAATATCCTGACACTTACGCGAACATGGGGATTCACGATCTGGGTGACACCATGTTTGCCTGGCTGAAAGAAAACAACCCTGGCGCACGGTTGAACGAAGCCTATTCCGGCCTGCCGGTGGCGGAAATCACCCCGCGAGAAGCGTACAACGCGATTGTCGACAACAATGTCGAACTGGTATCCATTGAAAACCTGCCAGGACGCATCGCGGCAAACTCAGTTATCCCGTATCCGCCAGGAATCCCGATGCTGCTGTCTGGTGAAAACTTCGGCGATAAAAACAGTCCGCAAGTAAGTTATTTACGCTCGCTGCAATCCTGGGACCATCATTTCCCTGGATTTGAACACGAAACAGAAGGGACAGAAATTATTGACGGTATTTACCACGTTATGTGTGTGAAAGCGTAACCACTATTCCGCTGAAGGCGTAATTGTTAAATAACATTACGCCGCCTGGCTTGAGGCCTTTTAAGTATGGCAACGTTTTCATAAAAATTGCTGCAAACAAAAAATGTCATGCTTTTTGCGCGGTCCCACCCCGCGCTTTTTTTTGCCTGTTATTTATCCTTTTTTTAGCCTGTAAAAAAATATGTACATGAGAAATTACTATAAAAATTTGTAATATTAGTAAAACTCGTTATTTTTATGCATGTTTATATTCATCATACAATTATATAACCATTTCCCGGTATCGCTTCGCTTTAGCGAGAACTGGTCTTTTATTCGCACTCAGGAGTACATGTATGAGGATTTGCAGCGACCAACCTTGTATTGTTTTATTGACTGAAAAAGATGTCTGGATAAGGGTGAATGGGAAAGAACCTATTAGCCTTAAAGCTAACCACATGGCGTTATTAAATTGTGAAAATAATATTATCGACGTCTCCTCTCTTAATAACACTTTGGTTGCTCATATTAGTCACGACATCATCAAAGATTACCTCCGGTTTCTGAATAAAGATCTCTCGCAAATACCAGTATGGCAACGTAGCGCTACGCCCATCCTCACCCTGCCATGCCTGACGCCAGACGTCTTTCGCGTTGCCGCGCAACATAGCATGATGCCCGCTGAAACTGAGTCAGAAAAGGAACGAACACGTGCATTATTATTCACTGTGCTATCCCGTTTTCTCGACAGTAAAAAATTCCTTTCACTAATGATGTATATGTTACGTAATTGTGTAAGTGACAGCGTTTATCAAATTATTGAAAGCGATATCCACAAAGACTGGAATCTTAGTATGGTAGCCAGTTGTTTATGTCTTAGCCCAAGTCTGTTAAAGAAAAAGCTGAAAAGCGAAAACACCAGTTATAGCCAAATAATCACCACCTGCCGCATGCGTTATGCCGTAAATGAATTAATGATGGACGGTAAAAATATCTCTCAGGTCTCACAGTCGTGTGGCTACAACAGTACGTCGTACTTTATTTCTGTCTTTAAAGACTTCTACGGTATGACGCCTCTGCATTATGTTAGTCAGCACAGAGAACGCACTGTCGCCTGATTTTTAACCTTAACGAAGAGCTATATTAATAACGGCATCAGCGATAACCCGGTCGATAATAATTCAACTATCGAATGCAGGCGTATGATATGACGTAATTTATTGTCACGAAGCTCGCCTTCGCAGGAGTTTAATTATGTCTTCGGATGCTGATGCTCACAAAGTGGGCTTAATCCCCGTCACCCTGATGGTGTCGGGGAATATTATGGGGTCAGGTGTTTTTCTGTTACCTGCAAACCTGGCCTCCACTGGCGGGATTGCCATTTATGGATGGTTGGTGACGATTATCGGTGCGCTGGGGCTCTCGATGGTATACGCCAAAATGTCGTTCCTCGACCCAAGTCCTGGTGGTTCTTACGCTTACGCCCGCCGCTGCTTTGGCCCGTTTCTCGGTTATCAAACCAACGTCCTCTACTGGCTGGCCTGCTGGATCGGCAATATCGCCATGGTGGTCATTGGCGTAGGATATTTAAGTTACTTCTTCCCGATTCTGAAAGATCCACTGGTATTAACCATCACCTGCGTCGTGGTGCTGTGGATCTTCGTCCTGCTGAACATTGTCGGTCCGAAAATGATCACCCGCGTGCAGGCCGTTGCCACCGTGCTGGCGCTGATCCCCATCGTCGGGATTGCCGTATTTGGCTGGTTCTGGTTCCGTGGTGAAACCTATATGGCGGCATGGAACGTCAGCGGCCTGGGCACCTTCGGCGCGATTCAAAGTACCCTTAACGTTACGCTGTGGTCGTTCATCGGTGTGGAAAGTGCCTCCGTTGCCGCAGGTGTGGTGAAAAACCCGAAGCGCAACGTCCCTATCGCCACCATTGGTGGGGTATTGATTGCCGCCGTTTGCTATGTGCTCTCCACCACCGCGATTATGGGGATGATCCCTAATGCCGCACTGCGCGTTTCTGCCTCGCCATTCGGTGATGCCGCACGGATGGCGTTGGGTGACACCGCCGGGGCCATTGTTTCCTTCTGCGCAGCTGCGGGTTGCTTAGGTTCACTGGGCGGCTGGACGTTGCTGGCGGGTCAAACGGCGAAAGCCGCTGCCGATGACGGACTGTTCCCACCGATTTTTGCCCGTGTAAATAAAGCGGGCACGCCAGTGGCGGGGCTGATTATCGTCGGTATTTTGATGACCATCTTCCAGCTCAGTAGCATTTCGCCAAACGCGACCAAAGAATTCGGTCTGGTGTCTTCCGTGTCGGTCATCTTTACACTGGTGCCATATCTTTACACCTGTGCGGCGTTACTACTGCTCGGCCACGGTCACTTTGGTAAAGCACGCCCGGCATACCTGGCAGTAACTACCATTGCCTTCCTCTACTGCATCTGGGCCGTAGTAGGGTCCGGCGCGAAAGAGGTTATGTGGTCATTTGTCACTCTGATGGTAATCACCGCCATGTATGCGCTGAATTACAACCGGCTGCATAAAAACCCGTATCCCTTAGATGCACCAATAAGCAAAGATTAATTCCCCTTAATCAAGCAAACATAAAAGCCAACCTTAAGAACTTAAGGTTGGCTTAATTTTGCTTTGCGAGCATATGCGCACTTTGTTCGATGGAAACACCGTGATGTTGAAGCGCCTACTAAAAAGACCCTCTTTGAATTTACTCGCCTGGCTATTGTTAGCCGCTTTTTATATCTCTATCTGCCTGAATATTGCCTTTTTTAAACAGGTGTTGCAGGCGCTGCCGCTGGACTCGCTGCATAACGTACTGGTTTTCTTGTCGATGCCGGTCGTCGCCTTCAGCGTGATTAATATTGTCCTGACACTAAGCTCTTTCTTGTGGCTTAATCGACCGCTGGCCTGCCTGTTTATTCTGGTCGGCGCAGCTGCACAATATTTCATAATGACTTACGGCATCGTCATCGACCGCTCGATGATTGCCAATATTATTGATACCACTCCGGCAGAAAGTTATGCGTTGATGACGCCGCAAATGTTATTAACGCTGGGATTCAGCGGCGTGCTTGCTGCGCTGATTGCCTGCTGGATTAAAATCAAACCAGCCACCTCGCGCCTGCGCAGTGTTCTTTTCCGTGGAGCCAATATTCTGGTTTCTGTACTGCTGATTTTGCTGGTCGCCGCACTGTTTTATAAAGACTACGCCTCGTTGTTCCGCAATAACAAAGAGCTGGTGAAATCCTTAAGCCCCTCTAACAGCATTGTTGCCAGCTGGTCATGGTACTCCCATCAGCGACTGGCAAATCTGCCGCTGGTGCGAATTGGTGAAGACGCGCACCGCAACCCGTTAATGCAGAACGAAAAACGTAAAAACTTGACCATCCTGATTGTCGGCGAAACCTCGCGGGCGGAGAACTTCTCCCTCAACGGCTACCCGCGTGAAACTAACCCGCGGCTGGCAAAAGATAACGTGGTCTATTTTCCTAATACCGCATCTTGCGGCACGGCAACGGCAGTTTCAGTACCGTGCATGTTCTCGGATATGCCGCGTGAGCACTACAAAGAAGAGCTGGCACAGCACCAGGAAGGCGTGCTGGATATCATTCAGCGAGCGGGCATCAACGTGCTGTGGAATGACAACGATGGCGGCTGTAAAGGCGTTTGCGATCGCGTACCTCACCAGAACGTCACCGCGCTGAACCTGCCTGGTCAGTGCATCAACGGCGAGTGCTATGATGAAGTACTGTTCCACGGGCTGGAAGATTACATCAATAACCTGCAGGGTGATGGCGTGATTGTCTTACACACCATCGGCAGCCACGGCCCGACCTATTACAACCGCTATCCGCCGCAGTTCAGGAAATTTACCCCAACCTGCGACACTAACGAGATCCAGACCTGTACCCAAGAGCAACTGGTGAACACTTACGACAACACGCTGGTTTACGTCGACTATATTGTTGATAAAGCGATTAATCTGCTGAAAGAACATCAGGATAAATTTACCACCAGCCTGGTTTATCTTTCTGACCACGGTGAATCGTTAGGTGAAAATGGCATCTATCTGCACGGTCTGCCTTATGCCATCGCCCCGGATAGCCAAAAACAGGTGCCGATGCTGCTGTGGCTGTCGGAGGATTATCAAAAACGGTATCAGGTTGACCAGAACTGCCTGCAAAAACAGGCGCAAACGCAACACTATTCACAAGACAATTTATTCTCAACCTTATTGGGCCTGACTGGCGTTGAGACGAAGTATTACCAGGCTGCGGATGATATTCTGCAAACTTGCAGGAGAGTGAGTGAATGAAAATTCTGATTGTTGAAGACGATACGCTGTTATTGCAGGGATTGATTCTGGCGGCGCAAACCGAAGGCTACGCGTGCGATGGCGTGACAACCGCGCGGATGGCGGAACAAAGCCTTGAGGCCGGTCATTACAGCCTGGTGGTACTGGATTTAGGGTTACCCGACGAAGATGGACTGCATTTTCTCGCCCGTATCCGGCAGAAAAAATACACCCTGCCGGTACTGATCCTCACCGCTCGCGATACGCTGACCGACAAAATCGCCGGGCTGGATGTCGGTGCCGATGACTATCTGGTGAAGCCTTTTGCGCTGGAAGAGTTACACGCCCGTATCCGCGCCCTGCTACGACGCCATAATAATCAGGGCGAAAGTGAGCTGATTGTTGGCAATCTGACGCTGAATATGGGTCGCCGTCAGGTATGGATGGGCGGTGAAGAGTTGATTCTGACGCCCAAAGAATATGCTCTGCTGTCACGGTTAATGCTCAAAGCAGGCAGCCCGGTGCATCGGGAAATTCTCTACAACGACATCTATAACTGGGACAATGAACCCTCGACCAACACCCTGGAAGTGCATATCCACAATCTGCGCGACAAAGTGGGCAAAGCCCGTATCCGCACCGTGCGCGGATTTGGCTATATGCTGGTCGCAAATGAGGAAAACTAATTGAATCTGATGCGTTTTCTGCGCCGACCAATATCGCTGCGCCAACGGCTGATATTGACCATCGGGGCCATTTTGTTGGTGTTTGAGCTGATCAGCGTCTTCTGGCTATGGCATGAAAGTACCGAGCAGATTCAGCTGTTTGAGCAGGCGCTACGCGACAATCGCAACAACGATCGCCACATCATGCGTGAGATCCGCGAGGCGGTCGCCAGCCTGATTGTCCCCGGCGTCTTTATGGTCAGCCTGACGCTATTTATCTGCTATCAGGCGGTACGCCGCATCACCCGCCCGCTGGCGGAGCTGCAAAAAGAGCTGGAAGCGCGCACCGCCGACAACTTAACGCCCATTGCCATTCACAGCGCCACCCTCGAAATCGAAGCGGTGGTTTCAGCGTTAAACGATCTGGTCAGTCGCCTGACCAGCACGCTGGATAACGAAAGGTTGTTTACCGCTGACGTCGCGCACGAACTGCGAACGCCACTGGCGGGGGTGCGTTTGCATCTGGAACTGCTGGCGAAAACGCATCACATTGATGTAGCACCGTTAGTGGCTCGACTTGATCAGATGATGGAGAGTGTCTCCCAGTTGCTGCAACTGGCGCGTGCCGGACAGTCATTTTCTTCCGGGAATTATCAACATGTAAAACTGCTGGAAGATGTCATTCTCCCCTCGTATGACGAACTCAGTACCATGCTCGACCAGCGACAGCAAACCCTGCTATTGCCAGAGAGCGCCGCCGACATCACCGTTCAGGGTGATGCAACCCTGCTGCGGATGTTATTGCGAAACCTGGTAGAAAACGCCCATCGTTACAGCCCGCAAGGCAGCAACATTATGATTAAGCTGCAAGAAGATGGCGGAGCAGTCATGGCCGTTGAAGATGAAGGACCGGGTATTGATGAGAGTAAATGCGGGGAGTTGAGTAAAGCGTTTGTACGTATGGACAGCCGTTATGGCGGGATTGGTCTGGGGTTAAGTATTGTCAGCCGCATTACACAGTTGCATCACGGGCAGTTTTTCCTGCAAAACCGGCAAGAGACTTCCGGCACGCGGGCCTGGGTACGGCTGAAGAAAGATCAGTACGTGGTAAACCAGATATAAAGAAAGCTGCTGACCACCAGCACGCTGAACACGGTAGTTAAACTTTCATAAACACGGTTTTTCATTGCACTCTCCTCCGTTAACCTGGAGGAGAGTATGCGCGTCAGAGATTAAGTGAACCTTAAGAGTTCAATTGGCCTGATAAGACAGCGTCACATCAGGCCATCCGTTTCAGCTTATTCATCAATTCGCGGATGTTGCTGCACCAGGCGGGTACGTTTCGCCTGCAAATCGGCAATCTCGTGGTCAATATCATCGATTTTCTGCTCGATATTATCGTAATGCTCGACGAGAATTTCCTTCGCTTCCTGTATATCTGACGCCGCCGGTGTCGCACCTTTCAACGGACGATTCGCCGTCTCTTTCATGGTTACGCCGGTGATTAAACCAACCACCGCCACTACCATCAGGTAATAGGCAGGCATCATCAGATTCTGCGAGCTTTCGACCAGCCAGGCCGCCAGCGTTGGCGTCAGACCGGCAACCAGCACCGAAATATTAAATGCCGCCGCCAGCGCGCTGTAACGGATATGCGTCGGGAACATCGCTGGCAAGGTAGAAGCCATAACGCCCGTAAAGCAGTTAAGAATCACCGCCAGCATCAGTAACCCGGCAAAAATCAGGCCGATGACGTTACTGTTAATCAGAATAAACGCCGGGATCGCCAACACAAACAGTGCAACACTACCAAGTAGCACAAACGGACGACGGCCAAAACGGTCACTCAGCAAGCCCATCACCGGCTGGACAAACAGCATACCGATCATAATGGCGATAATAATCAGCACCCCGTGGTCTTCGGAGTAATGCAGGTTATGCGACAAATAACTCGGCATATAGGTCAGCAACATGTAGTAAGTCACGTTGGTGGCAATTACCAGACCAATACATGTCAACAGGCTGCGCCAGTGTTTGGTGGCAATCTCTTTAAACGAGACTTTCGGGCCATCCTGCAAACCTTCGCGGTCGCCCTGTTCCAGTTTATCGACATGCTGCTGGAACGCCGGAGTCTCTTCCAGCGCATGGCGCAGGTAAAGCCCGATAATCCCTAACGGCAGAGCGATAAAGAACGGAATACGCCAGCCCCAGTCGAGGAAGTTCTCTTCGCCGACAATGGTCGAAATTAACACCACCACGCCAGCACCCAGCACAAACCCGGCAATAGAACCAAAGTCCAGCCAGCTGCCCATAAAGCCACGTTTACGGTCAGGGGAGTATTCCGCAACAAATATTGACGCCCCGGTATATTCACCGCCGACCGAGAAACCTTGTGCCATCTTACAGATCAACAGCAGAATCGGTGCCCAAATACCAATCGTGTCGTAGGACGGTATTAAGCCAATACAGAACGTACTGATCGACATAATCACAATAGTGATAGCGAGGATCTTCTGGCGACCATATTTATCGCCCAACATACCAAAGAAGAGTCCGCCAAGCGGTCGAATCAGAAAGGGAACGGAGAAAGTGGCAAGTGCAGCAACCATCTGCACGCTGGGGTCAGCCCCCGGGAAAAAAACTTTACCTAATGCGTAAGCAACAAAACCATAAACACCAAAATCGAACCATTCCATTGCATTACCCAGTGATGCTGCGGTAATGGCTTTACGCAGTTTACCGTCATCAATAATAGTGACATCACGAAGGGTAATCGGTTTTACTTTTTTCCTTTTCAGCATAGCTTTCCTCGCAGAGTTGGCCCATTTCCGCAAACGCCAGAAAAATCAGCGCGACGGCCGCAAAAGGGGAGCGGGAATTGCAGGATGCAATCTCTGTAACAAGCGTAGCGGGTTTGCTTACACCCTCCGGTTAAGGAATGTACAATCAAACCAGTTGACGCCTGAATTGGGCAGTTAATGACCTTTTTACCCTACCAGTGTTTAAATTTGTGATCAACTTCACACATGAATTTCGTTTAGGATTCATTGGTGTAACTTATTATTTACGCCAAATTTACAGAGAAGATTTCCTCGACCATTGCCCCCACCAAACGCTGCGCTGAACAGAGTCGTGGCATCCCCAGTGCGACAGTTTGCCAGCGTTGGGTCACTGACCAGCAAACGGGTTGTTTATCTGCCGTGGTCCACTTTCCCAGCCAACTTAAAAAATCAGCATGCTCCCCGCCCGTCGGAACGGTCGAAGAGGCAAACCACTGATGGTAATAGTGACGCGTGGTCGGTGCCGCATTGATACTCTCTGCCAGATGTTGTGTCGCTTTCTCGCGCAAATCACCCAGCAACAACGCCACCGCTTGCGGGCTTCCCAGACGGCAGGCATCGCCAAATGCCCCCCAGCGCAACTCCTCCAGAACGATAAAACAGCGCCCAGGCAACGACCAGGCGTTATACGCCCCAGCACGCCAGCGGGTAAAAATTTGCTCGCTCTGATCACCTGCCTGCACCAGTAGGCCTCGTTGCGTTAACGCCTTTTCCTTCCAGCGACAACGGGCTGAAAACCACTCATACAAGGCGGCAATTTGCTGGGGGAGCTCCGGGAAAGCAGAGTGCTGGCGGTGATCCATTTTTTGCAGCAGCGCCAGATGCTGCGCGATCTGCGTCAGCGCCAGATGACCGGGATCCAGCATCGACGCCAGTTTTTCCACCAATGTCAGACGCAGGCTAAGCGGCGCATTTAACATCCCGCCGTTCGTCCATGCCTGAAGCTGCACACGCGCAAGAAGTTCCTGCATCAGTCGTTCACGAAACTGCTGCTGATGGGCTTGTGGATGGCGGGCATCATCGCCCTGCGCCAGATCCACTAAAAAGCGCGGATGAACCGACTCCAGCACGCGACCGGGGCCGTCCAGTAACGTCTTGGTCAATATCGTTCTGCCGTGAAAAGTGTTTGAATATCATCGCGTAACAGCTGAGCGTCGGTGTAAATCCAGCTGTGAGTCATCACAGCCTGCTGCAATTGCTGCTGCATCAGCCTGACCACCGATTCATTTTGTTGACGCAGAGCCAGGCTTTCGCGTAAACGCGTCTGTAATTCCGTCAAACATGAAGCGAACTCAGCGAAAAAAGTATTCATGCCTGCCGTAACAGATTCATCGACCTGCTCTGCCAGAACTTTAGCCATTTGTTGGCAATAAAGATCGACTTCTGCGCTTAATGCTCGTTGCAACACACTGTAATCAACCGTCTCTGTCGGGGATTTCTCATTTCCCCGTCCCCAGTCGGGCTGATTCAACCAGCGCGAAAAAGTCTCACGCACAACGCCTAAACGCGTGCTCTGCTCGTCCATTGCGTCCTGGCGCGAAATGACTTCACTGAACAGCTGGCGAGTGTTGAAGTGGGGAACTGCGCTGTGAAAAACAGGAAAATGAAACCCAGGACGAAACCCTGACTCGCTCAATTCCATTTTGACTTGTTGCTCAATGGGCCGAATAACATCGGTTAACACCCGGCAAAGGGTGGATTCAAGCTCGGCAAAACGCAGCGTAAAGTCGCGACTGATGGTGTTCTGCGCCGTCTGTAACAGTGTCTCACAGCAGGTACGAATCTCGCTTAATGACCCCGAATCATCCTGAAACAACGCGGCTAACTGGGCATTCACCGCATCTTGCTGTTGACGCAGAAAGAGGTTGGCGGAGGTCAGGGCCAGCTCGATTTCATGTTTAATCTCGCCGCTCACCTGAGCCTGATTGAGTTGAAATAGCTGCAAACTTTCTTCGATCTGGTGGATATTTTGCCGCAATTGTTCACAAGCGACGTTTAACCCGTGCGCACGAAAATCCAGGTATTCCCGCGCCTGCTGCGCGTAATTCAACAGTTTATGCGCGGCAGATCGCAGAGCATACAACGAGGCGTTAGCGTAAGCGGCATGAAGCAACGCCTGAATTGGCTTGGCGAACAGCGAATCTTCCCACAACTGATCGGCAGCATGACGAATATGTTCGAGGTTCGCCAGGTCGGCATGACGCCAGCGCCTGCCGAGCGCGGCATGGGCAAAATCTTCCACCCAGCGTTGTTGCTCTGGCGCGGGTAACTTACCGCTGTTGGCTAACTCATTACGCGCCCGATTCGCCAGGTAGCCCCACATCGACGACACTGGAAATATCTGCTGTGGCGTAATACAGCCTTTCATCAGCGTCCCGGAAATCAGTGCCCGCACCTGGTCGGCGTCGTCACTGTTACGATCCTGTTGATCGAACTTATTGACCAGCACATACAGCGGCACCGATTGCCCCACCGCCAAAATCGCCTCACGGACCTCTTCATCGGAGATCGATTTCAGTTGCGTATAATCCAGCACCGCCAGTACCGCCGAGGCGCGAGCCAGCTGCTGGTTAAGCATTTTTTGCAGATGCGGTTGCCCGGCTTCATTTGGCCCCGGGGTATCCAGTAACGTCAACTGACCGGGATAACTCTCCAGCCCCGCCAGATGGACAAACTCCACTTCAATCACGGGAATATGCTCAATGGCGGCGTAAGCAGAAAAAGGAAAATCGACGTCCAGCGCCTTCGCCAGTCGCACCAAATCATTCAAACTTTTCAGACAATGAAAAATAGGCTGGGCACCCAGATAATATTTTTCGAAAGCGACGCCATTTTCGATCCGCTGCATAAGCGCACGCATATCTTTATCTATTTCCAGCACATCGGTCAGATGCTTAATATCGCAGTCACGCAGGCGCTGTTGTAATTGTTGAATTAAACAATCGATTGGCGCGACATGTGAAAAATGCAGTACCGGTTCCTTTTGCCCGGGCGTATGGCGAATAAGCGTCGGCAGCGCAGTCATTGGGCGATTACGATTAGGCAGAACCTCCGTACCAACAATGGCATTAATGGTGGTTGATTTCCCTGCTTTCATAGTACCGACAATCGCCAGCACCATTTCCAGTCGGGAAATTTTACGCAACTCATTATTCAGCATCGCGTGACGTTCGGCGATATTAGGCTGACTCCAGGGTAAAGCCAGTTGTGGCGCATCGTCTCCGGGTACAGAGAGAGGCATTTTTTCCAGTAACTGCAACTGTTGGCGAGAAAGCTGTAACAGGCGTTCAGCCTCCTGACTTAACTCATACAGGGTCTGTGTGTACATAGAAAATTTTTCCTTAAAGCAAATTTTATTACTTTTATTTAGCCAGATTGTTTTTGAGTTCTGTTTTCGGCTTTTATAATTACTGCAAGAAATGATTTTATATTTAGAGTGTTGTTTTTTATTAGAATAAATAACGTCTTCCGATACGTTTAAAACGTCAGAAAGATAAAAAATATCATTTGAATTAAAAAAAGAACATGTAGAGCATTAACCTTATCTTAAATAATAAATGGAGGCAAAAAGATTATTTTCTTTTTGCGTTTTCTTTCAAATGAAAACGATCGTCGTCTAAAATCAGCAGTACCCCCGACAAACTCAGGGATTTTGTGTATAATTGCGGCCTTTTTCGGCAATCTGCCGTTTTTTGGCGCTTTTGCCCTGCTGACTTTTGAGGAAATCCACATGTCATTACCACACTGCCCAAAATGCAACTCCGAATACACCTACGAAGATAACGGCATGTACATCTGCCCGGAATGTGCCTACGAATGGAACGACGCAGAACCTGCACAGGAAAGCGACGAGCTGATCGTTAAAGATGCTAACGGCAATCTGCTGGCTGACGGCGACAGCGTTACCATCATTAAAGATCTGAAGGTGAAAGGTAGCTCTTCGATGCTGAAAATTGGCACCAAAGTGAAAAACATCCGCCTGGTTGAAGGCGACCATAACATCGATTGCAAAATCGACGGTTTTGGTCCGATGAAACTGAAATCTGAGTTTGTGAAAAAGAACTGATTGTATTGTGATCGGTAAGCCGGATAAGGCGCTCGCGCCGCATCCGGCAACGGTGCCAGATGCCTGATGCGACGCTCGCGCGTCTTATCAGGCTTCCCTCTCATCTGTATAAATTTTGAACTACACTTAACGGGCTTCTCTTAACTGAGGTCACCATCATGCCGTTAAGTCCCTACCTCTCTTTTGCCGGTAACTGTTCCGACGCGATTGCCTATTATCAACGTACGTTGGGCGCGGAACTGCTCTATAAAATCAGCTTCGGCGAAATGCCGAAATCAGCGCAGGACAGCGCCGAGAACTGCCCTTCCGGAATGCAATTTCCCGATACCGCCATCGCTCATGCCAACGTGCGCATTGCAGGAAGCGACATCATGATGAGCGATGCTATACCGTCAGGAAAAGCCAGCTACTCCGGCTTTACGCTGGTGCTCGATTCGCAACAGGTCGAAGAAGGAAAACGCTGGTTTGACAACCTTGCCGCTAACGGAAAAATCGAAATGGCCTGGCAGGAAACTTTCTGGGCGCATGGCTTCGGCAAAGTCACCGATAAATTTGGCGTACCGTGGATGATTAATGTCGTCAAACAACAACCAACGCACTAACCCGCCGGGAGGGCCGCCCTCCCGCACTGTCATCGAAATCTCGTTAACTCTTCATCCGTTAGTCACTTTTAGTTAACAAAATCGTCACAATAATCCGCCACGATGGAGCCACTTTTTTAGGGAGGCTGCATCATGCAAACGATTATCCGTGTCGAGAAGCTCGCCAAAACCTTCAATCAGCATCAGGCGCTGCACGCGGTTGATCTGAACATTCATCACGGTGAAATGGTGGCTCTGCTTGGGCCGTCGGGTTCCGGCAAATCCACCCTTTTACGTCACTTAAGCGGTTTGATTACCGGCGATAAATCTGCCGGTAGCCATATCGAGCTGCTGGGCCGCACAGTCCAGCGCGAAGGCCGCCTGGCCCGCGATATCCGCAAAAGCCGCGCCAACACCGGCTACATCTTCCAACAATTCAACCTGGTGAATCGCCTGAGCGTACTGGAGAACGTGCTGATTGGCGCGCTCGGCAGCACGCCGTTCTGGCGCACCTGTTTTAGCTGGTTCACCCGCGAGCAGAAACAGCGCGCGTTACAGGCGCTGACCCGCGTTGGCATGGTGCATTTTGCCCATCAGCGCGTTTCCACCCTCTCCGGCGGCCAGCAGCAGCGTGTGGCGATTGCCCGTGCGCTGATGCAGCAGGCGAAGGTGATTCTGGCCGATGAACCCATCGCCTCGCTGGACCCGGAATCGGCGCGCATCGTGATGGACACCCTGCGCGACATTAACCAGAACGACGGCATTACCGTGGTCGTCACGCTGCATCAGGTGGATTACGCCCTGCGCTACTGCGAACGCATCGTCGCCCTGCGCCAGGGGCACGTCTTCTACGACGGCAGCAGCCAACAGTTTGATAACGAACGTTTTGACCATCTCTACCGCAGCATTAACCGCGTCGAAGAGAACGCGAAAGCTGCCTGACATCCCCATCATTGAGGAAAACGAATGAACGCTAAGATAATTGCCTCGCTGGCCTTCACCAGCATGTTCAGCCTCAGCACCCTGTTAAGCCCGGCGCACGCCGAAGAGCAGGAAAAGGCGTTGAATTTCGGCATTATTTCAACGGAATCACAGCAAAACCTGAAACCGCAATGGACGCCGTTCTTACAGGATATGGAGAAGAAGCTGGGCGTAAAGGTCAACGCCTTCTTTGCCCCGGACTACGCGGGCATTATCCAGGGGATGCGCTTCAATAAAGTGGATATCGCCTGGTACGGCAACCTGTCGGCGATGGAAGCGGTGGATCGCGCCAACGGTCAGGTCTTCGCCCAGACAGTCGCGGCGGATGGATCGCCAGGTTACTGGAGCGTGTTGATCGTCAACAAAGACAGCCCGATCAACAACCTGAACGATCTGCTGGCGAAGCGTAAAGATCTCACCTTTGGCAATGGCGATCCTAACTCCACCTCTGGCTTCCTCGTCCCCGGTTACTACGTCTTTGCCAAAAACAATATCTCCGCCAGCGACTTCAAGCGCACCGTCAACGCCGGGCATGAAACCAATGCGCTGGCCGTCGCCAACAAGCAAGTGGATGTGGCGACCAATAACACCGAAAACCTCGACAAGCTGAAAACCTCCGCACCAGAGAAGCTCAAAGAACTGAAGGTGATCTGGAAATCGCCGCTGATCCCAGGCGATCCGATCGTCTGGCGCAAAAATCTGTCCGAAACCACCAAAGACAAGATCTACGACTTCTTTATGAACTACGGCAAAACGCCGGAAGAGAAAGCGGTGCTGGAACGCCTGGGCTGGGCCCCGTTCCGCGCCTCCAGCGACCTGCAACTGGTGCCGATTCGCCAGCTCGCGCTGTTTAAAGAGATGCAGGGCGTGAAAGGCAATAAAGGGCTGAATGAGCAGGACAAGCTGGCGAAAACCACCGCGATTCAGGCGCAGCTGGATGACCTGGACCGCCTGAACAACGCGTTAAGCGCGATGAGTTCGGTAAGTAAAGCGGTGCAGTAATGGTTTTCTCCCTCTCCCCGAAGGGGCGAGGGAACCGATCGAGCACACAATCACGGAGCCAAACATGCAAACCATCACCATCGCCCCACCCAAGCGCAGCTGGTTCTCGCTTCTGAGCTGGGCCATTGTTCTCGCCGTGTTGGTCGTCTCGTGGCAGGGCGCGGAAATGGCCCCGCTTACGCTGATCAAAGACGGCGGCAACATGGCGACGTTCGCCGCCGACTTCTTCCCGCCCGATTTCAGCCAGTGGCAGGATTACCTCACCGAAATGGTCGTCACGCTGCAAATCGCCGTCTGGGGCACCGCGCTGGCGGTGGTTCTCTCCATCCCCTTTGGCCTGATGAGCGCCGAAAACCTGGTGCCGTGGTGGGTTTACCAGCCCGTTCGCCGCCTGATGGACGCCTGCCGCGCCATTAACGAAATGGTCTTCGCCATGCTGTTCGTGGTCGCCGTCGGCCTTGGCCCGTTCGCTGGCGTGCTGGCGCTGTTTATCCACACCACCGGCGTGCTCTCCAAGCTGCTTTCCGAAGCGGTAGAAGCGATCGAACCCGGCCCGGTGGAGGGCATTCGCGCCACCGGTGCCAACAAGCTGGAAGAGATCCTCTACGGCGTGCTGCCACAGGTGATGCCGCTGCTGATCTCCTACTCCCTCTATCGTTTCGAATCCAACGTCCGCTCGGCGACCGTCGTCGGCATGGTCGGTGCAGGCGGGATCGGCGTCACCCTGTGGGAAGCTATTCGCGGTTTCCAGTTCCAGCAAACCTGCGCCCTGATGGTGCTGATTATCGTCACGGTCAGCCTGCTGGATTTCCTCTCTCAACGGTTGCGTAAGCACTTTATCTGATAAGCGAGGCATTGATAGCTATGCACTTGTCTACACATCCGACCAGCTACCCAACACGCTATCAGGAGATAGCCGCAAAACTTGAGCAGGAGCTTCGTCAACACTACCGCTGCGGCGACTATCTTCCCGCCGAGCAGCAACTGGCGGCGCGCTTTGAGGTGAACCGCCACACCCTGCGCCGCGCCATCGACCAACTGGTGGAAAAAGGCTGGGTACAGCGCCGTCAGGGCGTCGGCGTACTGGTGCTGATGCGCCCGTTCGATTACCCGCTCAACGCCCAGGCGCGTTTTAGCCAGAACCTGCTGGATCAGGGCAGCCATCCCACCAGCGAAAAACTGCTGTCGGTGCTGCGCCCCGCCTCCGGTCACGTCGCTGACGCGCTGGGGATAACCGAGGGGGAGAACGTCATCCACCTGCGCACCCTGCGTCGGGTCAACGGCGTCGCGCTCTGTTTAATCGACCACTACTTTGCGGACCTCACCCTCTGGCCGACGCTGCAACATTTCGACAGCGGCTCGCTGCACGATTTTCTGCGCGAGCAAACCGGAATTGCGCTGCGCCGCAGCCAGACGCGGATCAGCGCCCGCCGCGCCCAGGCCAAAGAGTGCCAGCGTCTTGAAATCCCGAATATGTCGCCGCTGCTGTGCGTGCGCACCCTTAACCACCGTGACGGTGAAAGCAGCCCGGCGGAGTACTCCGTCAGCCTGACGCGCGCCGACATGATTGAATTCACTATGGAGCACTGAATGCACGCAGATACCGCGACCCGCCAGCACTGGATGTCCGTACTGGCGCACAGCCAACCGACTGAGCTGGCAGCCCGCCTGAACGCGCTGAACATCACCGCCGACTATGAAGTAATCCGCGCCGCTGAAACCGGCCTGGTGCAGATTCAGGCGCGGATGGGTGGCACCGGCGAACGCTTTTTTGCTGGCGACGCCACGCTCACCCGCGCCGCCGTACGCCTGACTGACGGCACGCTCGGCTACAGCTGGGTGCTGGGGCGCGACAAACAGCACGCCGAACGCTGCGCGCTGATCGACGCGCTGATGCAGCAAACCCGCCATTTTCAAAACTTATCAGAAACTCTTATTGCCCCGCTGAACGCTGACCGTATGGCACGCATTGCCGCACGCCAGGCCGAAGTAAACGCCAGCCGGGTCGACTTCTTTACGATGGTTCGCGGAGATAACGCATGACCCTGGAAACCGCTTTTATGCTTCCCGTGCAGGATGCCCAGCACAGTTTTCGTCGCCTGTTAAAGGCCATGAGCGAGCCGGGCGTGATTGTCGCCCTGCATCAGCTCAAACGCGGCTGGCAGCCGCTGAATATCGCCACCACCAGCGTGCTGCTGACGCTGGCCGATAACGACACGCCGGTGTGGCTTTCTGCGCCATTAAGTAACGATATCGTCAGCCAGAGCCTGCGTTTTCATACCAACGCGCCGCTGGTCAATCAGCCGGAACTGGCGACCTTCGCTGTAACGGATGAGGCGATTTCCAGCGAACAGCTTAACGCCCTTTCCAGCGGCACCGCTGTTGCGCCAGAAGCGGGCGCGACGCTGATTTTACAGGTCGTCAGCCTGAGCGGCGGGCGCATGCTGCGCCTTACTGGCGCGGGTATTGCCGAAGAACGAATGATCGCCCCGCAGCTGCCGGAGTGCATTCTGCACGAACTTACCGAGCGCCCGCACCCGTTCCCGCTCGGCATCGACCTGATCCTGACCTGCGGCGAGCGCCTGCTGGCTATCCCGCGAACCACTCATGTGGAGGTATGCTGATGTACGTTGCCGTGAAAGGGGGCGAGAAGGCGATCGACGCCGCCCACGCCCTGCAAGAGAGCCGACGCCGGGGCAATACCGATTTGCCTGAACTGAGCGTCGCCCAGATTGAACAGCAGCTTAATCTTGCAGTAGATCGCGTGATGACCGAAGGCGGCATTGCCGACCGCGAACTGGCGGCGCTGGCGCTGAAACAGGCCAGCGGCGATAACGTCGAAGCGATTTTCCTGCTACGCGCCTACCGCACCACGCTGGCGAAGCTGGCGGTAAGCGAGCCGCTCGACACCACGGAGATGCGTCTCGAACGGCGTATTTCAGCGGTTTATAAAGATATTCCCGGCGGCCAGCTGCTTGGCCCAACCTACGACTACACCCATCGCCTGCTCGATTTCACCCTGCTGGCAAACGGCGAAGCGCCGACGCTGACCACAGCCGACAGCGAACAACAGCCGTCGCCGCACGTTTTCAGCCTGCTGGCGCGTCAGGGGCTGGCGAAGTTTGAAGAAGATAGCGGCGCACAGCCGGACGACATCACCCGCACGCCGCCGGTTTACCCCTGCTCACGCTCCTCCCGCCTGCAACAATTAATGCGCGGCGACGAAGGCTATTTGCTGGCGCTGGCCTACTCCACCCAGCGTGGTTACGGACGCAATCATCCGTTCGCAGGCGAAATCCGCAGCGGCTATATCGACGTGTCGATTGTGCCGGAAGAGCTGGGATTTGCGGTGAACGTCGGCGAACTGCTGATGACCGAATGTGAAATGGTCAACGGTTTTATCGACCCGCCGGATGAGCCGCCGCACTTCACGCGCGGCTACGGGCTGGTGTTCGGCATGAGCGAGCGCAAAGCGATGGCGATGGCGCTGGTTGACCGCGCTCTACAAGCCCCGGAGTACGGCGAGCACGCGACAGGCCCGGCGCAGGATGAAGAGTTCGTGCTGGCGCATGCCGACAACGTCGAAGCCGCAGGCTTTGTCTCGCACCTTAAACTCCCGCACTACGTCGATTTCCAGGCCGAACTGGAGCTACTCAAACGTCTGCAACAGGAGCAGAACCATGGCTAATCTGAGCGGCTACAACTTTGCCTACCTCGACGAGCAGACCAAACGCATGATCCGCCGCGCCATCTTAAAAGCGGTGGCGATCCCCGGTTATCAGGTGCCGTTTGGCGGGCGCGAGATGCCGATGCCCTACGGCTGGGGAACCGGCGGCATACAGCTTACCGCCAGCGTGATTGGCGAAAGCGATGTGCTGAAGGTGATTGACCAGGGCGCGGACGACACCACCAACGCGGTGTCGATCCGTAACTTCTTTAAGCGCGTGACCGGGGTAAACACCACTGAACGTACGGACGATGCGACGCTTATCCAGACGCGCCACCGCATCCCCGAAACGCCGCTCACCGAAGATCAGATCATTATTTTCCAGGTGCCGATCCCCGAACCGCTGCGCTTTATCGAGCCGCGCGAAACGGAAACCCGCACCATGCACGCGCTGGAGGAGTACGGCGTGATGCAGGTGAAACTGTATGAAGATATCGCCCGCTTCGGTCATATCGCCACCACCTACGCCTATCCGGTGAAGGTAAACGGGCGCTACGTAATGGACCCGTCGCCGATCCCGAAATTCGATAACCCAAAAATGGACATGATGCCCGCCCTGCAACTGTTCGGCGCGGGGCGCGAGAAGCGCATCTATGCGGTGCCGCCGTTTACCCGCGTGGAAAGCCTCGATTTCGACGATCACCCGTTCACCGTTCAGCAGTGGAATGAGCCATGCGCCATCTGCGGATCGACCCACAGCTATCTTGATGAAGTGGTGCTGGATGACGCCGGAAACCGCATGTTTGTCTGCTCCGATACCGATTATTGCCGCCAACAGAGCGAGGCAAAAAACCAATGAATCAACCGTTACTTTCGGTCAATAACCTGACCCACCTTTACGCGCCGGGCAAAGGCTTTAGCGATGTCTCTTTTGATTTATGGCCGGGGGAAGTGCTGGGCATCGTCGGGGAATCCGGCTCCGGGAAGACCACGCTGCTGAAGTCGATCTCCGCGCGCCTGACGCCGCAGCAGGGGGAGATTCGCTATGAAAACCGTTCCCTCTATGGCATGAGCGAGGCCGACCGCCGTCGCCTGCTGCGCACCGAATGGGGCGTGGTGCATCAGCATCCACTCGACGGCCTGCGCCGCCAGGTGTCGGCAGGCGGCAATATCGGCGAGCGGCTGATGGCGACCGGGGCGCGTCATTACGGCGATATTCGTGCCACCGCGCAGAAGTGGCTGGAAGAGGTGGAAATTCCCGCCAACCGGATCGACGACCTGCCAACCACCTTTTCCGGCGGTATGCAGCAGCGTTTGCAGATTGCCCGCAACCTGGTGACGCATCCGAAGCTGGTATTTATGGACGAGCCAACCGGCGGGCTGGATGTATCTGTGCAGGCGCGCCTGCTCGACCTGCTGCGCGGCCTGGTGGTGGAGCTGAACCTGGCGGTGGTGATTGTCACCCACGATTTAGGCGTCGCCCGCCTGCTGGCGGACCGTTTGCTGGTGATGAAGCAGGGGCAAGTAGTGGAGAGTGGGTTAACCGACCGCGTGCTCGACGACCCGCATCACCCGTATACCCAGCTGCTGGTGTCATCTGTTTTGCAGAATTGAGTTGCAACACCGTGCGCGCTGGTCCCCTCACCCCGGCCCTCTCCCGGAGGGAGAGGGAGAAAAACGTGCCGTATTCAACACCGCGCACAATCGGTCCCCTCGCCCCTTCGGGGAGAGGGTTAGGGTGAGGGGCAATGCGCGCGCCGATCCCCAATATGCGAACCACGAGGCGAAAAATGATTAACGTACAAAACGTCAGTAAAACCTTCATCCTGCACCAGCAAAACGGCGTGCGCCTGCCCGTCTTACAACGTGCCTCGCTCACCGTCAACGCAGGCGAATGCGTGGTGCTTCACGGCCACTCCGGCAGCGGAAAATCAACCCTGCTGCGCTCGCTGTACGCCAACTATCTGCCCGACGAAGGGCAAATCCAGATCAAACACGGTGAGGAATGGGTAGACCTGGTCACCGCGCCAGCCCGCAAAGTGGTGGAGATCCGCAAAACCACCATCGGCTGGGTGAGCCAGTTTCTGCGCGTCATCCCGCGTATTTCGGCACTGGAAGTGGTGATGCAGCCGCTGCTCGATACCGGCGTACCGCGTGAAGCCTGCGCCGCTAAAGCCGCCCGATTACTGACGCGCCTGAACGTGCCTGAACGCCTGTGGCACCTGGCACCATCGACCTTCTCCGGCGGCGAACAGCAGCGCGTCAACATCGCCCGTGGCTTTATCGTCGACTATCCGATTCTGCTGCTGGATGAACCCACCGCCTCGCTGGACGCTAAAAACAGCGCCGCGGTGGTGGAACTCATTCGCGAAGCCAAAGCCCGTGGCGCGGCCATCGTCGGTATCTTCCATGACGAAGCCGTACGCAATGACGTCGCCGACCGCCTGCACCCAATGGGAGTCTCTTCATGATTATCAATAACGTCAAACTGGTGCTGGAAAACGAAGTGGTGCACGGTTCACTGGAAGTACAGGATGGCGAAATTCGCGCCTTTGCCGAAAGCCAGAGCCGCCAGCCGGAAGCGATGGACGGCGAAGGTGGCTGGCTACTGCCCGGACTGATTGAGCTGCATACCGACAACCTCGATAAATTCTTCACCCCGCGCCCGAAAGTCGACTGGCCCGCCCATTCGGCGATGAGCAGCCACGACGCGCTGATGGTGGCAAGCGGCATCACCACCGTACTGGACGCCGTGGCGATTGGTGATGTGCGCGACGGCGGCGATCGGCTGGAGAATCTGGAGAAGATGATCAACGCCATCGAAGAGACGCAGAAACGCGGCGTCAACCGCGCCGAGCACCGCCTGCACCTGCGCTGCGAACTGCCGCACCACACCACGTTGCCGCTGTTTGAAAAACTGGTGCAGCGCGAACCGGTGACGCTGGTATCGCTGATGGACCACTCGCCAGGCCAGCGCCAGTTCGCCAATCGCGAGAAGTATCGCGAATATTATCAGGGCAAATATTCCCTCACCGATGCGCAGATGCAGCAGTACGAAGAAGAGCAATTGGCGCTCGCCGCACGCTGGTCGCAGCCAAATCGCGAAACTATCGCCGCAATGTGCCGCGCGCGACACATTGCCCTCGCCAGCCACGATGACGCCACGCACGCCCACGTTGCCGAATCCCACCAGCTTGGCAGCGTGATCGCCGAATTTCCCACCACGTTCGAAGCGGCAGAAGCCTCGCGCAAGCATGGCATGAACGTGCTGATGGGCGCGCCGAATATCGTGCGCGGCGGTTCGCACTCCGGCAACGTGGCGGCCAGTGAACTGGCGCAGCTTGGCCTGCTGGATATCCTCTCTTCCGACTACTACCCCGCCAGCCTGCTCGATGCGGCATTTCGCGTCGCCGATGACGAGAGCAACCGCTTTACGCTGCCGCAGGCGGTGAAGCTGGTGACTAAAAATCCGGCGCAGGCGCTTAATCTTCAGGATCGCGGGGTGATTGGCGAGGGCAAACGCGCCGACCTGGTGCTGGCGCATCGCAAGGGCAACCACATTCATATCGACCACGTCTGGCGTCAGGGTAAAAGGGTGTTCTGATGACGGGAAAACTGATTTGGTTAATGGGGGCCTCTGGCTCCGGAAAAGACAGTCTGTTGACGGAACTCCGCCAGCGGGAACAAACTCAGCTACTGGTAGCGCATCGCTACATCACGCGCGCCGCCAGCGCCGGAAGTGAAAACCATATCGCCCTGAGCGAGCAGGAGTTTTTTACCCGCGCGGGGCAGAACCTTCTGGCCTTAAGCTGGCACGCTAACGGTCTGTATTATGGCGTCGGCGTCGAGATTGACCTCTGGCTGCACGCTGGATTTGACGTGGTGGTCAACGGCTCACGCGCCCATCTGCCGCAGGCGCGGGCGCGCTATCAATCGGCGCTGCTGCCCGTTTGTTTACAGGTTTCGCCAGAGATCCTGCGCCAGCGCCTGGAAAACCGTGGTCGTGAAAATGCCAGTGAAATTAACGCCCGGCTGGCGCGCGCTGCCCGCTATACTCCTCAGGATTGTCTTACGCTCAATAATGACGGCAGCCTGCGCCAGTCGGTCGACAAGCTGCTGACGCTGATTCATCAGAAGGAGAAACACCATGCCTGCTTGTGAGCTTCGCCCGGCTACGCAGTACGACACCGACGCAGTTTACGCGCTGATTTGTGAGCTAAAACAGGCGGAGTTTGACCACCACGCGTTTCGCGTGGGGTTTAACGCCAATCTGCGCGATCCGAACATGCGCTACCATCTGGCGCTGCTGGATGGCGAAGTTGTCGGCATGATCGGCCTGCATTTGCAGTTTCATCTGCATCATGTCAACTGGATCGGCGAAATTCAGGAACTGGTGGTGATGCCGCAGGCGCGCGGTCTGAATGTCGGCAGCAAATTACTGGCATGGGCAGAAGAAGAAGCCCGCCAGGCCGGGGCCGAAATGACTGAGCTTTCCACCAACGTGAAGCGCCACGACGCGCACCGTTTCTATCTGCGCGAAGGCTACGAGCAGAGCCACTTCCGCTTCACCAAGGCGCTGTAACATGAGCCTGACCCTCACGCTCACCGGCACCGGCGGCGCACAGGGCGTTCCGGCATGGGGCTGCGAGTGCGCGGCCTGCGCCAGAGCACGACGCTCGCCGCAGTATCGCCGCCAGCCATGCAGCGGCGTAGTAAAGTTTAACGACGCAATCACCCTGATCGACGCCGGGCTGCACGATCTCGCCGATCGCTGGTCGCCAGGATCGTTCCAGCAGTTTTTGCTGACGCATTATCATATGGATCACGTCCAGGGGCTGTTTCCGCTGCGCTGGGGCGTGGGCGATCAGATCCCGGTCTACGGCCCGCCGGATGAACAGGGCTGCGACGATCTGTTTAAACATCCGGGCCTGCTTGATTTCAGCCACACGATGGAACCGTTTGTGGTGTTTGATTTACAGGGGTTACAGGTCACGCCGCTGCCGCTCAACCACTCAAAACTGACCTTCGGTTATCTGCTGGAAACGGCACACAGCCGGGTGGCGTGGCTGTCTGACACCGCTGGCTTGCCGGAAAAAACGCTGAAATTTTTACGCAATAATCAGCCGCAGGTAATGGTGATTGATTGCAGCCACCCGCCGCGCGAGGATGCACCGCGTAATCACTGTGATTTAAATACCGTGCTTGCGCTGAATCAGGTTATCCGCTCGCCACGGGTGATTCTGACCCATATCAGCCACCAGTTTGATGCGTGGCTGATGGAAAACGCACTGCCGTCGGGGTTTGAGGCGGGGTTTGATGGGATGGAGATTGGGGTGGCGTGATGGGTGAGGGGCGATGCCTGCTCTAAACTCAACATCAACGCCCATACTCATCTTCCATTCTCCGCTCTTCATCTTCTAGCTGCCGACGCTCCTGATCCAGCTGGCGCTGGCGATCGTCCAGCTGCCTGCGGCGATCTTCAAACTGGCGGCGGCGGTCGTCATATTGTCTGCGCCGATCGTCGCTCACTTCACGCTGCCAGCCGTCGTCGCGCGAATCTTCATAGTCTCGCCCACGGTCAGGGTTATAAGCGTCGTTAATCGCCTGCTGAATATTGCCAATGGTGTCATCGATAATATCGGCCTGGGCCGGAACGGTGGACAGCGTGGGCAGCGTGAATAAAAGAAATAGCGGAAAGCGTTTCATTAGCCAACCTCAAAAAGAAACTCTATCCACATTAGTCATTACTCATCCATGCAAGTAGTGGATGAATCTCAATTTCTCCGCTGCTCTATTGCCGTAATCGCCTCCACGCGTTGTTGATGACGACCGCCTTCGTACTGTGCGCCCAGCCACGCATCGACAATCATTTTTGCCAGTTCGAGGCCAACCACTCGTGAACCAAAAGCCAGCACGTTGGTATCGTTATGCTGCCGCGAAAGTTGCGCGGAATAAGGTTCGCTACAAACGACGGCGCGAATTCCGGCAAACTTGTTCGCCGCTATCGAAATACCGACGCCAGTGCCACAAATCAAAATCCCGCCATCAGCCTCTCCGCCAGCAACTGCCAGTGCGACTTGACTGGCGTAATGCGGATAATCAGTACGCTCTGACGACCAGGTTCCTTTATCAATCACTTCAACGCCACGCTCAACTAAATGTGCCACTATTTCATGTTTTAAAATGAAACCGACATGATCACAGCCAAATGCAATCTTTTTCATTCATCTTCCCCGCCCGCGCAAAACTTCACAATCAAAAAACATTTGTGATGTAAATGAATTAAAAACACCCAAAATCGATGAAATCCGCCTTCCTGATCTGTTTTACAGAGTTACATCTGACAGCGCAATAGCGTTAAAGACGCTCACCATCCAGAAAGGATTATCATCTAAAATCCCAGAAAAAACAAATAACATCATGTTTTTAAAGTAATTAAGTAAAATAAGATTTTAAGTTAATCCCTATTTTTCACAACAAAACAAACTTTATAAATTTTATTTTTTTGTGAAGTTGCCAGCATCTTTTCTGTTCTTGCTGTGGTGATATAGTGGCGTCTTCAATTCAAGGACAAGAGAACGTGATGAGCCAGTCAGAGTTTGATTCAGCGCTTCCGAACGGTATCGGGTTAGCGCCTTACCTGCGAATGAAGCAGGAAGGAATGACAGAAAACGAAAGCCGCATCGTGGAGTGGTTACTCAAACCCGGTAACCTGAGTTGTGCACCCGCAATTAAAGATGTCGCAGAAGCTCTGGCGGTATCTGAAGCGATGATCGTTAAGGTATCAAAGCTGCTGGGGTTTAGCGGCTTTCGTAACTTACGCAGTGCGCTGGAAGATTATTTTTCTCAGTCAGAACAGGTATTGCCGTCCGAGTTGGCTTTTGATGAAGCGCCGCAGGATGTGGTGAATAAGGTATTTAACATCACTTTACGCACCATTATGGAAGGTCAGTCGATCGTCAACGTTGATGAGATCCACCGTGCCGCCCGCTTTTTCTATCAGGCCAGACAGCGGGATTTGTACGGTGCCGGAGGATCAAATGCTATCTGTGCTGATGTACAGCACAAGTTTTTACGCATTGGCGTACGCTGCCAGGCCTATCCGGACGCTCACATCATGATGATGTCTGCTTCGTTGTTACAGGAAGGAGATGTGGTGCTGGTGGTGACCCATTCCGGGCGAACCAGTGATGTAAAAGCGGCTGTAGAACTGGCAAAAAAGAACGGGGCAAAGATTATTTGTATAACGCATAGCTACCATTCACCGATAGCGAAGCTGGCCGATTATATTATTTGCTCACCGGCCCCGGAAACACCTTTATTAGGTCGTAATGCCTCGGCAAGAATATTACAACTAACTTTGCTGGACGCGTTTTTTGTCTCTGTCGCCCAGCTCAACATTGAACAAGCTAATATTAATATGCAAAAAACCGGCGCAATTGTTGATTTCTTCTCACCAGGCGCGCTGAAATAAGAAAAAGGTAATTCCGCCATCGCGGAGTTACCTCTCCCCTTACCGTGAGAACATGATTATGAATAAATATCTGAAATATTTCAGTGGCACACTCGTGGGCTTAATGTTGTCAACCAGCGCTTTTGCTGCCGCCGAATATGCTGTCGTATTGAAAACACTCTCCAACCCATTTTGGGTAGATATGAAAAAAGGCATTGAAGATGAAGCAAAAACGCTGGGCGTCAGCGTTGATATTTTTGCCTCTCCTTCAGAAGGCGATTTTCAATCTCAATTGCAGTTATTTGAAGATCTCAGTAATAAAAATTACAAAGGTATCGCCTTCGCGCCATTATCCTCAGTAAATCTGGTCATGCCTGTCGCCCGCGCATGGAAAAAAGGCATTTATCTGGTCAATCTCGATGAAAAAATCGACATGGATAATCTGAAAAAAGCAGGCGGTAATGTGGAAGGTTTTGTCACCACCGATAATGTTGCCGTCGGGGCGAAAGGCGCGTCATTCATTATTGACAAGCTGGGTGCCGAAGGGGGTGAAGTCGCAATCATTGAGGGTAAAGCCGGTAACGCCTCCGGTGAAGCGCGTCGTAATGGTGCCACCGAAGCCTTCAAAAAAGCAAGCCAGATCAAGCTTGTCGCCAGCCAGCCTGCCGACTGGGACCGTATTAAAGCACTGGATGTCGCCACTAACGTGTTGCAACGTAATCCGAATATTAAAGCGATCTATTGCGCGAATGACACGATGGCAATGGGTGTTGCTCAGGCAGTCGCAAACGCCGGAAAAACGGGCAAAGTGTTGGTCGTCGGTACAGATGGAATTCCGGAAGCCCGCAAAATGGTGGAAGCCGGACAAATGACCGCGACGGTTGCCCAGAACCCGGCGGATATCGGTGCAACGGGTCTGAAGCTGATGGTTGACGCTGAGAAATCCGGCAAGGTTATCCCGCTGGATAAAGCACCGGAATTTAAACTGGTCGATTCAATCCTGGTCACTCAATAAAACTGAATGATGCCGGATGATGATGCTAATGAAGTGTCTTATCCGGCCAACAAAATAACCTGAACGTAGACCTGATAAACGTAGCCATCAGGCAATAATACGATATTTCGTGCAGAGAGGTTATTTATGGCCACGCCATATATATCGATGGCGGGGATCGGCAAGTCCTTTGGTCCGGTTCACGCATTAAAGTCGGTTAATTTAACGGTTTATCCTGGTGAAATACATGCATTACTAGGAGAAAATGGCGCGGGTAAATCCACGCTAATGAAAGTGTTATCCGGAATACATGAGCCAACCAAAGGCACCATTACCATTAATAACATCAACTATAACAAACTGGATCATAAATTAGCGGCACAACTCGGTATCGGGATTATTTATCAGGAACTCAGCGTTATTGATGAATTAACCGTACTGGAAAATTTATATATTGGTCGTCATCTGACGAAAAAAATCTGCGGTGTCAATATTATCGACTGGCGAGAAATGCGTGTCCGCGCCGCCATGATGTTATTACGCGTGGGCTTGAAAGTTGATTTAGATGAGAAAGTGGCGAACTTATCTATCAGCCACAAGCAGATGCTGGAAATTGCCAAAACGCTGATGCTCGACGCCAAAGTCATCATCATGGATGAACCCACCTCCTCACTCACCAATAAAGAGGTGGACTATCTGTTTCTGATCATGAATCAGTTGCGTAAGGAGGGTACGGCTATCGTCTATATCTCGCATAAATTGGCGGAAATTCGCCGTATTTGCGACCGCTATACGGTGATGAAAGACGGCAGCAGCGTTTGCAGCGGCATGGTGAGCGATGTGTCAAATGACGATATCGTCCGTCTGATGGTAGGCCGCGAACTGCAAAACCGTTTTAACGCGATGAAGGAGAATGTCAGCAACCTTGCGCACGATACGGTTTTTGAGGTGCGCAACGTCACCAGCCGTGACAGAAAAAAGGTCCGGGATATCTCATTTAGCGTCTGCCGGGGAGAAATATTAGGCTTTGCCGGACTGGTCGGTTCCGGACGTACTGAACTGATGAACTGCCTGTTTGGCGTTGATAAACGCGCTGGCGGAGAAATCCGTCTTAATGGCAAAGATATCTCTCCACGTTCTCCCCTGGATGCCGTGAAAAAAGGGATGGCTTACATCACTGAAAGCCGCCGGGATAACGGCTTTTTCCCCAACTTTTCCATCGCTCAGAACATGGCGATCAGCCGCAGTCTGAAAGACGGCGGCTATAAAGGCGCGATGGGCTTGTTTCATGAAGTTGACGAGCAACGTACCGCTGAAGCCCAGCGCGAACTGCTGGCGCTGAAATGTCATTCGGTAAACCAGAACATCACTGAACTCTCCGGCGGTAACCAGCAGAAAGTCCTGATCTCCAAATGGCTGTGCTGTCGCCCGGAAGTGATCATTTTCGATGAACCTACCCGTGGCATCGATGTTGGCGCGAAAGCCGAAATTTACAAAGTGATGCGCCAACTGGCGGACGACGGAAAAGTCATCCTGATGGTGTCATCTGAACTACCTGAAATTATCACCGTCTGCGACCGCATCGCCGTGTTCTGCGAAGGACGACTGACGCAAATCCTGACCAATCGCGATGACATGAGCGAAGAGGAGATTATGGCATGGGCTTTACCACAAGAGTAAAAAGCGAAGCGAGCGAGAAGAAACCGTTCAACTTTGCGCTGTTCTGGGATAAATACGGCACCTTTTTTATCCTGGCGATCATCGTCGCCATTTTTGGTTCGCTGTCGCCAGAATATTTTCTGACCACCAATAATATTACCCAGATTTTTGTTCAAAGCTCCGTGACGGTATTGATCGGCATGGGCGAGTTTTTCGCTATCCTGGTCGCTGGTATCGACCTCTCGGTTGGCGCGATTCTGGCGCTTTCCGGTATGGTGACCGCCAAACTGATGTTGGCAGGTGTTGACCCGTTTCTCGCGGCGCTGATTGGCGGTGTACTGGTTGGCGGCGCACTGGGGGCGATCAACGGCTGCCTGGTCAACTGGACGGGGCTACACCCATTTATTATCACCCTTGGTACCAACGCCATTTTCCGTGGGATCACGCTGGTGATCTCCGATGCCAACTCGGTATACGGCTTCTCATTTGACTTCGTGAACTTCTTTGCCGCCAGCGTAATTGGGATACCTGTCCCCGTTATCTTCTCGCTAATTGTCGCGCTCATCCTTTGGTTTCTGACAACGCGTATGCGGCTCGGACGCAACATCTACGCACTGGGCGGCAACAAAAACTCGGCGTTCTATTCCGGGATTGACGTGAAATTCCACATCCTGGTGGTGTTTATCATCTCCGGTGTTTGTGCAGGTCTGGCGGGCGTCGTCTCAACTGCACGACTCGGTGCCGCAGAACCGCTTGCCGGTATGGGTTTTGAAACCTATGCCATTGCCAGCGCCATCATTGGCGGCACCAGTTTCTTCGGCGGCAAGGGGCGCATTTTCTCTGTGGTGATTGGCGGGTTGATCATCGGCACCATCAACAACGGTCTGAATATTTTGCAGGTACAAACCTATTACCAACTGGTGGTGATGGGCGGATTAATTATCGCGGCTGTCGCCCTTGACCGTCTTATCAGTAAGTAAGGAATTGAACATGAAAATCTCCCCCTCGTTAATGTGTATGGATTTGCTGAAATTTAAAGAACAGATCGAATTTATCGACAGCCATGCCGATTACTTTCACATCGATATCATGGACGGTCACTTTGTGCCGAATCTGACGCTCTCACCGTTCTTCGTAAGTCAGGTTAAAAAACTGGCAACTAAACCGCTCGACTGTCATCTGATGGTGACGCGGCCGCAGGATTACATTGCGCAACTGGCGCGTGCGGGAGCCGATTTTATCACTCTGCATCCGGAAACCATCAACGGCCAGGCGTTTCGCCTGATTGATGAAATCCGCCGACATGGCATGAAAGTGGGGCTGATTCTTAATCCGGAAACGCCGGTTGAGGCCATGAAATACTATATCCATAAGGCTGATAAAATTACGGTCATGACTGTCGATCCCGGCTTTGCCGGACAACCGTTCATTCCTGAAATGCTGGATAAACTTGCCGAACTGAAGGCATGGCGTGAACGAGAAGGTCTGGAGTACGAAATTGAGGTGGACGGTTCCTGCAACCAGGCAACTTACGAAAAACTAATGGCGGCAGGGGCGGATGTCTTTATCGTCGGCACTTCCGGTCTGTTTAATCATGCGGAAAATATCGACGAAGCATGGAGAATTATGACCGCGCAGATTCTGGCTGCAAAAAGCGAGGTACAGCCTCATGCAAAAACAGCATAACGTCGTAGCGGGCGTGGATATGGGGGCAACGCATATCCGCTTTTGTCTGCGGACAGCAGAAGGTGAAACGCTACACTGCGAAAAAAAGCGGACCGCAGAAGTTATTGCTCCCGACCTGGTGTCGGGTATCGGCGAAATGATTGACGAGCAACTCAGGCGCTTTAACGCTCGCTGTCGTGGTCTGGTGATGGGATTTCCGGCGCTGGTCAGTAAAGATAAACGCACCATTATTTCTACGCCTAACCTGCCGTTAACAGCGGCGGATTTATATGATCTCGCCGATAAGCTCGAAAATACGCTGAATTGTCCGGTTGAGTTTTCCCGCGACGTTAACCTGCAACTCTCCTGGGACGTAGTAGAAAACAGCCTTACGCAACAACTGGTTCTGGCGGCCTATCTCGGTACGGGGATGGGGTTCGCAGTGTGGATGAACGGTGCGCCGTGGACGGGTGCACACGGTGTGGCAGGCGAACTGGGCCATATCCCCCTGGGAGATATGACCCAACATTGCGCGTGTGGCAATTCTGGGTGCCTGGAAACCAATTGCTCTGGAATGGCGCTAAGACGCTGGTACGAACAACAGCCCCGAAATTACCCATTGAGCGATCTTTTCGTCCATGCGGAAAACGCCCCTTTCGTCCAGAGTCTGCTTGAAAACGCGGCACGAGCCATTGCCACCAGCATTAATCTGTTCGATCCCGATGCGGTAATTCTGGGTGGTGGCGTGATGGATATGCCCGCCTTCCCACGCGAGACTCTCATTGCCATGACCCAAAAGTACCTGCGCCGTCCACTGCCGTATCAGGTCGTGCGCTTTATTGCCGCCTCATCTTCTGACTTTAATGGCGCTCAGGGTGCAGCAATATTGGCGCATCAACGTTTTTTGCCACAGTCCTGTGCTAAAGTCCCATGAGTAAAGCGTTGGCACAGTAGCGCAATGTCCCGCTGTGCCAACGACAGGTACAATATATATAATAATTACATAAAACAGCCCATATTATTCCCAGCAATGATAGTTCTACTGTAATTTTCCCTCTTCAGCACAAATGCCTAATAAAATGGCGCGTTCCGCTCACACTTCCACTTATTAAAGTCGCAATTTCCCAATTATGATAACGCCAGCTTTAAATGACGTATTTTGCATGGATTACATATTTACGACATAAATGATAAATGGAGATTTATATGAATAACTCTCGGTTATTCCGTTTGAGCAGGATTGTTATTGCGTTCACTGCCGCCAGCGGCATGATGATAAATACCGCTTACGCAACAGATGAAGCGAAAGCCGCCACTCAATATACCCAACAGGTTAATCAGAATTACGCCAAATCATTACCGTTTAGCGATCGTCAGGATTTTGACGATGCTCAGCGTGGATTTATCGCTCCGCTGCTGGATGAAGGTATTCTGCGCGATGCTAATGGCAAACCATATTATCGCGGAGAAGATTATAAATTTGATATCAATGCGCCCGCGCCCGAAACCGTTAACCCAAGCCTGTGGCGTCAGTCGCAGATCAACGGCATTTCTGGCCTGTTTAAAGTCACCGACCGCATGTATCAGGTGCGCAGCCAGGATATCTCGAACATCACCTTCATTGAAGGTGATACGGGCATCATCGTCATTGACCCGCTGGTGACGCCAAATGCAGCAAAAGCCAGCCTTGATCTCTATTTCAAACACCGCCCACAAAAACCGATTGTGGCCGTTATCTACACCCACAGCCACACTGACCACTATGGCGGCGTAAAAGGTATTGTCTCAGAAGCCGATGTAAAAGCAGGCAAAGTGCAGATCATCGCCCCGGCAGGCTTTATGGACGAAGCCATCAGTGAAAACGTGCTGGCGGGTAATATCATGAGTCGCCGTGCATTTTACTCTTACGGCCTGCTACTCCCGCATAATGCACAGGGAGATATCGGCAACGGGCTGGGTGTTACGCTTACTACCGGCGGCCCGACAATTATCGCGCCGACGCGATCTATCACCAAGACAGGAGAGAAACTCAATATCGACGGGCTGGATTTCGAATTCCTGATGGCTCCAGGCAGCGAAGCGCCGTCTGAAATGCACCTCTATATTCCGGCGTTGAAAGCCCTGTGCACAGCGGAAAACAGCACCCATACCCTGCATAACTTCTACACCCTGCGTGGCGCGAAAACCCGTGATACCGCGAAGTGGACCGATTACCTGAATGAAACGCTGGATAAGTGGGGAGCACAAGCAGAAGTGCTGTTTATGCCACATACCTGGCCAGTATGGGGTAATCAACATATCAATGATTATATTGGAAAATATCGCGACACCATTAAGTATATTCACGACCAGACCCTGCACCTGGCGAACCAGGGTTACACCATGAATGAAATCGGCAACATGATTCATCTGCCGGAAACGCTGGATAAAAACTGGGCCAGCCGTGGCTATTATGGCTCCGTCAGTCATAACGCTCGCGCGGTATATAACTTTTACCTCGGCTACTACGACGGTAACCCAGCAAACCTGAATCCGTATGGCCAGGTCGATATGGGTAAACGTTATGTCAAAGCGCTGGGAGGTTCCGCACATGCTATCAATCTGGCGCGTGAAGCCTATAAACAGGGCGACTACCGCTGGGCCTCTGAACTGCTGAAACAGGTGATTGCTGCCAATCCGGGAGACCAGGTGGCGAAAAACCTACAGGCCGATACCTTCGAACAATTGGGTTATCAGGCCGAATCAGCCACCTGGCGCGGCTTCTACCTGACGGGAGCGAAAGAACTGCGTGAGGGCGCGAAGAAAATCGAACACGCCAGCACCGCCTCTCCTGACACCATCAAGGGTATGACCGTCGAGATGCTGCTTGATTACATGGCTGTTCGTCTGAACAGTGAGAAAGCCGCGGGCAAATCCATCAGCCTGAACTTCAATCTCTCTGACAACGATAACCTGAACCTCTCACTCAACAATAGCGTATTGAACTACCGTAAAGTACTGCAACCGAAGGTAGACGCATCGTTTTACATGAGCCGCAGCGATCTGCACGACGTGCTGGTCGGACAAGCCAAAATGGCGGATCTGGTAAAGGCGAAGAAAGCCAAAATTATTGGCAATGGCGCAAAACTGGAAGAAATTATTGCCTGTCTGGATAATTTCGATTTGTGGGTGAATATCGTAACCCCAAATTAATGCCACTCGCTTTTGGGGGCGCTGAAGCCCCCAAAAGCATTTATTTTAAAAATATATACAGACAATTAATAAATAAAATATATAAGTTATGAATGCGGTGGCTGAATAAAGCTATTTTTATTCATCGAGAAAATAGCCATACTGACGCCTTCAATGGATATTGATATTCACTACAGATATTGTTCGCAGCAGACAGGATGTATTTAATATGCCAACAGTTCTCTCTCGCATGGCGATGCAACTCAAAAAAACAGCCTGGATAATTCCCGTCTTCATGGTTTCGGGATGCTCATTATCTCCGGCAATCCCGGTGATCGGCGCTTATTATCCCAGCTGGTTTTTCTGCGCCATTGCCAGCCTTATTTTGACGCTCATCACGAGGCGAATTATTCAGAGGGCAAATATCAATCTGGCATTTGTCGGAATTATTTATACCGCCCTTTTTGCTCTCTACGCCATGCTGTTCTGGCTGGCATTTTTCTAATCTATTTGAGACGCGCTCATGGAAAGTACGCCGAAAAAAGCTCCTCGCAGTAAATTCCCTGCTCTGTTAGTGGTTGCGTTGGCGCTGGTTGCCCTTGTTTTCGTTATCTGGCGCGTAGACAGTGCGCCATCAACTAATGACGCCTACGCGTCAGCAGATACCATTGATGTGGTGCCGGAAGTCAGCGGTCGCATTGTAGAACTGGCGGTCACCGACAACCAGGCGGTGAAACAGGGCGATTTGCTGTTCCGCATCGACCCGCGCCCGTACGAAGCCAATCTGGCGAAAGCCGAAGCCTCCCTCGCGGCGCTGGATAAGCAAATTATGCTCACCCAACGTAGCGTTGACGCGCAACAGTTTGGTGCCGACTCGGTTAATGCCACGGTAGAAAAAGTCCGTGCCGCCGCGAAACAGGCCACAGATACATTACGCCGCACCGAGCCATTACTGAAAGAAGGTTTTGTCTCTGCGGAAGACGTTGACCGTGCAAGAACTGCGCAGCGCGCCGCAGAAGCCGATCTTAATGCCGTATTGTTGCAGGCGCAGTCAGCCGCCAGTGCCGTCAGCGGCGTCGATGCGCTGGTCGCCCAACGTGCGGCGGTCGAAGCGGATATTGCCCTGACCAAACTGCATCTGGAAATGGCGACCGTTCGCGCGCCGTTTGATGGCCGGGTCATTTCCCTCAAAACCTCCGTCGGGCAATTTGCTTCTGCGATGCGCCCTATTTTTACCCTAATCGACACTCGTCACTGGTACGTGATCGCCAACTTCCGCGAAACCGATCTGAAAAATATTCGCTCAGGTACACCCGCAACGATTCGCCTGATGAGCGACAGCGGCAAAACCTTCGAGGGTAAAGTGGATTCGATTGGCTACGGCGTGCTACCGGATGACGGCGGCCTGGTGCTGGGCGGCCTGCCGAAAGTGTCTCGTTCTATTAACTGGGTCCGCGTTGCCCAGCGTTTTCCGGTCAAAATCATGGTTGAAAAACCTGACCCGGAAATGTTCCGCATCGGCGCTTCGGCAGTCGCTAATCTTGAGCCACAATAATGAGCGCGCTCAACTCCCTGCCATTACCGGTGGTCAGGCTGCTGGCGTTCTTTCATGAAGAGTTAAGCGAGCGGCGGCCAGGTCGTGTGCCGCAGACCGTGCAACTCTGGGTAGGCTGCCTGCTGGTGATTCTGATCTCGATGACCTTCGAGATCCCCTTTGTGGCGTTATCGCTGGCGGTGCTGTTTTACGGTATTCAGTCCAACGCGTTTTACACCAAATTTGTCGCGATCTTGTTTGTGGTTGCCACGGTGCTGGAGATCGGCAGCCTGTTTTTGATCTACAAATGGTCATACGGCGAACCGTTGATCCGATTGATCATCGCAGGGCCGATCCTGATGGGATGTATGTTTTTGATGCGCACCCATCGGCTGGGACTGGTCTTTTTCGCTGTCGCCATTGTCGCCATTTACGGGCAAACCTTCCCCGCCATGCTCGATTATCCGGAAGTGGTCGTGCGCTTAACGCTGTGGTGTATCGTTGTTGGCCTCTATCCAACCTTGCTGATGACGTTAATCGGCGTGCTGTGGTTTCCCAGCCGCGCTATCACGCAGATGCATCAGGCGCTTAATGATCGGCTTGATGATGCCATTAGCCACCTGACGAACAGCCTCACACCGCTACCCGAAACGCGGATTGAAAGAGAGGCGCTGGCGCTGCAAAAACTCAATGTCTTTTGCCTCGCGGACGATGCCGACTGGCGTACTCAGAGCGCATGGTGGCAAAGCTGCGTGGCAACGGTAACCTACATTTACTCGACGCTGAATCGCTACGATCCCACCTCTTTTGCAGATTCGCAGGCAATCATTGAACTTCGGCAAAAATTAGTCTCAGAAATCAACAAGCTGCAACATACCATTGCCGAAGGTCAGTGCTGGCAAAGCGACTGGCGGATCACTGAAAGTGAAGCGATGGCGGCACGGGAATGTAACCTGGAGAATATCTGCCAGACATTGTTGCAACTGGGTCAGATGGACCCGAATACGCCGCCAACGCCCGCCACCAAACCGCCATCAATGGTCGCCGACGCTTTTACCAATCCAGACTATATGCGCTACGCGATAAAAACGCTGCTCGCCTGTTTGATCTGTTACACCTTCTACAGCGGCGTGGACTGGGAAGGCATTCACACCTGTATGCTGACCTGCGTGATCGTCGCTAATCCAAATGTCGGTTCGTCGTACCAGAAGATGGTGCTGCGTTTTGGCGGGGCCTTTTGCGGCGCGATTCTGGCGCTGTTATTCACGTTATTGGTCATGCCCTGGCTGGACAATATTGTCGAATTGCTGTTTGTGCTGGCACCGATTTTCCTGTTGGGCGCATGGATTGCCACCAGCTCTGAACGCTCTTCTTATATCGGCACACAGATGGTGGTCACCTTCGCGCTCGCCACGCTCGAAAATGTTTTTGGCCCGGTGTACGACTTGGTGGAAATTCGCGATCGCGCCCTGGGTATCATCATTGGTACCGTGGTGTCCGCGGTGATTTACACCTTTGTCTGGCCTGAAAGTGAAGCGCGCACCCTGCCGCAAAAACTGGCTGGCGCGCTGGGTATGTTAAGTAAAGTAATGCGGATCCCACGCCAGCAGGAAGTCACGGCTCTGCGCACTTATCTGCAAATTCGCATAGGTCTGCATGCGGCGTTTAATGCCTGTGAAGAGATGTGCCAACGTGTAGCGCTGGAACGTCAACTGGATAGCGAAGAACGCGCCTTACTGATTGAACGTTCGCAAACGGTTATTCGTCAGGGTCGCGATATTCTTCACGCCTGGGATGCCACCTGGAACTCGGCGCAGGCGCTGGATAACGCACTACAGCCGGACAGAGCTGGTCAGTTTGCCGACGCCCTGGAGAAATACGCTGCCGGTCTGGCAACCGCACTCAGCCGTTCTCCTCAAATAACGCTTGAAGAGACACCCGCCTCGCAGGCCATCCTGCCCACCTTATTAAAACAGGAACAACACGTCTGCCAGCTTTTCGCCCGCTTGCCAGACTGGACAGCCCCGGCATTAACGCCCGCCACGGAACAGGCACAAGGAGCCACGCAATGATCAATCGTCAACTTTCACGCCTGCTGTTGTGCAGCATTCTCGGCAGCACGACGCTGATTTCCGGCTGTGCCCTGGTACGTAAGGATTCTGCGCCTCATCAACAGCTCAAACCGGAACAAATCAAACTGGCCGATGATATTCATCTTGCCAGCTCCGGCTGGCCGCAGGCGCAGTGGTGGAAACAACTCAATGACCCGCAGTTGGATGCTTTGATCCAACGGACGCTAAGTGGTTCACACACCCTCGCCGAAGCGAAACTGCGGGAAGAAAAAGCGCAATCGCAGGCCGATTTGTTAGATGCCGGTTCACAGTTGCAGGTGGCAGCGTTAGGGATGCTTAACCGCCAACGCGTCTCGGCGAACGGCTTTTTAAGCCCTTATGCGATGGATGCGCCCGCACTGGGGATGGACGGGCCGTACTATACGGAAGCCACAGTAGGTTTGTTTGCCGGACTGGATCTCGATTTGTGGGGTGTGCATCGCTCAGCGGTTGCCGCCGCCATTGGCGCGCATAATGCCGCGCTGGCAGAAACCGCAGCAGTAGAGCTATCGCTGACCACGGGCGTAGCGCAGCTTTATTACAGTATGCAGGCCAGCTATCAGATGCTCGATCTGTTAGAACAAACACGCAATGTGATTGATTACGCGGTAAAAGCGCACCAGAGTAAAGTGGCGCACGGTCTGGAAGCGCAAGTGCCTTTCCACGGCGCGCGGGCACAGATTCTGGCGGTCGATAAACAAATTGCTGCCGTTAAAGGGCAAATCACCGAAACGAGAGAATCTCTGCGCGCATTGATTGGCGCGGGAGCCAGCGATATGCCGGAGATCAAACCGGTGGCATTACCACGAGTCCAGACCGGCATTCCGGCGACACTCTCTTATGAGTTGCTCGCCAGACGCCCGGATCTGCAAGCCATGCGCTGGTATGTTCAGGCGTCATTAGATCAGGTGGATTCCGCGCGGGCGTTGTTCTACCCGAGCTTTGATATCAAAGCGTTTTTCGGCCTGGATTCTATCCACCTGGATACCTTATTCAAAAAAACCAGTCGCCAGTTCAACTTCATCCCGGGTCTGAAATTGCCGCTGTTTGACGGTGGACGGTTGAATGCCAATCTCGAAGGCACTCGCGCCGCCAGCAACATGATGATTGAACGTTACAACCAGTCAGTACTGAACGCGGTGCGTGACGTTGCCGTCAACGGCACACGTCTGCAAACGCTCAACGACGAGCGAGAGATGCAGGCTGAACGCGTAGAAGCAACGCGCTTCACCCAGCGCGCAGCCGAGGCCGCCTACCAGCGCGGCTTAACCAGCCGCTTACAGGCCACCGAAGCCCGGTTGCCAGTGCTTGCCGAAGAGATGTCATTACTGATGCTGGACAGCCGCCGGGTGATCCAAAGCATTCAGTTGATGAAATCGCTGGGCGGCGGGTATCAGGCGGCTCCCGTCGTCGAGAAAAAATAAAATGTCTACCGCGTGATGGCTGTCACGCGGTATTTCGTTTCGTCACGTCAAAACTGACGACAGCCTGTTTTTCGTCAGAGTTTTGAATAAATAGTGCCCGTAATATCAGGGAATGACCCCAAATAAAATGTGGCATAAAAGATGCATACTGTAGTCGAGAGCGCGTATGCGTGATTTGATTAACTGGAGCGAGACCGATGAAAAAAGTCGTCACGGTTTGCCCCTATTGCGCATCAGGTTGCAAAATCAACCTGGTCGTCGATAACGGCAAAATCGTCCGGGCGGAGGCAGCGCAGGGGAAAACCAACCAGGGTACCCTGTGTCTGAAGGGTTATTATGGCTGGGACTTCATTAACGATACCCAGATCCTGACCCCGCGCCTGAAAACCCCCATGATCCGTCGCCAGCGTGGCGGCAAACTCGAACCTGTTTCCTGGGATGAGGCACTGAATTACGTTGCCGAGCGCCTGAGCGCCATCAAAGAGAAGTACGGTCCGGATGCCATCCAGACGACCGGCTCCTCGCGTGGTACGGGTAACGAAACCAACTATGTAATGCAAAAATTTGCGCGCGCCGTTATTGGTACCAATAACGTTGACTGCTGCGCTCGTGTCTGACACGGCCCATCGGTTGCAGGTCTGCACCAATCGGTCGGTAATGGCGCAATGAGCAATGCTATTAACGAAATTGATAATACCGATTTAGTGTTCGTTTTCGGGTACAACCCGGCGGATTCCCACCCAATCGTGGCGAACCACGTAATTAACGCTAAACGTAACGGGGCGAAAATTATCGTCTGCGATCCGCGCAAAATTGAAACTGCGCGCATTGCTGACATGCACATTGCATTGAAAAACGGCTCGAACATCGCGCTGTTGAATGCGATGGGCCATGTCATTATTGAAGAAAATCTGTACGACAAAGCGTTCATCGCTTCCCGTACAGAAGGCTTTGAAGAGTATCGTAAAATCGTTGAAGGCTACACGCCGGAGTCGGTTGAAGATATCACCGGCGTCAGCGCCAGTGAGATTCGTCAGGCGGCACGGATGTATGCCCAGGCGAAAAGCGCCGCCATCCTGTGGGGCATGGGTGTAACCCAGTTCTACCAGGGCGTGGAAACCGTGCGTTCTCTGACCAGCCTCGCGATGCTGACCGGTAACCTCGGTAAGCCACATGCGGGTGTAAACCCGGTTCGTGGTCAGAACAACGTACAGGGTGCCTGCGATATGGGCGCGCTGCCGGATACGTATCCGGGATACCAGTACGTGAAAGATCCGGCTAACCGCGAGAAATTCGCCAAAGCCTGGGGCGTGGAAAGCCTGCCTGCTCATACCGGTTATCGCATCAGCGAGCTGCCGCACCGCGCAGCGCATGGTGAAGTGCGTGCCGCGTACATTATGGGCGAAGATCCGCTACAAACTGACGCGGAGCTGTCGGCAGTACGTAAAGCCTTTGAAGATCTGGAACTGGTCATCGTTCAGGACATCTTTATGACCAAAACCGCGTCGGCGGCGGATGTCATTTTACCGTCAACGTCATGGGGCGAGCATGAAGGCGTGTTTACTGCGGCTGACCGTGGCTTCCAGCGTTTCTTTAAAGCAGTTGAACCGAAATGGGATTTGAAAACGGACTGGCAAATCATCAGTGAAATCGCCACCCGTATGGGTTATCCGATGCACTACAACAACACCCAGGAGATCTGGGATGAGTTGCGTCATCTGTGCCCGGATTTCTACGGTGCGACTTACGAGAAAATGGGCGAACTGGGCTTCATTCAGTGGCCTTGCCGCGATACTTCAGATGCCGATCAGGGGACTTCTTATCTGTTTAAAGAGAAGTTTGATACCCCGAACGGTCTGGCGCAGTTCTTCACCTGCGACTGGGTAGCGCCAATCGACAAACTCACCGACGAGTACCCGATGGTACTGTCAACGGTGCGTGAAGTTGGTCACTACTCTTGCCGTTCGATGACCGGTAACTGTGCGGCACTGGCGGCGCTGGCTGATGAACCTGGCTACGCACAAATCAATACCGAAGACGCCAAACGTCTGGGTATTGAAGATGAGGCATTGGTTTGGGTGCACTCGCGTAAAGGCAAAATTATCACCCGTGCGCAGGTCAGCGATCGTCCGAACAAAGGGGCGATTTACATGACCTACCAGTGGTGGATTGGTGCCTGTAACGAGCTGGTTACCGAAAACTTAAGCCCGATTACGAAAACGCCGGAATACAAATACTGCGCCGTGCGCGTCGAGCCGATCGCCGATCAGCGCGCCGCCGAGCAGTACGTGATTGACGAGTACAACAAGTTGAAAACTCGCCTGCGCGAAGCGGCACTGGCGTAATACAGTCCTTTCTACAGCCTCCTTTCGGAGGCTGTTTTTTTATCCATTCGAACTCTTTATACTGGTTACTCCCTACCCAATCGTATTATCAAAATGAAAAAAATTATCGCATTGATGTTGTTTTTGACATTCTTTGCCCACGCGAACGACTCCGAGCCTGGCAGCCAGTATTTAAAGGCAGCAGAGGCCGGGGACCGACGCGCACAATATTTTCTTGCCGACAGCTGGTTTAGCTCCGGCGATTTGAGCAAAGCCGAATATTGGGCACAGAAAGCCGCCGACAGCGGTGATGCTGATGCCTGCGCGCTGTTAGCGCAGATCAAAATCACCAATCCGGTCAGTCTGGACTATCCACAAGCAAAAGTTCTTGCAGAGAAAGCGGCGCAAGCGGGCAGTAAAGAAGGTGAAGTAACGCTGGCGCATATTCTGGTAAATACGCAAGCGGGTAAACCGGATTATCCAAAGGCGATTTCGCTGTTAGAAAACGCCTCGGAAGATCTGGAGAACGACTCTGCCGTCGATGCCCAAATGCTGCTTGGTTTGATTTACGCCAACGGCGTGGGCATTAAGGCCGACGATGACAAGGCAACCTGGTATTTCAAACGCAGCTCTGCGATTTCCCGAACCGGTTATTCCGAGTACTGGGCGGGAATGATGTTCTTAAACGGTGAAGAAGGTTTTATCGAGAAGAACAAGCAAAAGGCGCTGCACTGGTTGAATCTGAGCTGTATGGAAGGGTTTGATACCGGGTGTGAAGAGTTTGAAAAATTAACTAACGGTTAATGTAGGCCTGATAAGACGCGGCAATGAACTGCACCCCAAATGTTGGACATAATCTGACATCTGAAGGTGCAGTTTATGAAACATTAATTTGAAGTAAAACTTGCCGCTGTAAATCATTACCTGGCTGGTCATGCAGGCATCATTTCTACGGCAAAACTCTTTCAACTTTCTCACACCAGCCTCTCACACTGGATTAA
>NZ_JBJQJP010000028.1:0-47077 GCF_046487365.1 Escherichia sp. WS1451
ACGGCACATCGCTATTAATATTTTGACGAATGATAAGGTATTCAAGGCAGGGTTAAGACGTAAGATGCGAAAAGCAGCCATGGACAGAAACTATCTGGCGTCAGTCCTTGCTGGGAGCGGGCTTTCGTAATCTTGCCCTGGTTGACGGGCCAGATCATAACTCAAGACATTTGGATTATCACCCTAAAGGCTATGGCGGAAGGAAGACATGGGGTGGTGGTTCGGGTTGTAGGTGATTTGCGAGGATACAATGAATAGCTATAAATCTATAGATGAGTTGATAACAAGTCTTTCTCTTTTGGACCAGGGAGAATGGATTTATGTAAATTTAAGTTCATGGGGGAGTGACCCGGAAAATACTAATTTTTATTACATTCCATGGGACTACATTCAAGATTTAAATGATGATGAAATATATCTTGATGAAGAAGATATGGAAATGCCCCTTGTTGTTAAAGAATTAAATTTGAGAGGATGGATGCTAGTCAGTTCATTGACTTATATAGTTAAAAATAAGTCAAGTGGTGGGCATGATAATAAATGGTTTATTGACGAAATAAATTATTATCGAGAATACGATACATTTAGAACATAGTCCTAATATTGGGAGGAATTTTCCTCCCAATTTTTGGGCTCACCTTTCGTTTAATCTACTAAACAAGCACATCTTTAATCCCCTTAACCACCTGTTTAACCTGATAAAGCTCCCTGCGAAGTTCCTGTACTTCGTTGTTATCCGCAAGCAGGATCAGGCAGCCTTCCGAGATCTTGGCGGTAACGCCCGTGCCGATCTCAAATCCCGCTTCTCTCAGCCATTTGGCGCTGATTTTGATCACCGGCGTGGTGCTACGGTTGGGCAGATAACCCACGGTACAGTTGCGCTGTGTTTAGGAAATAATATTTTTGTATTTAACCTGCTGATTAGATAGTAAAATAAACTTCGTGCAGATAGCTTATCTTTATCAGGGTGTGGCGGTAGCGTATGGACTATGACGTGATGGTTTTAGTGATGTATATACGAAACTGACAGTACGATCCGGACTTCGATTAGATTGCGTAATTTGACCCGATAGGATTAAACGGTGGGCTGAACCTCTATGCTTATGTGCCAAATCCGTTAAGCTGGATCGATCCGCTTGGGTTATTTTGTGGTACGGCTAAAAATGCAAAATGGAATAAAGCACGACAAAATGTTGATGGGCCGGGCCTAAGAGATCACTTTGAAAAACATGGCTCACAAGTCGGCGCAAATTCAGTAAAAGAATATGATATTAGTGCAAGAACCACGATACAAAATGGCAGGAAATTTACTTATAGAGATAGGTATACGAATAAACCTAGAGTAGGCTATTATGATCCTGAAACAGGTTTGTTTACTGCAACAAGTCAGATAGGGAAAACACCAGTGATCTTAACTCACTTCCCTGAATCGTGGGAAAATCTAAGGCGTTTGCCTGGATTTTCTGTTACTAACGGGAGGTACTGATAATGATTCCTGAACAGAAAATTAAGGCAATAATTGCTAAAGGATATAGATATCCGCATGATATCGAACGTTTGGCTGGAAATATTTATGCTTTATTATGTGCCGGGAAATTAAAAAACAGAGCTATTGTTCAGGAGTTTATATCGAGTATCAATAGCTCTAAATTTCCTAATATTTTGGGGATTACATTTAATTACTTAATTCAGATATCGAATGATGAAAGTAATTTATTGTATGAAGAATATGAAAAGATAGGTCATCTATTTGACTCAATTAATATATTGATAGAGTTAGGTGTTCCTCAAGAAGATGGGATATTAAAAAAATCTGATGCTGTAATTCTTGATGTTTTAAAAAGGAAAAAAGGGAAAGTATTAATTTCAAGTTTTAATTCTGGTAAAGCATGGTGGTTAAGAATCTCTAAAAAATACTTAAATAAATAGAATATATGTTTTACACATTATAATGTGTGGGCCGGGTAGACATTAAATCTCCCGGCTTTTTTATTATTTAACTCTCGTTCAGCACACTAAACATCCCGTCACGCATCCCCTTAACAGCCTGTTTAACCTGATACAGTTCCCTGCGCAGTTCCTGTACTTCGTTGTTATCCGCAAGCAGGATCAGGCAACCTTCCGAGATCTTCACGGTAACGCCAGTGCCGATCTCAAATCCCGCTTCTCTCAGCCATTTGGCGCTGATTTTGATCACCGGCGTGTCGCTGCGGTTGGGCAGATAACCCACGGTACAGCGGCGCTGTGTTTTGGAAATGATGACTTCTGGCGTAATATTGTGTTCAGCCATGATTAACTACCTTGATGAGTTGCTTGCGGGGAGCGCGCTTTCGTAATCTTGCCCTGCTAGCGGATTAACTTCACAAACATCATTTACCAACGTCTACACTTACTCCTGTAAACCGTTCAGGAGCAGTAATGAATCAGCAACGATTTGATGACAGCACTCTAATCCGTATCTTCGCGCTTCATGAGTTACATCGACTGAAAGAACATGGCTTAACGCGCGGGGCGTTTCTCGATTATCACAGCCGCTATAAACTCGTCTTTCTGGCCCATTCCCAGCCCGAGTACCGCAAACTTGGCCCGTTTGTGGCTGATATTCACCAGTGGCAAAATCTGGATGACTATTACAACCAGTACCGCCAACGCGTAATTGTTTTGCTTTCTCACCCTGCCAACCGGCGTGATCATACTAACGTTTTGATGCACGTTCAGGGTTATTTTCGCCCTCATATTGATTCCACAGAACGCCAGCAGCTGGCTGCGCTTATCGACAGTTATCGCGGTGGCGAGCAACCACTTCTTGCGCCGCTGATGCGTATCAAACACTATATGGCGCTTTATCCTGACGCCTGGCTTTCAGGGCAGCGTTATTTCGAACTTTGGCCGCGTGTGATTAACTTGCGCCATTCAGGAGTTTTATGACTACCCATCTGGTCTGGTTTCGCCAGGATTTACGTCAGCATGATAATCTCGCGCTGGCTGCCGCCTGCCGCAATTCGTCTGCGCGCGTGCTGGCGTTGTATATCGCTACACCACGCCAGTGGGCGGCGCATAACATGTCGCCGCGTCAGGCTGAACTTATCAATGCTCAACTGAATGGGCTACAAATCGCGCTGGCGGAAAAAGGCATTCCTTTGCTGTTTCATGAAGTGGATGACTTTGCCGCCAGCGTCGAAATAGTTAAACAGGTGTGCGCGGAAAATCGTGTTACCCATCTGTTTTATAACTATCAGTATGAGGTGAATGAGCGGGCGCGGGATGTGCAGGCTGAGAGGGCGCTGCGTAACGTGGTGTGTGAAGGATTTGACGACGGCGTGATCCTGCCGCCGGGGGCGGTGATGACTGGCAATCATGAGATGTACAAAGTCTTTACGCCATTTAAAAACGCCTGGCTTAAACGGCTGCGAGAAGGGATGTCGGAGTGCGTCGCTGCGCCAAAAGTACGTAGTAGCGGATCGATAGATCCCGCGCCATCCATTACGCTGAATTATCCTCGTCAGCCTTTCGATACTGCGCATTTCCCGGTGGAAGAGAAAGCGGCGATTGCGCAATTACGCCAGTTTTGCCAGAACGGTGCCGGAGAGTATGAGCAACAGCGAGATTTCCCTGCGGTAGAAGGCACCAGCCGTTTGTCCGCCAGCCTGGCAACGGGCGGGTTATCGCCTCGCCAGTGTTTGCATCGCCTGTTGGCGGAACAGCCGCAGGCGCTGGACGGTGGGGCCGGTAGTATCTGGCTTAATGAGCTGATCTGGCGCGAGTTTTACCGTCATCTGATAACGTATTACCCCTCGCTGTGTAAACATCGTCCGTTTATTGTCTGGACCGACCGCGTGCAGTGGCAGAGCAATTCCGCGCATTTAAAGGCCTGGCAGGAAGGCAAAACGGGATACCCGATTGTTGATGCTGCCATGCGTCAGCTTAACAGCACTGGCTGGATGCATAACCGGCTACGGATGATTACAGCCAGTTTTCTGGTGAAAGATTTGTTGATCGACTGGCGCGAAGGCGAGCGATATTTCATGTCGCAGCTGATTGATGGTGATTTGGCAGCTAATAACGGTGGCTGGCAGTGGGCCGCTTCTACGGGTACTGATGCAGCGCCGTATTTTCGTATTTTCAACCCGACAACCCAGGGCGAGAAATTTGACCGCGAAGGCGAGTTTATCCGCCAGTGGCTACCGGAACTGCGCGATGTACCAGGGAAAGTGGTGCATGAGCCGTGGAAGTGGGCAGATAAATCAGGTGTGACGCTGGATTATCCGCAACCGATAGTCGATCACAAAGAGGCAAGGCTGCGAACGCTGGCAGCGTACGAAGAAGCGAGGAAAGGAGCCTGATAAAACGCAGCGAGCGTTTTATCAGGCATGGTGCTGGCTTATTAAGACTCCAGCGCCAGCGCGCGGTTTCTGAACTTAAGCGCCTGATACAGCCAAATCATCAGCACCAGTCCTACACACGCCAGTGCGCCCCAGGTAATTTGATCAAATACTTCAATATATGCATTGATGGAGTAGTTGATCGCTCCGGAAGCATCAAACGAAGCCTGCGATGTCTGATCGGCAATCACGCCCGCCAGATAGTTCGCAATCGCGCCGGAAAGCAGCATATAAATGCCGGTTAATACGCCGGTCACGCCGGGGATTTCAATGCGCGTAATCTGCGACATAGCAACCGGGTCGATAAACAGTTCCGCAAACCCCATCACCGCCAGGCCTAACACCATCAGTGGCAGAGAAGAGTGACCATACATTGCGGACCAGCGGGCGCTTAAGGTCAGAATGCAGAATCCGGCGCTCATCAGGCCGAGACCAAGAGCAAATTTCCCCCAGATGCGCACGGTACGATTACCTGCGACGCTCTCTTTAACCACCCACGCCAGGAACACACCGCACAGCATAACTGCGAAGGCATTAATCGACTGGAACATAGCAGTCGGAACGGTATAACCAAACATATCGCGGTTAACGAAGCGGTCGATATAAAGGCTAATCGAGCTACCCCCCTGTTGTGCGAAGGCCCAGAACAACATGCTGAAGAAGGTGAGGGTAACAATCAGCCCCAGCTCCTTACGCTGTTTCTGGTTTTCTGCTTTGCGATAAATTTTTGCCAATACACCCAGGCCAATAATAGTCGCGACAATCAAGGCGTATACCGACCACTCTTTCCAGAACAGTACGGTAATCAGCGCAGGCGTTGCCACCAGCAGAACCAGCAGCCATCCCCAGTTGGGTAGGAGAAAGTTTGTCGCACGCAGTACTTTTTTGTTAACGCCGCGGGTATGAGAGAAATGACGATTGCCACATAAGAAAATGACCAGACCCGCGATCATGCCAACCGCCGCCAGGCCAAAGCCCATCGCCCAACTGTACTCTTCCTGGGCGTAGCCACAGGCGATAGGTGCGATAATAGACCCCACGTTACCCGCCGCATACATCAGCGAGAAACCGCCATCACGACGCGGATCGGTTGGCTCATACAGCTCGCCGAGCAGGCAACTGACGTTGGATTTAAACAGACCATAGCCACAAACGATAATCGCCAGGGACAGATAGAGGAATGACGGATGGATCTCACTGGCACCCAGCACCACATGACCGATCGCCATCAACAACGCCCCCAGCATCACCGCCATGCGATTGCCGAGAACTTTATCCGCCAAAAAGCCACCGAGGATTGGCGTGACATATACCAGCGAACAGTAGGCGCTAAATAACTCGTAGGCGTGATTATCGCTATATTTTAGTTGATTGGTGAGATAGAGGATCAGCAGGGCACGCATGCCGTAAAAGCTAAAATATTCCCAGATTTGCAGCGCAACGACATAGTAAATAGCGCGCGGTTGTGATGCGTGTTTATTCATAATAATTCCACAATTGACTGCAACGTCACGTAATAGTTGCGCGGCGTGCTTGTGTTTCCTTAAAGTTAAAACTTTGATACAGATCTGATTATTTATGCAATATGCTGTCTGATTGCATAAATATACATTAGCTGAAGCGTGATGATATAAACAATTTGCGTCTTTTGGCGTCGGGTTTGTTTCTTAATATGTCAAAAGATTGGCTATCGACGAACAGGCGAGGTAACGCTATGTTAACGGTGTAGCTATCAGAATACGGAAGGCGCGAAGATGAAAAACACCGAACTGGAACAACTGATTAACGAAAAACTGAACAGCGCGGCGATTAGTGATTACGCGCCGAATGGTTTGCAGGTGGAAGGCAAAGAGACGGTGCAAAAAATTGTTACCGGTGTCACCGCCAGCCAGGCTTTGCTCGATGAAGCGGTGCGTCTGGGCGCGGATGCGGTCATTGTGCATCATGGCTACTTCTGGAAAGGTGAATCTCCGGTCATTCGCGGAATGAAGCGTAACCGTTTAAAAACGTTGCTGGCGAATGATATCAACCTGTATGGCTGGCATCTGCCCCTGGACGCGCATCCGGAGCTGGGTAATAACGCACAACTGGCGGCGTTACTGGGGATCACGGTCATGGGCGAAATTGAGCCGTTGGTGCCGTGGGGCGAACTGACCATGCCTGTGCCGGGACTGGAACTGGCCTCCTGGATTGAAGCGCGTCTGGGACGTAAGCCGTTATGGTGTGGCGATACCGGACCTGAGGTGGTCCAGCGCGTCGCCTGGTGCACGGGGGGCGGGCAAAGTTTTATCGATAGCGCCGCGCGTTTTGGCGTGGATGCTTTTATTACTGGCGAAGTTTCTGAACAGACCATTCATTCAGCCCGCGAGCAGGGATTGCATTTTTATGCTGCGGGTCACCATGCCACTGAACGTGGTGGTATTCGCGCGTTGAGCGAGTGGCTGAATGAAAATACCGATCTTGATGTGACCTTTATTGATATTCCTAATCCTGCATAACGAATAATCAGAGGGATCGAAAGTGCAACGAGCGCGTTGTTATCTGATAGGTGAAACGGCGGTAGTGCTGGAGCTGGAACCGCCGGTGACGCTGGCTAGCCAGAAACGGATCTGGCGACTGGCGCAGCGTCTGGTGGATATGCCAAATGTGGTTGAAGCGATACCGGGGATGAACAATATCACGGTGATTTTACGTAATCCTGAGTCGCTGGCGCTGGATGCCATAGAGCGTTTGCAACGCTGGTGGGAGGAGAGTGAGGCGCTGGAGCCGGAGTCTCGCTTTATTGAAATTCCGGTGATTTACGGTGGCGCAGGCGGACCGGATTTGGCGGTGGTCGCGGCGCATTGTGGGTTGAGCGAAAAACAGGTTGTTGAATTGCACTCCTCCGTGGACTACGTGGTCTGGTTTTTAGGTTTTCAACCGGGCTTCCCGTATCTCGGGAGTTTGCCGGAACAACTACACACGCCACGGCGCGCTGAACCGCGCTTGCTTGTTCCGGCAGGTTCTGTCGGGATCGGCGGGCCGCAGACTGGTATTTATCCGCTGGCAACGCCGGGTGGCTGGCAGTTGATTGGTCATACCTCACTCAGCCTGTTTGATCCGGCGCGTGACGAACCCATCTTATTACGTCCGGGAGACAGCGTGCGCTTTGTACCGCAGAAGGAGGGAGTATGCTGAAGATTATTCGTGCGGGCATGTATACCACTGTGCAGGATGGCGGTCGTCACGGTTTTCGCCAGTCGGGTATCAGCCACTGCGGCGCACTGGATATGCCCGCGTTACGCATTGCTAACCTACTGGTGGGTAATGACGCCAATGCCCCCGCGCTGGAGATCACGCTCGGTCAGTTAACGGTTGAGTTCGAAACTGATGGGTGGTTTGCTCTGACGGGGGCCGGTTGCGAAGCGCGGCTGGATGATAACGCCGTCTGGACCGGCTGGCGATTGCCGATGAAAGCAGGCCAGCGTTTAACGCTTAAACGCCCGCAGCACGGGATGCGCAGTTATCTGGCGGTCGCGGGTGGTATTGATGTTCCGGCGGTAATGGGGTCATGCAGTACCGATCTCAAAGTGGGGATTGGCGGGCTGGAAGGCCGTTTACTGAAGGATGGTGACCGACTCCCGATTGGCAAAGCGAAGCGTGATTTTATGGAAGCGCAGGGCGTTAAACAGCTGCTGTGGGGCAACCGCATTCGCGCCTTGCCGGGGCCGGAATATCATGAGTTCGATCGCGCCTCGCAGGATGCATTCTGGCGTTCGCCCTGGCAGCTTAGCTCGCAAAGTAACCGGATGGGCTATCGCTTACAGGGACAAATTTTAAAACGCACCACCGATCGCGAACTGTTATCTCACGGTTTGTTACCAGGTGTGGTGCAGGTGCCGCATAACGGGCAGCCCATTGTGTTGATGAACGATGCGCAAACCACCGGTGGTTACCCGCGTATTGCCTGTATCATTGAGGCTGATATGTACCATCTGGCGCAAATTCCGCTCGGTCAGCCGATTCATTTTGTCCAGTGTTCACTGGAAGAGGCACTGAAAGCACGGCAAGATCAGCAACGTTATTTCGAACAATTAGCGTGGCGGCTGCACAATGAAAATTGACCTGAACGCCGATCTGGGCGAAGGTTGTGTCAGCGACGCAGAGCTATTAACGCTGGTTTCCTCTGCCAATATTGCCTGTGGATTTCATGCTGGCGATGCGCAAATCATGCACGCTTGCGTGCGTGAAGCAATAAAAAATGGTGTCGCGATTGGCGCTCATCCGAGTTTTCCCGACAGGGAAAATTTTGGTCGCAGCGCTATGCAGCTGCCGCCAGAAACCGTTTACGCCCAGACGCTGTATCAAATTGGCGCGCTGGCAGCGATTGCCCGTGCGCAAGGCGGCGTAATGCGTCATGTCAAACCGCACGGCATGTTATACAACCAGGCGGCGAAAGAGGCACAACTGGCAGACGCCATCGCCAGAGCGGTATATGCTTGCGATCCGGCATTGATTCTCGTCGGGCTGGCGGGAAGCGAGCTGATTCGTGCAGGCGAACGGTATGGCCTGGTAACGCGCGAGGAAGTGTTTGCCGATCGCGGTTATCAGGCAGACGGTTCGCTGGTGCCGCGAAGCCAGCCAGGCGCGTTGATTGAAAACGAAGAACAGGCGCTGGCGCAAACGTTGGAGATGGTGCAACACGGCAGAGTCAAAAGTATCACCGGCGAATGGGCAACGGTCACGGCGCAAACGGTCTGCCTGCATGGCGATGGCGAGCACGCACTGGCGTTCGCCCGCCGATTACGAGCTACATTTGCTGAAAAGGGGATTGTTGTCGCAGCATAACCCCGCTTAATAAAGAATGAAAAAAGGATATCACCATGCCTGAAGGCCCGGAGATCCGCCGTGCAGCGGATAACCTGGAGGCGGCGATCAAAGGCAAACCACTAACTGATGTCTGGTTTGCCTTCCCGCAGTTAAAATCTTATCAATCACAACTTATCGGTCAACACGTTACCCATGTGGAAACGCGTGGCAAGGCGTTGTTAACTCATTTTTCCAACGAATTAACGCTCTACAGCCATAATCAGCTTTACGGCGTCTGGCGCGTGGTTGATACCGGCGAAGAGCCGCAGACCACGCGAGTATTGCGGGTAAAACTGCAAACGGTTGACAAAACCATTCTGCTTTATAGCGCCTCGGATATTGAGATGTTGACCCCGGAACAACTGACCACGCATCCGTTTTTACAACGCGTTGGCCCCGATGTGCTGGATCCGAAACTGACGCCGGAGGTGGCGAAAGAACGGTTATTGTCGCCGCGCTTTCGTAACCGTCAGTTTGCTGGATTACTACTCGATCAGGCGTTTCTGGCTGGGCTTGGCAATTATTTGCGGGTGGAGATCCTCTGGCAGGTTGGGTTGACTGGAAATCATAAAGCGAAAGATCTCAATGCGGCGCAACTGGATGCACTCGCACACGCGTTACTGGAGATTCCTCGACTTTCTTACGCTACGCGGGGGCAGGTGGATGAGAATAAACATCATGGGGCACTGTTTCGCTTTAAGGTTTTTCATCGTGATGGCGAACCGTGCGAACGCTGTGGCGGCATCATTGAGAAAACCACGCTGTCATCTCGCCCGTTTTACTGGTGCCCTGGCTGCCAGCATTAGGCAGAACGCTTCGGCGCATAGGTTGAAATAAACCGCGCAATGGCAGGTCCCGTCAGCAAAATACTGAACAGGCGCAGGGTTTGCATCGCCATGATGAGCGCCATATCGGCATTGCTCCCTGCGGCGATGACCGCCACGGTATCAAGCCCGCCGGGGCTGGTGGCGAGGTAGGCGGTCATAAAATCAATATGCATAAACCGGGTCAGCCCCCACGCCATACCCGCACAAATAGCCAGCAGAGCAAAAATCGACAGCAGGATTTGTGGCAGTGGGCGCAATGCCCGCAGTAATATTTGCTTATCGAAACCAAGACCAATCCGCCAGCCAATTGCCATATATGCCATCGCCAGCAGCCATTCCGGGAGTTCAATCGTGATGAGCTGACCAGACTGGAGCACTGCGCCCGCCAGCATCGGGATGAGCATCGTGCCGGAAGGAAGACGTAGCAAGCATCCCGCCGTACCGGCAACGACCGCGAGCAAAATCGTAAGCAGGAGATTAATGCTCACTGGCGGGAACCAGACGATCTGCTGGTTAACCGCTTCAGCGTTATCGCCCAGCATCATGCGGGTGACCAGAACAGCGGCCCCCGCGACGAACAGCACGCGCAGATATTGCATAAACGCCACCAGGCGAATATCTGCGCCGTAATCTTGCGCCATAGCGACCATTGCCGCCGCGCCGCCAGGAGAAGAACCCCAGGCACCGGTATTTCCAGGCAATGAGCTATAGCGCACCAATAACCAACCCACGATGGCGCTGGAAAGCAGCGTCACCAGTAAAATAGCTAACACAATCGGCCAGTTCACCGCTAGCGTGGTCAGGATCGAACCGGTCAGGTTTTGCGCAATCATACAGCCAAGAATGGCCTGGGCGGCGAGAAAAGCGGAGCGGGGGAGTTGTAAAGTAATTCCGCGCATACTAAAGATGATCCCGGCGATCATCGGTCCAAGTAATAGCGCCGCCGGGAGATGTACCGCGAGGAAACCAATAGAAAGGAGAAGTGAGAGCACACATAACATTCCCCACTGCAAAACTGGCATCCTTCGTTCCCTCATTATTTTTTCTTTGGTGTATCGATACAGCATAAAGAAAGCCGGGCCAGGAAAAAATAACAGCAATCAAGGAAAAGGGGGAAAATCAGCAATTTTCTGAAAGAGATGCCCTTTCGGTTGCAAAGGGCATCATGGGAATTAGTTATAGTTAATCTTAAAAAGTACCACTGTATCGAAGGGACCCGCCGCGATGAGAGTGCCAGGTGTGGACGATAATTCAGCCGTATAGGTTTTTTCGTAGATCAGCATATCACTGGTGAAATCGGCGTATTCAGCATATTTATTGAATGTATAAGGCGAGGCGTTTTCATCCAGCAAACGTAGCTTCAGACTATTACCAATCAACAATGCTTTATCTTCTTCAACCAACGTTTCTTCGGTATAAAAGGAGGAACTGACTTTAAATCCGTCGGTGCATTGGTCATTTTGTGATTTTGTCGTGTTAATACTGAATGTTTTCGACATTGTGTGGCGGCGAATATCCAGCAGATTAAATTTACCAAAATCAATCACCTGTGTTTCCGGTGAAATATTTTTTCACCTTATTAATGGGTATTTGCATCTGGTTTAATTTTTACAATTTTTTATGTTCAGCCATATAAAAAGAACCCGCTCTATTAAAGGCGGGTCCGGAAAGTGAACGGCTTAGCAATCAACCATTAACGCTTGATATCGCTTTTAAAGTCGCGTTTTTCATATCCTGTATACAGCTGACGCGGACGGGCAATTTTCATACCGTCACTGTGCATTTCGCTCCAGTGGGCGATCCAGCCAACGGTACGCGCCATCGCGAAGATCACGGTGAACATAGAAGACGGAATACCCATCGCTTTCAGGATGATACCAGAGTAGAAATCGACGTTCGGGTAGAGTTTCTTCTCGATAAAGTACGGGTCGTTCAGCGCGATGTTTTCCAGCTCCATAGCCACTTCCAGCAGGTCATCTTTGGTACCCAGCTCTTTCAGCACTTCATGGCAGGTTTCACGCATTACGGTGGCGCGCGGGTCGTAATTTTTGTACACGCGGTGCCCGAAGCCCATCAGGCGGAAAGAGTCATTTTTGTCTTTCGCACGACGAACAAATTCCGGAATGTGTTTAACGGAGCTGATTTCTTCCAGCATTTTCAGCGCCGCTTCGTTAGCACCACCGTGCGCAGGTCCCCACAGTGAAGCAATACCTGCTGCGATACAGGCAAACGGGTTCGCCCCCGAAGAGCCAGCGGTACGCACGGTGGAGGTAGAGGCGTTCTGTTCATGGTCAGCGTGCAGGATCAGAATACGGTCCATAGCACGTTCCAGAATCGGATTAACTTCATACGGTTCGCACGGCGTGGAGAACATCATATTCAGGAAGTTACCGGCATAGGAGAGATCGTTGCGCGGGTAAACGAATGGCTGACCAATGGAATACTTGTAACACATCGCGGCCATGGTCGGCATTTTCGACAGCAGGCGGAACGCGGCAATTTCACGATGACGAGGATTGTTAACATCCAGCGAGTCGTGATAGAACGCCGCCAGCGCGCCGGTAATACCACACATGACTGCCATTGGATGCGAGTCGCGACGGAAAGCATGGAACAGACGGGTAATCTGCTCGTGGATCATGGTATGACGGGTCACCGTAGTTTTAAATTCGTCATACTGTTCCTGAGTTGGTTTTTCACCATTCAGCAGGATGTAACAAACTTCCAGGTAGTTAGAATCGGTCGCCAGCTGATCGATCGGGAAACCGCGGTGCAGCAAAATACCTTCATCACCATCAATAAAAGTAATTTTAGATTCGCAGGATGCGGTTGAAGTGAAGCCTGGGTCAAAGGTGAACACACCTTTTGAACCGAGAGTACGGATATCAATAACATCTTGACCCAGCGTGCCTTTCAGCACATCCAGTTCAACAGCTGTGTCCCCGTTGAGGGTGAGTTTTGCTTTTGTATCAGCCATTTAAGGTCTCCTTAGCGCCTTATTGCGTAAGACTGCCGGAACTTAAATTTGCCTTCGCACATCAACCTGGCTTTACCCGTTTGTTATTTGGCTCGCCGCTCTGTGAAAGAGGGGAAAACCTGGGTACAGAGCTCTGGGCGCTTGCAGGTAAAGGATCCATTGATGACGAATAAATGGCGAATCAAGTACTTAGCAATCCGAATTATTAAACTTGTCTACCACTAATAACTGTCCCGAATGAATTGGTCAATACTTCCACACTGTTACATAAGTTAATCTTAGGTGAAATACCGACTTCATAACTTTTACGCATTATATGCTTTTCCTGGTAATGTTTGTAACAACTTTGTTGAGTGATTGTCAAATTAGATGATTAAAAATTAAATAAATGTTGTTATCGTGACCTGGATCACTGTTCAGGATAAAACCCGACAAACTATATGTAGGTTAATTGTAATGATTTTGTGAACAGCCTATACTGCCGCCAGGTCTCCGGAACACCCTGCAATCCCGAGCCACCCAGCGTTGTAACGTGTCGTTTTCGCATCTGGAAGCAGTGTTTTGCATGACGCGCAGTTATAGAAAGGACGCTGTCTGACCCGCAAGCAGACCGGAGGAAGGAAATCCCGACGTCTCCAGGTAACAGAAAGTTAACCTCTGTGCCCGTAGTCCCCAGGGAATAATAAGAACAGCATGTGGGCGTTATTCATGATAAGAAATGTGAAAAAACAAAGACCTGTTAATCTGGACCTACAGACCATCCGGTTCCCCATCACGGCGATAGCGTCCATTCTCCATCGCGTTTCCGGTGTGATCACCTTTGTTGCAGTGGGCATCCTGCTGTGGCTTCTGGGTACCAGCCTCTCTTCCCCTGAAGGTTTCGAGCAAGCTTCTGCGATTATGGGCAGCTTCTTCGTCAAATTTATCATGTGGGGCATCCTTACCGCTCTGGCGTATCACGTCGTCGTAGGTATTCGCCACATGATGATGGATTTTGGCTATCTGGAAGAAACATTCGAAGCGGGTAAACGCTCCGCCAAAATCTCCTTTGTTATTACTGTCGTGCTTTCACTTCTCGCAGGAGTCCTCGTATGGTAAGCAACGCCTCCGCATTAGGACGCAATGGCGTACATGATTTCATCCTCGTTCGCGCTACCGCTATCGTCCTGACGCTCTACATCATTTATATGGTCGGTTTTTTCGCTACCAGTGGCGAGCTGACATATGAAGTCTGGATTGGTTTCTTCGCCTCTGCGTTCACCAAAGTGTTCACCCTGCTGGCGCTGTTTTCTATCTTGATCCATGCCTGGATCGGCATGTGGCAGGTGTTGACCGACTACGTTAAACCGCTGGCCTTGCGCCTGATGCTGCAACTGGTGATTGTCGTTGCTCTGGTGGTTTACGTGATTTATGGATTCGTTGTGGTGTGGGGTGTGTGATGAAATTGCCAGTCAGAGAATTTGATGCAGTTGTGATTGGTGCCGGTGGCGCAGGTATGCGCGCGGCGCTGCAAATTTCCCAGAGTGGCCAGACCTGTGCGCTGCTCTCTAAAGTCTTCCCGACCCGTTCCCATACCGTTTCTGCGCAAGGTGGTATTACCGTTGCGCTGGGTAATACCCATGAAGATAACTGGGAATGGCATATGTACGACACCGTAAAAGGGTCGGACTATATCGGTGACCAGGACGCGATTGAATATATGTGTAAAACCGGGCCGGAAGCGATTCTGGAACTGGAACATATGGGCCTGCCGTTCTCGCGTCTTGATGATGGTCGTATCTATCAACGTCCGTTTGGCGGTCAGTCGAAAAACTTCGGCGGCGAGCAGGCGGCACGTACTGCGGCGGCAGCTGACCGTACCGGTCACGCACTGTTGCACACGCTTTATCAGCAGAACCTGAAAAACCACACCACCATTTTCTCCGAGTGGTATGCGCTGGATCTGGTGAAAAACCAGGATGGCGCAGTGGTCGGTTGTACCGCACTGTGCATCGAAACTGGTGAAGTGGTTTACTTTAAAGCTCGCGCGACAGTGCTGGCGACTGGCGGGGCAGGGCGTATTTATCAGTCCACCACCAACGCCCACATTAACACTGGCGACGGTGTCGGCATGGCTATCCGTGCAGGCGTACCGGTACAGGATATGGAAATGTGGCAGTTCCACCCGACCGGTATTGCCGGTGCGGGCGTACTGGTCACCGAAGGTTGCCGTGGTGAAGGCGGTTATCTGCTGAACAAACATGGCGAACGCTTTATGGAGCGTTATGCGCCGAACGCCAAAGACCTGGCGGGCCGTGATGTGGTGGCGCGTTCCATCATGATCGAAATCCGTGAAGGTCGCGGCTGTGATGGTCCGTGGGGGCCACACGCGAAACTGAAACTCGATCACCTGGGTAAAGAAGTTCTCGAATCCCGTCTGCCGGGTATCCTGGAACTCTCCCGTACCTTCGCTCACGTTGATCCGGTGAAAGAGCCGATTCCGGTTATCCCAACCTGTCACTACATGATGGGCGGTATTCCGACCAAAGTGACCGGTCAGGCGCTGACGGTGAATGAGAAAGGCGAAGATGTGGTGGTTCCGGGGCTGTTTGCCGTTGGTGAAATCGCTTGTGTATCGGTACACGGCGCTAACCGTCTGGGCGGTAACTCGCTGCTGGACCTGGTGGTCTTTGGTCGCGCAGCGGGTCTGCATCTGCAAGAGTCTATCGCCGAGCAGGGCGCACTGCGCGATGCCAGCGAGTCTGATGTAGAAGCGTCTCTGGATCGCCTGAACCGCTGGAACAACAACCGTAACGGTGAAGATCCGGTGGCGATCCGTAAAGCACTGCAAGAATGTATGCAGCATAACTTCTCGGTCTTCCGTGAAGGTGATGCGATGGCGAAAGGTCTTGAGCAGTTGAAAGTTATCCGCGAGCGCCTGAAAAATGCCCGTCTGGATGACACTTCCAGCGAGTTCAACACCCAGCGCGTTGAGTGCCTGGAACTTGATAACCTGATGGAAACGGCGTATGCAACGGCTGTTTCTGCCAACTTCCGTACCGAAAGCCGTGGCGCGCATAGCCGCTTCGACTTCCCGGATCGTGATGATGAAAACTGGCTGTGCCACTCCCTGTATCTGCCAGAGTCGGAATCCATGACGCGCCGAAGCGTCAACATGGAACCGAAACTGCGCCCGGCATTCCCGCCGAAGATTCGTACTTACTAATGCGGAGACAGGAAAATGAGACTCGAGTTTTCAATTTATCGCTATAACCCGGATGTTGATGATGCTCCGCGTATGCAGGATTACACCCTGGAAGCGGAAGAAGGTCGTGACATGATGCTGCTGGATGCGCTTATCCAGCTGAAAGAGAAAGATCCCAGCCTGTCGTTCCGCCGCTCCTGCCGCGAAGGTGTGTGCGGTTCCGACGGTCTGAACATGAACGGCAAGAATGGTCTGGCCTGTATTACCCCGATTTCGGCACTCAACCAGCCGGGCAAGAAGATTGTGATTCGCCCGCTGCCAGGTTTACCGGTGATCCGCGATTTGGTGGTAGACATGGGACAATTCTATGCGCAATATGAGAAAATTAAGCCTTACCTGTTGAATAATGGACAAAATCCGCCAGCTCGCGAGCATTTACAGATGCCAGAGCAGCGCGAAAAACTCGACGGGTTGTATGAATGTATTCTCTGCGCATGTTGTTCAACCTCTTGTCCGTCTTTCTGGTGGAATCCCGATAAGTTTATCGGCCCGGCAGGCTTGTTAGCGGCATATCGTTTCCTGATCGATAGCCGTGATACCGAGACTGACAGCCGCCTCGACGGTTTGAGCGATGCATTCAGTGTATTCCGCTGTCACAGCATCATGAACTGCGTCAGTGTATGTCCGAAGGGGCTGAACCCGACGCGCGCCATCGGCCATATCAAGTCGATGTTGTTGCAACGTAATGCGTAATTAAATGTTGATGCCGGGGAAATCCCCCGGCTATTCAGGAAATCTTTAAAAACTGCCCCTGACACTAAGACAGTTTTTAAAGGTTCCTTCGCGAGCCACTACGTAGACAAGAGCTCGCAAGTGAACCCCGGCACGCACATCACTGTGCGTGGTAGTATCCACGGCGAAGTAAGCATAAAAAAGATGCTTAAGGGATCACGATGCAGAACAGCGCTTTGAAAGCCTGGTTGGACTCTTCTTACCTCTCTGGCGCAAACCAGAGCTGGATAGAACAGCTCTATGAAGACTTCTTAACCGATCCTGACTCGGTTGACGCTAACTGGCGTTCGACGTTCCAGCAGTTACCTGGTACGGGAGTCAAACCGGATCAATTCCACTCTCAAACGCGTGAATATTTCCGCCGCCTGGCGAAAGACGCTTCACGTTACTCTTCAACGATCTCCGACCCTGACACCAATGTGAAGCAGGTTAAAGTCCTGCAGCTCATTAACGCATACCGCTTCCGTGGTCACCAGCATGCGAATCTCGATCCGCTGGGACTGTGGCAGCAAGATAAAGTGGCCGATCTGGATCCGTCTTTCCACGATCTGACCGAAGCAGACTTCCAGGAGACCTTCAACGTCGGTTCATTTGCCAGCGGCAAAGAAACCATGAAACTCGGCGAGCTGCTGGAAGCCCTCAAGCAAACCTACTGCGGCCCGATTGGTGCCGAGTATATGCACATCACCAGCACCGAAGAAAAACGCTGGATCCAACAGCGTATCGAGTCTGGTCGCGCGACTTTCAATAGCGAAGAGAAAAAACGCTTCTTAAGCGAACTGACCGCCGCTGAAGGCCTTGAACGTTACCTCGGCGCAAAATTCCCTGGCGCAAAACGCTTCTCGCTGGAAGGCGGTGACGCGTTAATCCCGATGCTTAAAGAGATGATCCGCCACGCTGGCAACAGCGGCACCCGCGAAGTGGTTCTCGGGATGGCGCACCGTGGTCGTCTGAACGTGCTGGTGAACGTGCTGGGTAAAAAACCGCAAGACTTGTTCGACGAGTTTGCCGGTAAACATAAAGAACACCTCGGCACGGGCGACGTGAAATACCACATGGGCTTCTCGTCTGACTTCCAGACCGATGGCGGCCTGGTGCACCTGGCGCTGGCGTTTAACCCGTCTCACCTTGAGATTGTCAGCCCGGTAGTTATCGGTTCTGTTCGTGCCCGTCTGGACAGACTCGATGAGCCGAGCAGCAACAAAGTGCTGCCAATCACCATCCACGGTGACGCCGCAGTGACCGGGCAGGGCGTGGTTCAGGAAACCCTGAACATGTCGAAAGCGCGTGGTTATGAAGTTGGCGGTACGGTACGTATCGTTATCAACAACCAGGTTGGCTTCACCACCTCTAATCCGCTGGATGCTCGTTCTACACCGTACTGTACTGATATCGGTAAGATGGTTCAGGCACCGATTTTCCACGTAAACGCGGATGATCCGGAAGCCGTTGCTTTTGTGACCCGTCTGGCGCTCGATTTCCGTAACACCTTTAAACGTGATGTCTTCATCGACCTGGTGTGCTACCGCCGTCACGGCCACAACGAAGCCGACGAGCCGAGCGCAACCCAGCCGCTGATGTATCAGAAAATCAAAAAACATCCGACGCCGCGCAAAATCTATGCTGACAAGCTGGAGCAGGAAAAAGTCGCGACGCTGGAAGATGCCACCGAGATGGTTAACCTGTACCGCGATGCGCTGGATGCTGGCGATTGCGTTGTAGCAGAGTGGCGTCCGATGAACATGCACTCTTTCACCTGGTCGCCGTACCTCAACCACGAATGGGACGAAGAGTACCCGAACAAAGTTGAGATGAAGCGCCTGCAGGAACTGGCTAAACGCATCAGCACGGTGCCGGAAGCAGTTGAAATGCAGTCTCGCGTTGCCAAGATTTATGGCGATCGCCAGGCGATGGCTGCTGGTGAGAAACTGTTCGACTGGGGCGGCGCGGAAAACCTCGCTTACGCCACGCTGGTTGATGAAGGCATTCCGGTTCGCCTGTCGGGTGAAGACTCCGGTCGCGGTACCTTCTTCCACCGCCACGCGGTGATCCACAACCAGTCTAACGGTTCCACTTACACGCCGCTGCAACACATCCATAACGGCCAGGGCGCGTTCCGTGTCTGGGACTCCGTACTGTCTGAAGAAGCCGTGCTGGCGTTTGAATACGGTTATGCCACCGCAGAACCACGCACTCTGACTATCTGGGAAGCGCAATTCGGTGACTTCGCCAACGGTGCTCAGGTGGTTATCGACCAGTTCATCTCCTCTGGCGAGCAGAAATGGGGCCGGATGTGTGGTCTGGTGATGTTGCTGCCGCACGGTTACGAAGGGCAGGGACCGGAGCACTCCTCCGCGCGTCTGGAACGTTATCTGCAACTTTGCGCTGAGCAAAACATGCAGGTGTGCGTACCGTCTACCCCGGCACAGGTTTACCACATGCTGCGTCGTCAGGCGCTGCGCGGGATGCGTCGTCCGCTGGTCGTGATGTCGCCGAAATCCCTGCTGCGTCATCCGCTGGCGGTTTCCAGCCTCGAAGAACTGGCGAACGGCACCTTCCTGCCAGCCATCGGTGAAATCGACGAGCTTGATCCGAAGGGCGTGAAGCGCGTAGTGATGTGTTCTGGTAAGGTTTATTACGACCTGCTGGAACAGCGTCGTAAGAACAATCAACACGATGTCGCCATTGTGCGTATCGAGCAACTCTACCCGTTCCCGCATAAAGCGATGCAGGAAGTGTTGCAGCAGTTTGCTCACGTCAAGGATTTTGTCTGGTGCCAGGAAGAGCCGCTCAATCAGGGCGCATGGTACTGCAGCCAGCATCATTTCCGTGAAGTGATTCCGTTTGGGGCTTCTCTGCGTTATGCAGGCCGCCCGGCCTCCGCCTCTCCGGCGGTAGGGTATATGTCCGTTCACCAGAAACAGCAACAAGATCTGGTTAATGACGCGCTGAACGTCGAATAAATAAAGGATACACAATGAGTAGCGTAGATATTCTGGTCCCTGACCTGCCTGAATCCGTAGCCGATGCCACCGTCGCAACCTGGCATAAAAAACCCGGCGACGCAGTCGTACGTGATGAAGTGCTGGTAGAAATCGAAACTGACAAAGTGGTACTGGAAGTACCGGCATCAGCAGACGGCATTCTGGATGCGGTTCTGGAAGATGAAGGTACAACGGTAACGTCTCGTCAGATCCTTGGTCGCCTGCGTGAAGGCAACAGCGCGGGTAAAGAAACCAGCGCCAAATCTGAAGAGAAAGCGTCCACTCCGGCGCAACGCCAGCAGGCGTCTCTGGAAGAGCAAAACAACGATGCGTTAAGCCCGGCGATCCGTCGCCTGCTGGCTGAACATAACCTCGACGCCAGCGCCATTAAAGGCACCGGTGTGGGTGGTCGTCTGACCCGTGAAGATGTGGAAAAACATCTGGCGAAAGCCCCGGCGAAAGAGTCTGCACCGGCAGCGGCTGCTCCGGCGGCGCAACCGGCTCTGGCTGCACGTAGCGAAAAACGTGTCCCGATGACTCGCCTGCGTAAGCGTGTGGCAGAGCGTCTGCTGGAAGCGAAAAACTCCACCGCCATGCTGACCACGTTCAACGAAGTCAACATGAAGCCGATTATGGATCTGCGTAAGCAGTACGGTGAAGCGTTTGAAAAACGCCACGGCATCCGTCTGGGCTTTATGTCCTTCTACGTGAAAGCGGTGGTTGAAGCCCTGAAACGTTACCCGGAAGTGAATGCGTCTATCGACGGTGATGATGTGGTCTACCACAACTATTTCGACGTCAGTATGGCGGTTTCTACGCCGCGCGGCCTGGTGACGCCGGTTCTGCGTGATGTGGATACCCTCGGCATGGCAGACATCGAGAAGAAAATTAAAGAGCTGGCAGTTAAAGGCCGTGACGGCAAGCTGACGGTTGAAGATCTGACCGGTGGTAACTTCACCATCACCAACGGTGGTGTGTTCGGTTCCCTGATGTCTACGCCGATCATCAACCCGCCGCAGAGCGCAATTCTGGGTATGCACGCTATCAAAGATCGTCCGATGGCGGTGAATGGTCAGGTTGAGATCCTGCCGATGATGTACCTGGCGCTGTCCTACGATCACCGTCTGATCGATGGTCGCGAATCCGTGGGCTTCCTGGTAACGATCAAAGAGTTGCTGGAAGATCCGACGCGTCTGCTGCTGGACGTGTAGTAGTTTAAGTTTCACCTGCACTGTAGACCGACGTGGATAGGGTGTCGGTCTACGGTTTAAAAGATAACGATTACTGAAGGATGGACAGAACACATGAACTTACATGAATATCAGGCAAAACAACTTTTTGCCCGCTATGGCTTACCAGCACCGGTGGGTTATGCCTGTACTACTCCGCGCGAAGCAGAAGAAGCCGCTTCAAAAATCGGTGCCGGTCCGTGGGTAGTGAAATGTCAGGTTCACGCTGGTGGCCGCGGTAAAGCGGGCGGTGTGAAAGTGGTAAACAGCAAAGAAGACATCCGTGCTTTTGCAGAAAACTGGCTGGGCAAGCGTCTGGTAACGTATCAAACAGATGCCAATGGCCAACCGGTTAACCAGATTCTGGTTGAAGCAGCGACCGATATCGCTAAAGAGCTGTATCTCGGTGCCGTTGTAGACCGTAGTTCACGTCGCGTGGTCTTTATGGCCTCCACCGAAGGCGGCGTGGAAATCGAAAAAGTGGCGGAAGAAACTCCGCACCTGATCCACAAAGTTGCGCTTGATCCGCTGACTGGCCCGATGCCGTATCAGGGACGCGAGCTGGCGTTCAAACTGGGTCTGGAAGGTAAACTGGTTCAGCAGTTCACCAAAATCTTCATGGGCCTGGCGACCATTTTCCTGGAGCGCGACCTTGCTCTTATCGAAATTAACCCGCTGGTTATTACCAAACAGGGCGATCTGATCTGCCTCGACGGCAAACTGGGTGCTGACGGCAACGCACTGTTCCGCCAGCCTGATCTGCGCGAAATGCGTGACCAGTCGCAGGAAGATCCGCGTGAAGCACAGGCTGCACAGTGGGAACTGAACTACGTTGCGCTGGACGGTAACATCGGTTGTATGGTTAACGGCGCAGGCCTGGCGATGGGCACCATGGACATCGTTAAACTGCACGGCGGCGAACCGGCTAACTTCCTGGACGTTGGCGGCGGCGCAACCAAAGAGCGCGTAACCGAAGCGTTCAAAATCATCCTCTCTGACGACAAAGTGAAAGCCGTTCTGGTTAACATCTTCGGCGGTATCGTTCGTTGCGACCTGATCGCTGACGGTATCATCGGCGCGGTAGCGGAAGTGGGTGTTAACGTACCGGTCGTGGTACGTCTGGAAGGTAACAACGCCGAACTCGGCGCGAAGAAACTGGCTGACAGCGGCCTGAATATTATTGCAGCAAAAGGTCTGACGGATGCAGCTCAGCAGGTTGTTGCCGCAGTGGAGGGGAAATAATGTCCATTTTAATTGATAAAAACACCAAGGTTATCTGCCAGGGCTTTACCGGTAGCCAGGGGACTTTCCACTCAGAACAGGCTATTGCATACGGCACTAAAATGGTTGGCGGCGTAACCCCAGGTAAAGGCGGCACCACCCACCTCGGCCTGCCGGTGTTCAACACCGTGCGTGAAGCTGTTGCTGCTACTGGCGCTACCGCTTCTGTTATCTACGTACCAGCACCGTTCTGCAAAGACTCCATTCTGGAAGCTATTGATGCAGGCATCAAACTGATTATCACCATCACTGAAGGCATCCCGACGCTGGATATGCTGACCGTGAAGGTGAAACTGGATGAAGCGGGCGTTCGCATGATCGGCCCGAACTGCCCGGGCGTTATCACTCCGGGTGAATGCAAAATCGGTATCCAGCCTGGTCACATTCACAAACCGGGTAAAGTGGGTATCGTTTCCCGTTCCGGTACACTGACCTATGAAGCGGTTAAACAGACCACGGATTACGGTTTCGGTCAGTCGACCTGTGTTGGTATCGGCGGCGACCCGATCCCTGGCTCTAACTTTATCGACATCCTCGAAATGTTCGAAAAAGATCCGCAGACCGAAGCGATCGTGATGATCGGTGAGATCGGCGGTAGCGCTGAAGAAGAAGCGGCTGCGTACATCAAAGAGCACGTTACCAAGCCTGTTGTGGGTTACATCGCTGGTGTGACTGCGCCGAAAGGCAAACGTATGGGCCACGCGGGTGCCATCATTGCCGGTGGGAAAGGGACTGCGGATGAGAAATTTGCTGCTCTGGAAGCCGCAGGCGTGAAAACCGTTCGCAGCCTGGCGGATATCGGTGAAGCACTGAAAACTGTTCTGAAATAAATATCTGTAATAAGAAATAGCCCTCGCCGCTTCCCTCTACAGGAATGGCGAAGGGCTGTCGGTTTCGACATGGTTGGCCATCATATGATGGCCTTTTTTATGCCTTAAACGTTAACCACGGTCGGAATCTGACTGCAGGCTTGACTGCATGACCACAGCCACTGTGGATTGCCGCGACCGACCGCAAGCCACGAATAAGAACGACGGCGAATTTCGAATCGTTACCTGATGCACTGGCTTCCCAGCGTTTGACCGTAGCGTTAAGTAAATCAACAAAAGCGATGTTCACCGCTTATCGTCAAGTCGTGCCATTTGTCAGTCAGGATCGGGTCTTTACCCCGGATATTGAAGCATCGCAAAAATTCTTAGAGGGATATGCTATAAATCAAAAATAAAATCTATGTTGATTGTTTATCATAATATCCACAGATATGATAAATGATATCAATTTAATAATTTTCACTTAATGTAATTCCTGATAATTCGAAAGGTGCTGTGCTTTTCGGATTATTATTATCTGATTAAGATAATTGTCACGCCAGGCTTACTGGGTTATAAATGTTAATCATGATTCTTATAAATTATTTATTGCTGCTTTGGTTACCATTACTTCGTAATAAGTAATGTATTTTTGATGGTTTAAACTATTTTTAAGGGACGGCATTATGCGAGGAAAAATACCTAAAACGGAACTGCTGGTGACTTTTGAGGTCGTCGCACGTCATGAAAGTTATACCAGAGCGGCAGAGGAGTTAGCGTTAACCCAAAGTGCAGTATTCAGACAAGTAAGTGCGCTGGAGGAATTTTTACATACTCCGTTATTTTCACACTCTAAAAAACGCATTTTTCTTAATGATGCAGGGAAGTATTACCTGGGGATAGTAAAAGAAACATTAAATAAGCTGGAACGCGATACCAATACCATTATGACCTGGCAGCCTACGGTTCAGGTTATTGAACTTGCCGTTAATCCTACTTTTAGTACCCACTGGTTAATCCCAAATTTACATGAATTCACAAAGTTACATCCCGATATTATTGTTAATATTCATTCTTTAGCTAATAACGGCGATTTTCTTAATCGGGAGTACGATGCTGTCATTATGCGCGAAAATTTTTGCGCGCCCTGGGCGGAAGTAGAGTATCTCTTTGAAGAGGAGATTTTGCCGGTATGCAGCGGCAGTTTGCTTGCAATGTCCGATCAAAAACTGTCAGTGGCAGAACTGCTTACTGAGTTACCACTTCTGCATCAAAGCACCCGTATTACTGGCTGGGAAGAGTGGTTTGCTTTATCTGGCGTTAGCAGTCCGCTGGTCAATAACGGACCACGTTTCGATTTGCTTTCAATGCTGATTGCCGCCGTGCGCTCTAATCTCGGCGTGGCGCTGTTACCACGGTTCGCTATTCAACATGATTTGGATAGTGGCGATATGGTGATTCCCTGTGATGTGCCTATTCGTACCGGTAATCGTTTTATTATGACGTGGCAGGAAGAGAAGTCTGACTCACCGCACTTGCAGCAATTTCGTGAATGGTTGCTGGCGAAATCGGTCGTACCGCAGGAGATGTAAAACCTGCGCCTGGCGGGATGCCAGGCGCAGTTATTACCAGTCGATACCCGGCTGGGCCTGAATGCCGTTATCAAAAGCATGTTTGACGGGGCGGATTTCGCTTACCGTATCCGCCATTTTTAATATCTGACTGTGGCAACCGCGTCCGGTGACAATGACACTTTGTTGTGCCGGGCGGTTTTGCAGAGAAGCGATCACTTCTTCGGTGTCCAGATAATGGTAAGCCAGCATATAGGTCAGCTCATCAAGCACCACTAAGTCGTAACGCTTGTCAGCCAGCATCCGTTTGCTTTCCGACCAGACCTCTTTCGCCGCGTCGATATCCGCTTGCCGGTTCTGTGTCTCCCAGGTAAAACCGGTTCCCATAATATGAAACTCAACCCCCAGCGGCTGGAGAAGGTTGTATTCGCCGTTGTCCCATTGCCCCTTGATGTACTGCGCAACCCCCACCGTTTTGCCATGACCCACCGCGCGCGTCACAGTACCAAACGCGGCAGTGGATTTCCCTTTGCCGTTGCCGGTGAAAACAATCAAGATCCCTTTTTTCTCTATCGCCGCCGCGACGCGCGTATCGACCTGTTCCTTCAATTTCTGCTGGCGCTGCACATGCCGTTCAGTTGAAATTCGCGCTTCCATTCATTTTCCTTAATGTCCCGCAGGGCAACTGGCGCAGCGGTGTTGCTGCTCAAACTGACTAAAGAAATTATTGCCTTTATCATCTACCAGGATGAATGCGGGCAGATTTTCCACTTCCATCATCCACACCGCTTCCATACCCAGCTCCGGGTATTCCATGCAACGCAGACTTTTGACATATTCTTGCGCCAGTAACGCAGCTGCACCGCCAATACTTCCCAGATTGAAGCCGCCATGTTTGTGACAGGCATCGGTGACCTGCTGGCTGCGGTTACCTTTCGATAACATCACCAGACTGCCGCCAACCGCCTGGAAGGTATCGACATAACCGTCCATTCGACCGCCCGTGGTTGGACCCAGTGAACCGCAGGCCATGTTCTCCGGTGTTTTCGCCGGGCCAGCGTAATAGACAATATGATGCTTCAGGTAATCCGGCATCGGTTCGCCGCTATCCAGCCGCGCTTTTATTTTGGCGTGGGCGATATCGCGCGCCACTACGATGGGACCACTTAACGACACGCGGGTGCCTACCGGTAATCTGGCGAGATCCTGCATCACGTCACGCAACGGACGGTTTAGATCCAGCTGTACATGTTGCGCGTGATTTTCTTCCCGCAGTGAGGCTGGAATATATTGCCCCGGATTGTGTTCGAGTTTTTCCAGCCAGATACCGTGCTTGTTAATTTTTGCTTTGATATTGCGATCCGCAGAACAGGAGAGCGCCATAGCTATCGGGCAAGAGCCACCGTGACGCGGCAGACGAATGACGCGAATATCATGAGCGAAATATTTACCCCCAAATTGCGCACCAATACCAAATTGCTGACTGGCCTCGAGCAATACTTTTTCCAGCTCAATATCACGGAATGCTTGTCCCTGCTCGTTTCCGCTGGTGGGCAAATTGTCGTAATATTTCGTAGAGGCCAGCTTGGCAACTTTTAAGGTTTGATCGGCTGAAAGCCCTCCGACGACAAAGGCGATGTGGTAAGGCGGGCAGGCAGCGGTGCCCAGCGATTTCATTTTTTCGATTAAAAATGCGGTCAGTTTTTCTGGTTGCAATAGGGATTTGGTTTCCTGATAAAGCGCGGCTTTATTGGCAGAGCCGCCCCCTTTATTAATACAGAGAAAATGGTACTCATCACCAGCGACGGCGCTGATATCAATCTGCGCCGGTAGATTGGTTTGCGTATTGACTTCGGTATACATATCCAGTGGCGCATTTTGTGAAAAGCGCAGATTATTTTCCTGAAAAGTGGTGTAAATGCCTTTGCTTAAGGCTTCAGCGTCGTTACCTCCGGTCCATATCTGTTGCCCTTTACTGGCAACAATAGTTGCGGTGCCGGTATCCTGACAGTTGGGTAATACCCCTTTTGCTGAGACTTCAGCATTACGTAATAACTGCAACGCAACGTATTTATCATTACTACTGGCGTGCGGATCGTTAAGAATGCTGGCGACCTGTTGCAAATGAGCGGAACGTAAGAAAAAAGAGGCTTCATAAAATGCCTGCCGGGCAAGCAGCGTTAATGCTTCAGGAGCGATTTTTATCACTTCTTCGCCGTCTAATTCCGTTACTGTAATATGTTGATCGCTAATTAATGTATATTCTGTACCGTCTTTATTTTGTAGAAACGGTTCTTGCCAGATAAATGGTTTGGACATATTTCACTTTTCACCTTAAACGTTAGTTTTACTTAATTGCCGTCTAACTTCATGATCCGGCTTATAAAAATGCGTAGTCATTGGCTTCTGATTGCTTAAGATCCCCCTCAGGGCAGAGCAACGTTCGATTCATTGGGTTTTAATGCTTTACCCCGACAGCCCTCGCCGAAATGTTCGCCTTCCCACCGACTCACCATCGCAGCGCCCATTGCGTTGCTCATGACGTTTGTCGCGGAACGCCCCATATCAAGGAACGGATCAACGCCCATCAGCAAGATCAGCCCCGCTTCCGGAATATTGAACTGGTTGAGCGTGGCGGCGATAACCACCATTGAGGCGCGTGGTACGCCAGCCATTCCTTTCGAGGTCAACATCAGGATCAACAGCATGGTGATTTGCTCACCGATGGATAAATGGATATTGCAGGCCTGGGCGATGAAAACTGTGGCGAAGGAGCAGTAGGCCATTGATCCAACGAGATTAAATGAGTAGCCAATGGGTAAGACAAAGCTGGCAATTTTGGGGGAAACGCCAAATTGCTCCAGTTTTTCAAGCGTTCCCGGAAAAGCCGCTTCAGAACTGGATGTGGTAAATGCCAGCAGGGCGGGTTCCGAAAGGGCACGGGTCAGGCGTCTGATGCAGGGGCCGACATAAACGATGGCCAGACCGATAAGCAGCACCCAAAGTAACAACATGGTGAAATAAAATTCCCCCATAAAGATCCCGGCGCTCACCATAACTGCCAGTCCTCGTTCAGCAATCAATGCTGAAATAGCGGCGAATACGGTCAGGGGAGCGAAGAGCATGACGTAGCCAGTGAGCTTTAACATGGCATGTGCCAGCGAATCTAAGGCGTGAACGATGGCGCTGCCTTTCTCACCAATCGCCGTCAGGCTACAGCCGAGGAAAATTGAGAACACCACGATTTGCAAAATTTCATTGTGCGCCATGGCATCGACAATGCTGGTGGGGAAAGCATGCGAAATAAATACTTTTAGCGTAAAGGGTTCTGACGCGACCACTCCGGTGGTTTCGGCACCGTGTGCAACAAAATTAATTCCTGTGCCTGGCATGAAGAAATTTACCGTTATCAAGCCTAAGGCAATTGACAGCAATGAGGCGCAAATAAATAAAAAGAGTGTTTTAGAAAAAATACGACCAAGGGCTTTGGCATCTCCCATTTTAGCTATACCTACCACCAGGGTAGAGACCACTAACGGAGCGATAATCATTTTTATCAGTCGTAAGAAAATCGTCGTGAATATCGATATTTCTTGCGCATAGAGTTTTGCGGTTTCCGGTGAAGCAGTGTTATTGAGCACTACGCCGATAATCATTCCAAGTACCAGCGCCAAAAGAATCATCGTGGTTAAACTTATTTTCTTCATTTTTTCCTCCATCAGGTGCACGGCGATAAATCAGAATCAGGAGAAGTAGAAGCCTGAATAGAGATTCAGGCATCTACCTGCTATTACAACCTTACAAATAGCTGAAGTGTTGAACTGCAATAAGTGACGGGATGTCAGTTGGCTAAAAGTATTCGGATTTTTACAAATCGAAACTCATATTTAATAAAGGTGCATGTTGCTGTGCACCATAGACATCATTGTCACCTACATTCCCGGAGATAATATCTCGTGGCATGACGATTTTTACTGCGTTAGAAGGATCAAACCAGACAATACGGTGAATAAAGTCAGGTTCAACATGATATAAGCGCGCAATCAGTTCTGGGGTTAATTGCCCTGATGATTTAACTCGCTCATAGTTTTCTTTCGTTTTAAATAAAATATCTAAAACCAGTTCGTAAGGTCCGGCATTTTTCGAACGAATGACTTGCGCCAGTGAGACAATTGACTGTTTCATGCCTGAACTCCTTCTGGCGTCACCTGTTCAATATGGAAATCAAAACGCAGAGCGTCGTTGGCTTCAATCAGGTGATATATGGAAAATTCGTATACCGGCCCGCCCTGGATATCAGAAGGGGAGAACGGGAACGCCAGATTGCCTGCGGTAGCGATGCGGTTTTCATAGCCGTAGTGCAGCATGGTAGAGCGCACCAGCGAGCAAACGCTGTTGGCAATTTCCTGGGTCGGTGCAACTACATCAAGGACAATCCCCAGCTCATGCCCGGCAGTTTGCATCGGTTCATGGTCGCCCATCACCCCGTTTTTGCCGTACAGGTGGAAATTGATGCGAATGCTGTCATCGTCGAGCGACAGGTTACGCGAAACGCTGGTTTTGACTTCATCGATGATTTTATCGATCCCGGCGATCATGATCGGGTCGCGCGTTCCTGCGATGGTCAGACAGCGGAAGCCCACCCGTCGCGCACCTTCCAGTTTCAGGGCATACGGCGTTTCTTCATGCTTAGAACCGCTGACGTACACTTCGCCGTCATTGACCGCTTTAAATGTGCAGCCTTTCAGGTTCAACACGCCGCCAGGTCCAGGCAGGAAGTAGGGATCGGATTTCTCATACAGTGTGTGTGCAGCCGCTGACGTTTCGGTAAATTTACGCTTCGGATTAAATGTCTTCAGCGTAAAGCCGTTGTCATCAATGATGCCCATCGCACAGTCAGAGCCTGAGCCGGGCGTTGCGGCGATTGCCGCGCATTCAAGGATTTTCCCACAATGCAGCGCCAGACCTTCATCAAAGCCTTGCATGATCGGTAGCGCAGCAAAGCAGGCCGGGTCGTAAGCGCGCCCGCCCAGCACCACTTGCGCGCCTTCTTTCAGCGCCTGCTGGAAGGGTTCGATGCCCATTTGCGCGACGATATACGTACTTTCGTCAATCGCGTCGTGGGTTAACGGCGGGACAAAATCCAGCGCCGTGATTTTGCCGTTATCCAGCGCCTGGTGGACGATGGCTTTGTCAACGTCTGCCGGGATCAGCGCCATCGAGAACACGAGTTGCTCTTCCCGGGCAATCTCATGAATTATTTCTCGGCACCACTCCAGGTGTGGAGCGGCACCAGAACCGCCGGCCGTTCCGATCACCACCGGTATATTATTTTGCACGCCTGCGGTGATCATATAGCGCAGATCGCGCTTGACCCCTGCGCGATCGGTAAACGGTTTGCCCGCTCCGAGGTAGTGGGGGCCAGGATCGGAAGAGCCTGCATCAACGGCGATCAGATCGGGCGATTCTGCCATCGCTTTGCGGAAGCTCTCTTCCGGGAATCCATACCCGAGGATTGCCGTTGGCGATAAGACTTTAAAAGAACGAGCCATTTGTTAATCCTTAGCCTGCAACAGCGCGATAGTACGATTCATTTCGTTGAAGACGATATCGAGGCCTTCGTCAAAGCCCATCCCTGGCTTTACCAGCATACGCATAGGGCGAGCGGCAAGGGCGACGTGGACACAGGTGCGGGCACTGACATCAGTTTCATTGCAGGTGCCGCCCTGGTACGCTTCCATGCTGTGGCTGTTGCAGTAAAGAACCGCATCGACGATGTTGTGAATACTGCCCAGATCCGGGGTTTTGATTTGCACCATGTGACAACTGGCGGCATCAGTGAAATCAACAATATCCTGGTAGGTGTTACACCATTCATCGGCCACAATTTTCACGCCGGAACCGAGGCGCGTCAGCTCTTTGGTAATCGCGGTCAGCAGGCGAATTTGATCGGGCTTGTTACCGGCATCGACCGGCCCTTCAATGTAGAGCGGCAGGCCTTGCGCTTCTTTTTCCAGGCTGGCGATGTATTGCGCACAGCGAAGCGGATCCATATCGAAGATCAGACCGATAGTGCCGTATACATCGATGTGCAGGGTAGGGTGGTAGCGTGCGCTGGTGCGCTTGCTCAGAATACGATCCGACAGCCAGCGGACATATTCGCGCAGTTTTTCACCTTTAAAGCCCAGTTTCTCTTCGACGTTATTAATCAGTGCATGGGGCAGCACGTCGATGCCTTTAAGGATCATCTTATCGACGGCGATATATCGATCGTCCCCGCTCTGACCAAATAATGGAATGGATTCCGCCACGCGTGGCAACTGACATTCATCGCAAACTACTTCAGTTTTCAGACGGCCGGTTGCCAGCGCGGTAGCATCAAGCAGCGCCTGTGATAATCCGTAGCGCACGGCGGTATGTAGCAAGTTGCCGTCAATACGCAATTTGTCGAAGAAACGGGCATTCGGCAGGAAAGCATCCACATCGCGGCCTACCAGTAATGGCTTGATATGGTCGTTGAGGAACGGAATAAAGTGCTCTGCGAGGAACAGTGGATCGCGACCACCTGCCCCGGAATACTGTACGGCAGCACAGTCACCTACGGCGACCGCGCCGTTTTCCAGAATCAACTGTACCGATACGCACTCCCCGGCCTGACGTACGGCGTTAAACCCCTGTGTTACTGGCTCCCCGGTATAAAAAAAGCCGTCGTGACCCGCTCCGTTTTTTATCGCCTGCTGGTCATCGAAATAGAATGAGGAGTAGCCAGCGGTGAACAGGGCCTGTTTTATTTTCATTATGGTCTTCCTATTAATTTACTGTGGGATACAGCATTGATGTCATCTACAACCATCTGGAATGTCGGTTGGCGTCCTTCAAAGCGTGCGCGTTCAGCAACGTAATCGTGGTGGAGGTCGAGAATATCTTTTGGCAATGGAACGGCTCCGGCTTCCAGTACGCGTATCGCGCCGGTGTTGTCACGGACCGGAAGAATTTTGCCCGCGTTGCAGGCGGCTGGCGCAAACGGCACATCCAGTACGCCCGCTTCAAATGCCAGCACCGTACCGCGCGCAATATCACCATTACCCAGTTCGAACACTTTATTCAGTACCGCGCGAACCTCGCTCTTAATCAGTTCAATTTCCAGTTCAACCGCAGGGCACGGCGGGAATTTCTGCTCGTTGACCATGTTGAGCATCTGGCGGGAGGCTTTCAGCCCCTGAATGTTGGCAGCGGCAGTCGGGATACCCCAGGCTTCGTGCGGACTTTTGGTGATGACTTTGGTGGCACCAGACATCCCCGCGACGGCTGCGCCCCAGGAGATAATAGCGAACGCTTTCGATTCGTCTTCCGGAAAGCCGCCCATCCACTGGTGAAATACGGTACTTAATTCATAGTCTGTATAGCCATAGCTCTGAAAGTATTCGTGTGCAAGTTCACGCAGAGACTGGATCGCCGCGACATCCTGCGTCAGGCTGCCGACCTGTCCATAACCAACGGTGATAGATTTCACACCCTGTTCCAGCGCCAGTAATCCTTCGATTATCGCGATAGAGTGCGAGATAAACGGCGGGATCAGGGTACCCGTTAGTGGGCCAAACGGTTCGCGGTTGATGCGGATCCCGTGTTCTTCATACATCCCCATTAAACGGTCGCAGTACTGCCAGTCGCGGATCGATTTTTCCAGCGTTACGCGCTTGGCATACGGAATATTGTAGGAAATGCCGCCGCCTTCATAACTGGTAAAGCCGCTGGCCATCGAGATTTCAGCCAGCAGACGCGCATCTGGCGTGCCGTGGCGGATCTGTAGCGGTTTTTGCAGAGTTTCGGTGAGGTGACGGCAAGCTGCGACGCCGTGGTTAACGACCGGTAAACCGTTCAGTTTAGAGGTTCCGGCTTCGATGGATTTTTTAATCCCTACAGCCGCTTCTTCGTACCGATTCAGACGGGTATATGCATCGATGGTGCTCGGCAGCAGATCGCACTCTTCTTGTAGTGTTTTCAGTAGTTCGATGTGTTCGTCCATCAGCGCCACGCCTGCGCGCGGTTGGCTAAGAGTTTTACCTTCCTTGTCTGCTTTCAGTAGAGCAAGAGAGAAGCGTTTATGCTCAGGAATGGTTTGTTGGTATTTAACGCCATCTTCAAAGTTTTCAACATCCTTGCCGGTTTCCCAGGTTTTCAGTACCTGTTGCCGCTCGGTCATGAATTCGTCATGGGTTAATTTCTTATTTCGAAGTTCCATTGATTGCAGCCTTAATTGTTATAGGGTTAAGCATTGAATACTGGTGCGCGCGGCGGCCAGCGGATCGACTCTGGCGACGTTTGCCAGCAGTGGTAATAGCCCCCGGGAATCGCGGTAATATTCAAATTCGGTCGGTAAGAGAATGCGTTTACCGTCGTCGTTTAACTCGCGGTATTTCAACCAGTGATGCATATCGAACTGACTGGCACGCGAGAGCCATCCGCCGGATCCGACGACTTTACGCACGGTTGTCAGGTCACGTCCCATCTGTAAATCGACATTGCCGACGCAGGTGCAGACCTCTTTTTTGGTGCCCGCATGTCTTTCGGTGGCATAACCCACACACAGTCCGGCCAGGACTGTATCGAAATATTTTTCTTCTGCATTCGCGGGTAAGTAGTCGGGATGAGCGACTAGATGACGGAGGTAATGATAAAAAGCGTCCAGCTGTGCGGGTTGCTGAGCAAAATTCACATTGACTAACTCTTTCGCACTTTCACCAACCACCATTGCCGAGACGCGCATTCCCAGATCGCCTTCCACCGTCCGTTTCACGAAGGGTTCCGGTACGCCGTGTAAAACGGTGTCGGGCGAGAGCTTGTTGGCACAGGCGGAATAGACATCGGTGGTTGCGCCACCCATGTCGATCAGCATGAACTCTTTCCAGCTGTGATCGACATTACTGATTGCCTTAACCAGTTCAAAGACTGTCCACGGTGTCGGCATTGGTTCTTCGCCTGTTTTATCAACAACGACATCCAGCCCTTTCCCTTTAATGATGCGTTTAAGGAATATGTCGCAGATAGCCTGGCGTGCAGCTAAAGGGTTCGGATGGTCAAGATCGGGCAGAACGTTGTCGACGATGGTCAGGTCTTTATGCCCTAGGATCTCCTGCACCTCGTCCTGAATATCCCGGTTTCCGGCATAAATAATGGCGCAGTCGAGTTTGGATTCTGCCAGCACACGGGCGTTATTCAGGCCGTAACTTTCTTCTCCGCCGTCGGTGCCGCCGGTGAACAAGAGAATATCGGGCTGCGTTTCTTCCAGTGCCTGGATATCACGGCGGTTCAGCTTGTAGGAGTAATATTGCGCAATTTTAGCCCCCGCAGAGTGAGCGGTTACTTTCGCGGTTTCCAGGGTGATAGAAGGCACCAATCCCATTGCGGCAACCGCCAGCCCACCTTTGGCAGAGGAGGAATACTTCAATGCAACCTCACCGTTGTTAAACAGGGGGAGGGCATTATCTACGTTTAACACCAGGTTCAGGCTGGAGAAAAACCCCTTCGCCAGATGATGGGTGGTGGTTGGGGTCAGTACCTGGTTAACCAACGTTAACGCGTCCCCCTCCCGGGCGAAGAGGGCTGCTTTGGTCCACGTCGATCCAATATCGACAGAGACGATTTGCATCAGATTGCCTCTTCAAGAATACGAGTATCAACGTCATGACGTTGGTTGATATCGTGTGCCATCAGCTGACAAACATCTTCTAAGTCATGACTTGGGGCAAAGACGCGATCAAATCCCATCTCTTTGAATTTGGTTTCCACGTCAGCGAAGTCATGTTTTCCGACCACCAGGTTACCGCCCACATAGAGCAGGATGTCCCCTAGTCCACGCTCGATGCAGCGTTCGCGCATGCCCAGACAGTCGATATCGCCATGCCCATAGATAGAGGAGACGACAATCGCGTCAGCGCCAGTTTCAATGGCCGCATCAATATATTCGTCCTGGCTGACCATTACGCCCAGATTAATGACTCTGAAGCCATGGTTGCTAAAAACGCGGTCCAGAACTTTATTGCCTACTGCATGGCAGTCCGCGCCAATAACGCCAATCACAAGTGTTGCTTTCTTCATGGGTAATCCTTTGTAAGACAGAGAGTAAAATAAGTTACACACGTCGTATTTATGGCCGTTCATAACGGCACAGGTTTAATATCACAGGAGTGTCTTTATCTGACCGTAATGTTGCAATTGATCTATTTTCAAAATGTCTTTCGGGAAATGATTGTTTAAAGTATGTTTTTAAATTCTCATGTTAATTCAGTGTGTTATGTCAACTAATGTCATGAATGTTAAATTTTTAAAATTAACTTGATTTGGTGTATTGAGGTATTTGTGATCTACTTCTAATTTGCATTTTAGTGATATGGGTTTAGCCATGAGTAAATGCATTTCATAAAATTTAAGTCGAATTTCACTGCAATTCATCTCTGCTTAATGTAAAAATAATGTTGAAAATAACAAATGGTTAATGATTCATGCGAATTATGACCTTAGTTAGCTCTTTTGATTTTTCGTAAAAAAGAGAGGTACATGAAGGTGCTACCAGTATGAGTAACGTTAATCAAAGGTTTTATTACGTCTGGCAATAACGCAGGCCATTTTCGCGACTGGGTGGATTTAATCAGTATAATCCTCATACAATAGTTCACGATTAACTGAACCGTTAACGGGGATTTGGTGTTGAAATTTAGAAATGGCGGAGTCAATTAATGAAGACAATATCGAAAAAATGACAGTGTCAGAATTAATTTCAATTAATCCTTCTCGTTGTTGACCAAAAAAAATATTTATCTTGATTTCATTTGTACTACGGCAATCAATATGTAGTAATTTTTGATCGCTGAGATTTTCTGTTTCATAAATGTTTTTGGCGATAGTCGGATGTATTGATGCCAGACATCTGCTCAGATAAGCCAGATCCTTTAGGGAACACCCCGCTGAGTAGAGGATGTCAGAGAATTTTTGTGTGTCAACTGTTGTCTCTGAAGCGTATGTTGCATTGACAGGAAGGGTGTTGAAAGAGATTTGAGATGGGATCATTATTTAAATCTTTCCGTGAGTAATAAAAATTAATCCCCGGGCATTGTTTAGCAATATTTGCCACAGGGAATATATAAAAATTAAAGTATTTGATTGGCATCGGTTAACTGATCAATAACCAGTGCCAGATTGGTAAACATTTTGAAAAAGCGATACTGGCTCGGAATATCTCTTTCAAAGACGAAACATTCAATGTCATTGTTTGAAAAATAAAGGACTAGTGTTGCTGATTCGTCAGGAAAAATATGGAAATATATCTGGTTACCAGAAGGAGGATAGTCCAGAAGAAGGGTATCTTTGCCCGTCACATACCTGTTGTGGTCGTGGATGCTACGCTCACACTTCATCAGAGGTGTCATGATACTCATGTATTCATCTGATGTTAATATATTAAAATCACCATCCATTTTAAAGAAACGATAAAGTAACAGTACATCCTCTTGCGTAACCGGTTCGTTTGTTTTTAGAGGGAAATAAGTGGGAACCAGAAGATGAGGTTCTAATCTATTTTGTTGAGCGCTATAACTAAATTTGAACATAAATTCGGGATCGCTCATCAATTGAGCGACATAATTATGCCTGGCTTCAAAAATTTTAACTTTTATCAGGTTAAATAAGTCTGTTTCGTCATCCTGTATTAAAAGACATTGGCCATAGCAGTCAGGCTTTTTTTCATTATAAGCAGAAACGGTTATTCTGTCAGGAGTGTCAACGTTATATCCAAAAGCCAGATAGTGACCGTCCTCATCGAGATTTGTTTCCAGGTTATTTAAATTTATCACATGAAGTGTTTGCAATGCTGATTCAATGAGCTGTTGACTCTCTGAGGTAAATGTTTCGCGCTGCGTTGTATAAAGTGTATCGATTCCAACGACTATCCGATATGGGTCAAGGATGGCGGCAATCATCTTTATTACCTGCACAGTCATGGGTGATGTCATTGATTCTTTATCTGTTTTTAGAGGATCATTAGATGGCCAACCTGAGAAGCGATTGACAGCAGAACTGATATTATCAGGACTCATAGCAGCAACCTCATTGTAATCAAGCGAGGCGCTGAGCGTACTCGGCTATAGAAAAACTAACTTGCAAAAATCGCTCATTTTTCATTTATCAGGCGAAAGTGGTCTCTGTTCACTCAGAAACAATCACTCCCGCTAAGTCATACCTGTTTCATCGATACATTTAAGTGATTATTACTAATGAAACAATAACATAACGGGCTTACGGCCGGTGCTCATAAAGGCAACAATCAATTAACTTTGATAAAAATATGTTATGTAAAATAGCAACAAATTGGCTAATCTAATCAATTGGTATTATAAAAAGTGGATAAGGCGGTTCTGTTAAATAAAACACTGGTTTTTTATCTATACCTTTTCATTGTAATAATTGTGTTGCATAAATATTTCACAATAAATTAACAATAAAATCACCAATGATCTATGGTTTATACATAATTAACATATTTGGTTGGTTTTGATATAAATCAATTTTTAATTCTTGAAAAAAATCTGCAAAACACGATAAATTGTCGTAGATCAAATTGGTGAGATCGTGACAATTTCGCTATAAATTGATCACTGTCGAAAAATGCAAATTTGCTCAATAAAAACCTGTTTATTGTAAGGATTTTGCGGCGTAATATAATTACGGGATCAATTTGGTTTATTCATTAACATATTTGTAACTTTTTTATCATTGTCTTTTCCTCTTTTGATGAAATGGCAACGATAGAGGCGAGCAAATAATTTTGTATTGGGGCATGCGTGTGACCCTTTCTAACGGGGTTCACTCTCGGAGTCTTCATGCGATGAGCAAGGAGTCATGATGTTAGATATAGTCGAACTGTCGCGCTTACAGTTTGCCTTGACCGCGATGTACCACTTCCTTTTTGTGCCACTGACGCTCGGTATGGCGTTCCTGCTGGCCATTATGGAAACGGTCTACGTCCTTTCCGGCAAACAGATTTATAAAGATATGACCAAGTTCTGGGGCAAGTTGTTTGGTATCAACTTCGCTCTGGGTGTGGCTACCGGTCTGACCATGGAGTTCCAGTTCGGGACTAACTGGTCTTACTATTCCCACTATGTAGGGGATATCTTCGGTGCGCCGCTGGCAATCGAAGGTCTAATGGCCTTCTTCCTCGAATCCACCTTTGTAGGTCTGTTCTTCTTCGGTTGGGATCGTCTGGGTAAAGTTCAGCATATGTGTGTCACCTGGCTGGTGGCGCTCGGTTCAAACCTGTCCGCACTGTGGATTCTGGTTGCGAACGGCTGGATGCAAAACCCAATCGCGTCCGATTTCAACTTTGAAACTATGCGTATGGAGATGGTGAGCTTCTCCGAGCTGGTGCTTAACCCGGTTGCTCAGGTGAAATTCGTTCACACTGTAGCGTCTGGTTATGTGACTGGCGCGATGTTCATCCTCGGTATCAGCGCATGGTATATGCTGAAAGGTCGTGACTTCGCCTTCGCTAAACGCTCCTTTGCTATCGCTGCCAGCTTCGGTATGGCTGCCGTTCTGTCTGTTATTGTTCTGGGTGATGAATCTGGTTACGAAATGGGCGACGTGCAGAAAACCAAACTGGCTGCTATTGAAGCCGAGTGGGAAACGCAACCTGCGCCTGCTGCCTTTACTCTGTTCGGCATTCCTGATCAGGAAGAGGAGACGAACAAATTTGCGATCCAGATCCCTTACGCGCTGGGCATCATTGCAACGCGTTCCGTGGATACTCCAGTTATCGGCCTGAAAGAACTGATGGTGCAGCATGAAGAACGCATTCGTAACGGGATGAAGGCGTACTCTCTGCTCGAGCAACTGCGTTCTGGTTCTACCGACCAGGCGGTTCGTGACCAGTTCAATAGCATGAAGAAAGACCTCGGTTACGGTCTGCTGCTGAAACGCTATACGCCAAACGTGGCTGATGCGACTGAAGCACAGATTCAACAGGCAACCAAAGACTCCATTCCGCGTGTAGCGCCGCTGTACTTCGCGTTCCGTATCATGGTGGCGTGTGGCTTCCTGCTGCTGGCAATCATCGCGCTCTCTTTCTGGAGTGTCATCCGCAACCGCATTGGCGAGAAAAAATGGCTGCTGCGCGCCGCGCTGTACGGTATTCCGCTGCCGTGGATTGCTGTAGAAGCGGGCTGGTTTGTGGCTGAATATGGCCGCCAACCGTGGGCTATCGGTGAAGTGCTGCCGACAGCTGTGGCGAACTCGTCACTGACCGCAGGCGATCTCATCTTCTCAATGGTGCTGATTTGCGGCCTGTATACCCTGTTCCTGGTGGCAGAATTGTTCTTAATGTTCAAGTTTGCACGCCTCGGCCCAAGCAGCCTGAAAACCGGTCGCTATCACTTTGAGCAGTCTTCCACGACTACTCAGCCGGCACGCTAAGACAGGAGTCGTCAAATGATCGATTATGAAGTATTGCGTTTTATCTGGTGGCTGCTGGTTGGCGTTCTGCTGATTGGTTTTGCAGTCACTGACGGTTTCGACATGGGGGTGGGCATGCTCACCCGTTTCCTCGGTCGTAACGACACCGAGCGTCGAATTATGATTAACTCCATTGCTCCACACTGGGACGGTAACCAGGTTTGGCTGATCACCGCGGGCGGCGCACTCTTTGCTGCCTGGCCGATGGTCTATGCCGCTGCGTTCTCCGGCTTCTATGTGGCGATGATCCTCGTGCTGGCGTCTTTGTTCTTCCGTCCGGTCGGTTTTGACTACCGCTCCAAGATTGAAGAAACCCGCTGGCGTAACATGTGGGACTGGGGCATCTTCATTGGTAGCTTCGTTCCGCCGCTGGTGATTGGTGTAGCGTTCGGTAACCTGTTGCAGGGCGTACCGTTCAACGTTGATGAATATCTGCGTCTGTACTACACCGGTAACTTCTTCCAGCTGCTTAACCCGTTCGGCCTGCTGGCAGGCGTGGTGAGCGTAGGGATGATCATTACTCAGGGCGCAACCTATCTGCAAATGCGTACCGTGGGCGAACTGCACCTGCGTACCCGTGCAACGGCTCAGGTGGCGGCACTGGTGACACTGGTCTGCTTCGCACTGGCTGGCGTATGGGTGATGTACGGTATCGATGGTTATGTCGTGAAATCGACAATGGACCATTACGCAGCCTCTAACCCGCTGAATAAAGAAGTGGTTCGTGAAGCTGGCGCATGGCTGGTTAACTTCAACAACACGCCAATTCTGTGGGCTATTCCGGCACTGGGTGTGGTTCTGCCGCTGCTGACCATCCTGACTGCACGTATGGATAAAGCCGCGTGGGCGTTTGTGTTCTCCTCCCTGACGCTGGCCTGCATCATCCTGACTGCCGGTATCGCAATGTTCCCGTTTGTGATGCCGTCCAGCACCATGATGAACGCAAGTCTGACAATGTGGGATGCAACTTCCAGCCAGCTGACACTTAACGTCATGACCTGGGTTGCGGTGGTTCTGGTACCGATCATTCTGCTCTACACCGCCTGGTGTTACTGGAAAATGTTCGGTCGTATCACCAAAGAAGATATTGAACGTAACACCCACTCTCTGTACTAAGTAAGGAGCTAAAAATGTGGTATTTCGCATGGATTCTGGGAACGCTTCTTGCCTGTTCGTTTGGGGTAATCACCGCGCTGGCGCTTGAGCACGTCGAATCAGGCAAAGCCGGTCAAGAAGACATCTGATGAGTAAGATTATCGCAACCTTGTATGCGGTAATGGACAAGCGCCCCCTGCGGGCGCTTTCCTTCGTGATGGCGCTTCTGTTAGCAGGATGTATGTTTTGGGACCCATCTCGTTTTGCCGCGAAGACCAGTGAACTGGAAATCTGGCATGGTTTATTGCTGATGTGGGCCGTCTGTGCTGGTGTGATTCACGGCGTGGGCTTTCGTCCGCAGAAGGTTCTCTGGCAAGGGATTTTTTGCCCATTGCTTGCCGATATTGTTCTCATTGTCGGGCTGATTTTCTTCTTCTTTTAAATCAGAATTCTCTTTAAAAATTTATGGGCCGCTTCAGGCCCATAAATTTTTACGCTCCCTTAACTTGCCCTCATTCCCAAACCTCAATCGCGCGCGTATAGTAGCAGCGTTTAAAAGCTCTAACTTTTGTTGCATTACCGGGATGTAAAGTGAATACAACGCTGTTTCGATGGCCGGTTCGCGTCTACTATGAAGATACCGATGCCGGTGGTGTGGTGTACCACGCCAGTTACGTCGCTTTTTATGAAAGAGCACGCACAGAGATGCTGCGTCATCATCACTTCAGTCAGCAGGCGCTGATGGCTGAACGCGTTGCCTTTGTGGTGCGTAAAATGACGGTGGAATATTATGCACCTGCGCGGCTCGACGATATGCTCGAAATACAGACTGAAATAACATCAATGCGTGGCACCTCTTTGGTTTTCACGCAACGTATTGTCAACGCCGAGAATACTTTGCTGAATGAAGCAGAGGTTCTGGTTGTTTGCGTTGACCCACTCAAAATGAAGCCTCGTGCGCTTCCCAAGTCTATTGTCGCGGAGTTTAAGCAGTGACTGACATGAATATCCTTGATTTGTTCCTGAAGGCTAGCCTTCTGGTTAAACTTATCATGTTGATTTTGATTGGTTTTTCAATCGCATCCTGGGCCATTATTATCCAGCGGACCCGTATTCTTAACGCAGCGGCGCGTGAAGCCGAAGCGTTTGAAGATAAATTCTGGTCTGGAATCGAACTCTCTCGCCTCTATCAAGAGAGTCAGGGGAAACGGGATAATCTGACTGGTTCGGAACAAATCTTTTACAGCGGGTTCAAAGAGTTTGTGCGCCTGCATCGTGCCAATAGCCATGCGCCGGAAGCCGTAGTGGAAGGGGCGTCGCGTGCTATGCGTATCTCCATGAACCGTGAACTTGAAAATCTGGAAACGCACATTCCGTTCCTCGGTACGGTTGGCTCCATCAGCCCGTATATTGGTCTGTTTGGTACGGTCTGGGGGATCATGCACGCCTTTATCGCCCTCGGGGCAGTAAAACAAGCGACACTGCAAATGGTTGCGCCCGGTATCGCAGAAGCGTTGATTGCGACGGCAATTGGTCTGTTCGCCGCAATTCCGGCGGTAATGGCTTATAACCGCCTCAACCAGCGCGTAAACAAGCTGGAACTGAATTACGACAACTTTATGGAAGAGTTTACCGCGATTCTGCACCGCCAGGCGTTTACCGTTAGCGAGAGCAACAAGGGGTAAGCCATGGCCAGAGCGCGTGGACGAGGTCGTCGCGATCTCAAGTCCGAAATCAACATTGTACCGTTGCTGGACGTACTGCTGGTGCTGTTGCTGATCTTTATGGCGACAGCGCCCATCATTACCCAGAGCGTGGAGGTCGATCTGCCAGACGCTACTGAATCACAGGCGGTGAGCAGTAACGATAATCCGCCAGTGATTGTTGAAGTGTCTGGTATTGGTCAGTACACCGTGGTGGTTGAGAAAGATCGCCTGGAGCGTTTACCACCAGAGCAGGTGGTGGCGGAAGTGTCCAGCCGTTTCAAGGCCAACCCGAAAACGGTCTTTCTGATCGGTGGCGCAAAAGATGTGCCTTACGATGAAATAATTAAAGCACTGAACTTGTTACATAGTGCGGGTGTGAAATCGGTTGGTTTAATGACGCAGCCTATCTAAACATCTGCGTTTCCCTTGCTTGAAAGAGAGCGGGTAACAGGCGAACAGTTTTTGGAAACCGAGAGTGTCAAAGGCAACCGAACAAAACGACAAGCTCAAACGGGCGATAATTATTTCAGCAGTGCTGCATGTCATCTTATTTGCGGCGCTGATCTGGAGTTCGTTCGATGAGAATATAGAAGCTTCAGCCGGAGGCGGCGGTGGTTCGTCCATCGACGCTGTCATGGTTGATTCAGGTGCGGTAGTTGAGCAGTACAAACGCATGCAAAGCCAGGAATCAAGCGCGAAGCGTTCTGATGAGCAGCGCAAGATGAAGGAACAGCAGGCTGCTGAAGAACTGCGTGAGAAACAAGCGGCTGAACAGGAACGCCTGAAGCAACTTGAGAAAGAGCGGTTAGCGGCTCAGGAACAGAAAAAGCAGGCTGAAGAAGCCGCAAAACAGGCCGAGTTAAAGCAGAAGCAAGCGGAAGAAGCGGCAGCGAAAGCGGCGGCAGATGCTAAAGCGAAGGCTGAAGCGGATGCAAAAGCTGCGGAAGAAGCAGCGAAGAAAGCGGCTGCAGACGCGAAGAAAAAAGCAGAAGCAGAAGCCGCCAAAGCCGCAGCCGAAGCGCAGAAAAAAGCCGAGGCAGCCGCGGCGGCACTGAAGAAGAAAGCGGAAGCGGCAGAAGCAGCTGCAGCTGAAGCAAGAAAGAAAGCGGCAACTGAAGCTGCTGAAAAAGCCAAAGCAGAAGCTGAGAAGAAAGCGGCTGCTGAAAAGGCTGCAGCTGATAAGAAAGCGGCAGCAGAGAAAGCGGCAGCCGACAAAAAAGCAGCAGAAAAAGCGGCTGCTGAAAAGGCAGCAGCTGATAAGAAAGCAGCGGCAGAAAAAGCCGCCGCAGACAAAAAAGCGGCAGCGGCAAAAGCAGCAGCTGAAAAAGCCGCTGCAGCAAAAGCTGCCGCAGAGGCAGATGATATTTTCGGTGAGCTAAGCTCTGGTAAGAATGCACCGAAAACGGGGGGAGGGGCGAAAGGGAACAATGCTTCGCCAGCCGGGAGTGGTAATACTAAAAACAATGGCGCATCAGGGGCCGATATCAATAACTATGCCGGGCAGATTAAATCTGCTATCGAAAGTAAGTTCTATGACGCATCGTCCTATGCAGGCAAAACCTGTACGCTGCGCATAAAACTGGCACCCGATGGCATGTTACTGGATATCAAACCTGAAGGTGGCGATCCCGCACTTTGTCAGGCTGCGTTGGCAGCAGCTAAACTTGCGAAGATCCCGAAACCACCAAGCCAGGCAGTATATGAAGTGTTCAAAAACGCGCCATTGGACTTCAAACCGTAATCGCGATGTTGACTGTTCCGACGGTCAACATCAGGCACCGGTTGCCACGGGGTTCTGGTAGTTTTGTGTATTTTAGTTTGTTAACATTCTGCTAAATTATCGTGGGCCATCGGTCCAGATAAGGGAGATATGATGAAGCAGGCATTACGAGTAGCATTTGGTTTTCTCATACTGTGGGCATCAGTTCTGCATGCTGAAGTCCGCATTGTGATCGACAGCGGTGTAGATTCCGGTCGTCCTATTGGAGTTGTTCCTTTCCAGTGGGCGGGCCCTGGTGCGGCACCTGAAGATATTGGCGGCATCGTTGCTGCCGACTTGCGTAACAGCGGTAAATTTAATCCGTTAGATCGCGCTCGTCTGCCACAGCAGCCGGGTAGTGCGCAGGAAGTACAACCAGCTGCATGGTCCGCGCTGGGTATTGACGCTGTAGTTGTCGGTCAGGTCACTCCGAATCCGGATGGTTCTTACAATGTTGCTTATCAACTTGTTGACACTGGCGGCGCACCGGGTACTGTACTTGCTCAGAACTCGTACAAAGTGAACAAGCAGTGGCTGCGTTATGCTGGTCATACCGCCAGTGATGAAGTGTTTGAAAAACTGACCGGCATTAAAGGTGCGTTTCGTACCCGTATTGCCTACGTTGTTCAGACCAACGGCGGTCAGTTCCCGTATGAACTGCGCGTATCTGACTATGACGGTTACAACCAGTTTGTCGTTCACCGTTCACCGCAGCCGCTGATGTCTCCGGCGTGGTCACCAGACGGTTCTAAACTGGCTTATGTGACCTTCGAAAGCGGTCGTTCCGCGCTGGTTATTCAGACGCTGGCAAATGGCGCTGTACGTCAGGTGGCTTCATTCCCGCGTCACAACGGTGCACCTGCATTCTCGCCAGACGGCAGCAAACTGGCATTCGCCTTGTCGAAAACCGGTAGTCTGAACCTGTACGTAATGGATTTGGCTTCTGGTCAGATCCGCCAGGTGACTGATGGTCGCAGTAACAATACCGAACCGACCTGGTTCCCGGATAGCCAGAACCTTGCATTTACTTCTGACCAGGCCGGTCGTCCACAGGTTTATAAAGTGAATATCAACGGCGGTGCGCCACAACGTATTACCTGGGAAGGTTCGCAGAACCAGGATGCGGATGTCAGCAGCGACGGTAAATTTATGGTAATGGTTAGCTCCAACGGTGGACAGCAGCACATTGCCAAACAAGATCTGGCAACGGGAGGCGTACAAGTTCTGTCGTCCACGTTCCTGGATGAAACGCCAAGTCTGGCACCTAACGGCACTATGGTAATCTACAGCTCTTCTCAGGGGATGGGATCCGTGCTGAATTTGGTTTCTACAGATGGGCGTTTCAAAGCGCGTCTTCCGGCAACTGATGGACAGGTCAAATTCCCTGCCTGGTCGCCGTATCTGTGATAATAATTAATTGAATAGTAAAGGAATCATTGAAATGCAACTGAACAAAGTGCTGAAAGGGCTGATGATTGCTCTGCCTGTTATGGCAATTGCGGCATGTTCTTCCAACAAGAACGCCAGCAATGACGGCAGCGAAGGCATGCTGGGTGCCGGCACTGGTATGGATGCGAACGGCGGCAACGGCAACATGTCTTCCGAAGAGCAGGCTCGTCTGCAAATGCAACAGCTGCAGCAGAACAACATCGTTTACTTCGATCTGGACAAGTACGATATCCGTTCTGACTTCGCTCAAATGCTGGATGCACATGCAAACTTCCTGCGTAGCAACCCGTCTTACAAAGTCACCGTAGAAGGTCACGCGGACGAACGTGGTACTCCGGAATACAACATCTCCCTGGGTGAACGTCGTGCGAACGCCGTTAAGATGTACCTGCAGGGTAAAGGCGTTTCTGCAGACCAGATCTCCATCGTTTCTTACGGTAAAGAAAAACCTGCAGTACTGGGTCATGACGAAGCGGCATACTCCAAAAACCGTCGTGCGGTACTGGTTTACTAAGAGAATTGCATGAGCAGTAACTTCAGACATCAACTATTGAGTCTGTCGTTACTGGTTGGTATAGCGGCCCCCTGGGCCGCTTTTGCTCAGGCACCAATCAGTAGTGTCGGCTCAGGCTCGGTCGAAGACCGCGTCACTCAACTTGAGCGTATTTCTAATGCTCACAGCCAGCTTTTAACCCAACTCCAGCAACAACTCTCTGATAATCAATCCGATATTGATTCCCTGCGTGGTCAGATTCAGGAAAATCAGTATCAACTGAATCAGGTCGTGGAGCGGCAAAAGCAGATCCTGTTGCAGATCGACAGCCTCAGCAGCGGTGGTGCAGCGGCGCAATCAACCAGCGGTGATCAAAGCGGTGCGGCGGCATCAACGACGCCGACAGCTGATGCTGGTACTGCGAATGCTGGCGCGCCGGTGAAAAGCGGTGATGCAAACACGGATTACAATGCAGCTATTGCGCTGGTGCAGGATAAATCCCGCCAGGATGACGCAATGGTGGCATTTCAGAATTTCATCAAAAATTACCCTGATTCAACTTACCTGCCAAACGCCAATTATTGGCTGGGTCAGTTAAACTACAACAAGGGTAAAAAAGATGATGCGGCGTACTATTTTGCTTCGGTAGTGAAAAACTATCCGAAGTCACCAAAGGCTGCAGATGCGATGTTTAAAGTCGGCGTCATCATGCAGGACAAAGGTGACACCGCAAAAGCGAAAGCCGTATACCAGCAGGTTATCAGTAAATACCCTGGTACTGATGGCGCTAAACAGGCGCAAAAACGTCTGAACGCGATGTAATGCATAACACACGACCAGAAGTCGCATTATTTCTGGTCGTGTCGTGCGAATCATAAGCAGTTGAGTGATCTACATCGAAATTTTTGTTGCGCTCAAGTCTGAAATCAGTAATATATGCCGCCGTTGCCACGGGATATCAAACAAACCGAAAGCAACGAAAAAGTGGGTCGTTAGCTCAGTTGGTAGAGCAGTTGACTTTTAATCAATTGGTCGCAGGTTCGAATCCTGCACGACCCACCACTAACATAATTAGTTGTAGTATCCAGCGTAGTATCGGGTGATTAGCTCAGCTGGGAGAGCACCTCCCTTACAAGGAGGGGGTCGGCGGTTCGATCCCGTCATCACCCACCACCGGGTCGTTAGC
>NZ_JBJQJP010000029.1:0-46126 GCF_046487365.1 Escherichia sp. WS1451
CGCACCACCCCGTCAGTAGCTGAACAGGAGGGACAGCTGATAGAAACAGAAGCCACTGGAGCACCTCAAAAACACCATCATACACTAAATCAGTAAGTTGGCAGCATCACCCCATCGACGCGCTGATTTTATTTTTACGTTTGCCATGCGCTATTGCAAGCAAACCTCTGATGAAGATCAGATGCTTGAAGGAGTCAAAATGAGCCCTTTTCTGGAGAAGGCTGCAAAACGGGTGAGGATACTTGCTGGAATCAATGTGAAGATCTGATTCAATCCCACCCGCTATTACTGAATGTGTTTCATGATTAGCCACACCATCCTGCACTTACAATGCACAGAAGGAGTGAGCACAGAAAGAAGTCTTGAACTTTTCCGGGCATATAACTATACTCCCCGCATAGCTGAATTGTTGGCTATGCGGTTTTATGGGGCCCCGGTAATCTTTCTAGTCGCCAAACTTGAAGAAGATTATCGGGGTTTTCGCTTTTCTGGCTCCTGTAAATCCACATCAGAACCAGTTCCCTGCCACCTTACGGCGTGGCCAGCCACAAAATTCCTTAAACGATCAGCAATCTACCACTCACTCCTGAGATAAGCAAGAATGTGAATATTTACGAAGTCGCTCTGCGTTTCAGCTCTGATTCAATCAGTTTTTCAAGCATCTGCGCCTGAGTAATACCTTCCTCATCCGCCAGTTCACTCAGCCTGTCTTTTAACCGGGCCTGAATAACCGCATGAAAAGCCTTATGAGTGTTGCTTCTGCGAGCCAGAGAAGCTCTTTGCCTCTCTCTGGCCGGAACAGGGTTACCTTTCCGGTATGTACGCTTGGTGCCTGATGAGGAAGTCACTGCATTTTCTGTCTGCGACATCTCGCCTCCTCAATTCTCAAACAGGGATCGTTTCGCAGAGAATACTACAGTTTTTTGAAATCAGCGACTTGAAAGTTGTGACGATGATCTGTGTTGGCGCACAAATCATGTCTGATTACGACCGTTTAATGTGATTTTGATAATGAAATGACTGAAAAGCTGGAAATGCCTTAGCCAGGGTGCCGGCCCCGGGCGGGACCGGCTGTTTCTGGTATATAGGGTGTCTGCCCCTGAAATACCTCACACTTCCGGAAAGCGGGGACTTCCGTCCCCGCCCGGCAGCTTACTTCCGTGCTTCGTAGGCCAGAGTTACCTGCACCACTGTATTTCCTCTGTGAATATTCAGCTCACATAACCGTTCCCTGAATATCAGTGAAAAACACAACACCGTGGCGCACACGGCGAGCAACCCGATAAGGGCATATTTCGTCATAAACTTTGACCTCTCAGCAAAGAAGAGGCTACAATCAGTAGTGTTAAGGTACTTCATGCAGACCTCACGAGTTAATGGATTAACGAGTGGGGTCTTCGCATTTCTGGTACCTGCGTCTTGCCTGAACCAGAAAGGCTCAAACACCCGCCGCGATAATACCACATTCCCTGTTGCTGACTATTACCCCCATTTGCCTGTTTTTGTTACAAAAACGCCGGGAGCGGGGGAAAACTTACTTTTTCCCGTTTCCGGGGGGGACAACTGAGCATTGCGAACGCGTCAGCTACGATGTTCCGGTGATTGCTGATCAGCCCCTGTTGTATTCATAAACTAATTAACATTCATTCTGTCTGGTGCATAAATCTGCCCGTGAACATCTGCAGACAATACCGGCCATGAAAAGATAAATAATACCAGTGGAATATATTTCCTCATGTTATTCTCCATATCAGATAAATGGCACCTGTATTTCAGCCCCCCTGAATATCGCAGCACACATTGAATAAGACCTTATTTTGTGAAATTAATCACAAAATATAAAATCGCGACTTAATACGGAAAAAACTCTGTGCTACTCAGAACTGGCCGGTCATACTGCCCGACCGGATATTAAAAAAAGCAAATCTCATAAACTCCTTTCAGCCTTCTGACTCCTGGAGTAATGAAGGCTGCTTTTTTCGTTACACCCTTCCCCGGCAGCGCCGGTGGCAGTGTTCAGCCCTTTTCCGGGCAAACTGTTGCCAGTCTGTCCGGGGAGCTATGCAGGCAGCCCGTCGCCATGCTTCTGCCGCTTCCATCCAGCGTCCACTGACCTCCAGAATAACGGCCCGCCCGCCGGCACGCTGGTAACGCCAGACCTGACCGTTCCGTGAACTGTTTCTGAATCCATTCATTTTTCTGCTCCTCCCTTTTAGTCGTCAGTATTATTGTGGTAAATAATTCAGTGGACTGGCTTCCTTTCGGGTACGGAAGTTATTTCCTTTTAAGCCTTATTGTTTCAGCCTCCCCGGTTTCCGGGGAGGCTTTTTTTATTTCCCATCAAGCACGGCCTGAAGTTCTGCCTTTGTCCGGTTCTGGCGGCGAATTTTCTCCAAACGCCCTGCCGCATACGCTTCCTCCTCCTGAGAAATATGCTCCGTCACATACCCTTCCGTGTCATACCGGCAGGCACCGGCTTTCATGGCACACAGATAGCTTTCTGAACGGGTGATGGCCTTCAGCGCCCGGCGCAGTTTTTTATGCGAGAGCGGGATATTCCGCTGCGCCACGTCTTCCAGTAACACGTCCCGGATACCGCAGGCCAGAAGCCGGGGCGTGTTACCGTCAAACAATCCCGGCCACCAAGGTTTCAGAGTGTTCACCGCCTCATCCAGCGAGGGCAGCGTCAGATAAATGGACAGCGCCTGTCTGGCCTGTGCTTTCTTCGCCGCCAGCTCTGCTTCCCGGGCAGCCTTCTCCGCCAGTTTCTGCTTTTTCACCTTCCATTTTGGTGGCGTGGTGACATTGATGATGGTTTTCCGGCTCCGGGTCGGTGTTTCCCCTTCCGTTTTCCGTTTCAGTGTCAGTACCGGTCGTTTCTGCTCTGTCATGATTGCCCTGACCTTTGTGAAAATATGTCCTCCAGGTCGTTGAAACTACTCACTATGATATTAAGCTGACCTCAACGACCTCTGACATATTAATACCGACAATTAAAGATGTTTTTTAAACCATTGCGTCTGTACTGCCGCCACACGTTCAAAAAAAGCGCCTTTATAAATATCATAATGGCATGCGTCAGCTTCCTCGTATAATTCCTTAGTACCAGAAGCAACAGCATCATATAAGGCTCTTCCTTGTTCTGGTGGATTAACACTATCCTGGCCGGCAATAACAACCAAAACTGGGCACTGTACTTTGGCTGCGCTCTCTGCCGGTTTATATTGCAACGTCTCCATAACCGTAAGGAAAGGTATTTTTATATCCATTTCAGGATACTGACCTTTTACCTTCTCGAAGAATACCTTTGATTCATTATCACTCAGTACCCGGGTAACCCCCACAAACATCTCTTTCCCGGTATTTTTCTTCTTTTCTGCCATTTTATTCAGCGTGGACAGAAAAGAAGCTTTCTCCAGTTCATTCATTTCTCCGGTAACCAGAACCTCACCGTCAGCAAAAGCCAGCTGGCTGACAATACTTTTCACTCTTTTATCCTGCGCAGCTGCATTGAATACATGACACCCACCCAGCGATGTTCCCCATAATCCTATACGCTGATTATCAATACATACCTGCTTTTCTGCCCAATTGATAACTGAAATAATATCTTCGGTCTGCATTGCCGGAACCAGACGACCTCGTTCCCCTTCACTCTCACCGAATCCACGATAATCAAAAGTAATCGTTGCAAACCCGGCTTCTGTAAACGCATTCGCAAAGGAAGGCAGCAGAACATTCCGGATACCGCAAAATCCATGGCATAAGAGAATCAAAGGATGTTTTATATTTCCTTCCGGGACACGAAATGTCAGGGCAATACCTTCAGGGAGTTTGTGATCCGTAATTTTCATAAATATCCTGTGTTATGTTGTTTATTAATAAGCAGAATCAGCGCCAGCATCATACCAGTCACACAGCCAGAACGCCCAGCACAGTAAGATGACAGGCATAGAACGTCGGGAAAAAATCCCCGTACCAGAAACGGGGTAGTGATTTCCCTGTACAGGACACCAGACCAACAGTCAGCACCGTCATCACAAGGCCGGCCACCGCCGCTGCATCACTGGTGGCAAGGTTAAGCGCCGGAATAACAGCCAGCAGGCAGGCGACCAGCGCCAGACGTTCCATTCTGTCTTCCGCCCGGTACAGCCTGTGGCTGACTGCCAGCATCAGCAGCCCGGCAATGCCGTAACTGGTGCCGGAGAAAGGCAACCACATTGCCAGAAGCAACATGGTCTCTGCGGAACGCCACCAGGTGCGCGTTTCACACCATGTCAGCACCTGTGCCGCAACTGCAAAGGCAAACAGGATATTCCCCTCATACCAAGGAAAGCCGGCCAGATAATATGCGAACTGGGCAATCACCGCCCATCCCCACAGCCGGTTAATGGCCTCCTGCCGGATATGCGTATGACGGGACAGATTCAGCCCCCACACCAGGGCAAACAGCGGAAAGGCCCCACGCCCGACCAGAAACATCCACGACTGGTCCAGATGCAGAATGCGGTTTGCATGGTCCAGAACCATCAGCACCAGTGCCACCGTTTTGATGATATCCCGCTGTCCGGGTGACCAGACCAGCAACGACTGCAACCAGGTATCGGTCCGGGCAGCCAGTGAATCATTACGTGTTGTGTTCGTGTTATCCGTTGTCATCAGCGTTTATCTTCCTGTGTCAGTCTCCGCCCAGGGTTTTCTCTTTCTGCAGGTCACGAACCATATCCCGCTCCATCTGCTGCAGTCGCTCCTGCAGCAGATTTTCCCGGGCAACCTCCCGGACCGCTTCCCGCACCCGTTGTGGTTCACGCAGTACACTCTCCGGCAGCGCGGCTTCCCGTTCAGATATGGCAGACCGGTCACGCTCCAGCCCGGCAATATCCCTGACAGCCTGCTCTGTTTTGCCGTCCGGCAGGTCAGGTTTGTTCTCTGCCATTTTACGGACAATTTCATCCGCACGGCGTTCCGTTTCACGGCGGATGGCCTCTTCAGCCTGCCGCTGTGCCAGTACCTCTGCCGTGACCGGTTCGCCATTTCCGGCTCCCGGCTGAACGCTGTTGTCCGGGATATCCCCCCACACGCGACCACCGGTGATGGTTCTGGGATTCCACGGACGACCTTCACCGGCGATTCTTACCACCACACCGCTGTCAGGATTATCACGGGCAATCCGGACACCATCCTGCATATTATCAGCCAGCAGGCTCTCTCCGTTACGGCTGCCCTGCAGGGCCACGAACTGCGCATCCCCGCTGCCTTTCACCCGGCCTTCACCACTGAAGCCCCGCAGCCCGTTTCCGTCATCCGTGGTCAGCGGGTTCAGCCAGATACCAGCTGACTTGCCGTTACGGTCAAAAGCCGGCAGTGCCACATACGGCTGCGGATATTTGCGCCCGGGTGCAATAAACCGTGCAGGACTGTCTCCCCCGGCCAGCCCTGCCTGACGGAGAACGGCACGGCCGGCCACCACGTCCCGCAGCTCCCGCGCCGTACTGAACAGCCGCTCTGCATTCATGACCTCCCGGTCCGATTTCGGCTCTAGCACATCGTGGGCAGTTCCTTTCTGTACGGCATTGTTGATGGCATCCGTCCAGCCCTGACGGTTATCGGTGTACACCTGCACATGCTGCTTCATACGCGACAGGGCCACGTAGGCTGACTCAAAGCCGGCCATCAGTTTCCGGTTACCTTCCGTGCCTTCAAGCGCGATGGCAAAGGTTTCACTTGCCCCCTGCGCACCGTGGGCGGTGATGGCATAAGCCAGGTCAATATGTTGCTCTGCCCGCTCCTGACCTGGGCGAATCACCCGGGTCTGCTGTCCGTCCGACAGCGTGACACTGTCACCGGAAACCGCTGTCACCGTCCAGACGCTGTTGGCCACATAACCTCGCTCCCGGTCACTCTTCGTGAAGCGCATCCGGTCACCGGTTCCCACCCGGATGGTGTCCGGGGTGTACAGTGTGACGCCTTCAGCCACCGCCTCCCGGGGCGAAATCAGCCGCGTGTTACCTTCCGCATCCTCCAGGGTTATCAGCCCGTCATCCTTGCTGATACCGGCAATCCGGTGATACACACTATCCACCAGGGCAAGGGCATCCGGGTTATTCTCCCAGGTGGAGAGACGACGCAGTTCTCCGTCACGTATATTCGCTGTGTTCAGGACAGGCACCATGACCTGCTCTTTGCCCAGCTCACCGGCCTTTTCCCGTGCATCATGAATCATGCTGTTCAGTACGCGCCGGTCCTCATTCAGGTGTGTGACAATCAGCGTCTGCTCCCGTGCTTCCGGTGTCCTGCCGGTATAGTCGCGGACAATGGCTTCATACAGTGTCATGGGGATATCCGGGAAAGCCTCGCCTTTCAGCATCGCCTTCTGCTGCGCTTCTGCCAGTTTCGCTTCCTGGCTGTGACTGAACTCCGTCACGGAGTGCTCCGGTGCCCATGCGCCCTCCTGACGGGGAACCTGAGACGGTTTCACACTCTCAAGCCCGGACAGTGCCCTTTCCACATCCCGGTTAATCAGGCTGTATACCGCCTCCCGCAGTTCCGGCGTCTGACGCACAATCTCCTTCATGATGACCACATCGGCAGCACTGCGCGTCTGCTGGAGACGGAAAGGCTGACCGGGCGCGATGGCCTGCAACTGGTCCGTGTCACCACTGGCCACGGCACGACCGCCACCGGCCGCAATCAGGGCGTATGCCCGTGCCATGTCGGTATTGCCCACCATAGAGCTCTCATCGAGCAGGAACAGCGTGTTGCTGAAATTCGGCGTTTCTCCGCTGCGCTGCAGCAGCTGCGTGTCATGCAGAAAGGACGCCAGCGTCTGTGCATCCACGCCGGCGCTGCGCATCTCACCGACCGCACGGTGCGTGGGCCCCAGCCCCACGACACGGGGACGTTCACTCTCCGGCAGCATGTTCACGGCTGACATCACCGCCCGGAACTGTGTGGTCTTACCCACACCGGCATAGCCCTGCACCACCGTGAAACGGTCGGACGTTTCCAGTATCATGCGGGTAGCGGCACGCTGTCCTGATGTCAGTTTCTCCATGAGTTCGCCAGGTACTCTCTCCATCAGTGGCGTGACCGCCTCCTTACCTTCGAGAATATGGCGAAGAATGCTCTTTTCTGCCTCATACGACGCACGGGAAACCAGCAGGCCTGTGCCATAGCCTTTTGCCACATCCACATACAGTAAATCACCGCGTTTTATCTGCGCATTGATTTCCCCTCCCAGTTCAGTAAAACTGGTTCCTTCTGCAGCAAACGACTTCGCCTCTGTCAGCAGGTCCACCATGCTGAAGGCCAGGTTTTTACTTTCCACCACAGGAAGCGCCAGATGAATAGCCTGCTGTGCCGGCGTGTGAAGCCCGGTTTTCTGCAGACTGATAGCGGTTTCCAGCAATGTCTCACCGGCACGCGCCTTTATCTGCTCAGAAACCACCGTAAAGGAGGGATGGCGGGCAAGTTTTTCCGCAGTACGGGTTTCATCCAGTGAGGAATACAGCCGGACATCACGACCGCTGCGGGCCAGACCGTTCAGGGTGGCGTTGTCCATTGCCATCTGTGTGACGGAGGCAAAAACCTTCGCACTGTCGCTGACGGAATGCCCGGGCGTTTCCACCCAGCCGTTCTCCAGCTTCAGTGCCATGAATGGTGAATCGCTCACAGGCAGGGAGGCCGGTTCAGCCCGCCCCGGCACAACAACCGTCATCGCATCTTCACTGACGGATGCCACCTGCAGGCGGTCACCGCCGGAGACGCGGAGTCCGGGAATTTTCCCTGTCACCCTCAGTCGCTCGCCGTCTGCCACCGGCATTTTTTCCGGCCGGAACAGCGACCAGCTGCTGTCCAGGGAGGAAATACGCACCACCTGCGTTTCATCCTGCGCATCCCGCAGGGTCAGGCTGTTACTCTGCGCCGTCACCCGGTCGATAACATAGCGGTCATGACTGCGTGTCTCCGGGTTCCACTGCTCCATCACCATCCCCGGACGGTACATATCCCGCAGATAACGGCTCCGGCTGTCCAGCCAGACCGGCGACAGGGCGGTCATGGTTACCTCCGGGCGTCCGAGCACGCCCTGTGTTTTCAGCTCACTGCGAATGGCCTGTGTCAGTATGGCCTGTTCCCGTACCCCGCTGACCTGTGCCACGCTCTCTTCTCCGGCTTTCACGCTGGCAGCAAAATCTCCTGCCAGCCGGGCATAGCGGACATTACGGTCCGGTTCACTGATGATGGTGGCCGGCCGCTGTTCTCCCCCCTGCCAGCGATATGTGTTCACCCCGGCATCTTTCATGGCCATCAGTGCACTGCCTGTACCGGTTCGCTGCCCGCTGTCGGTTATCAGGACCTGTACGTTATGACGTGCGGCACCGTCCAGCAGGGTTAACGTCTCTTTCAGGGAGAGTTTTTCGCCCTGGTCAACGATAACAGTATTGCCCGGCGTGAAGGCCATGCCCTCCTGCAGCTGACGACGTCCGGTTATCAGCTCACCGGACAGCCGTTCATCCTGCTTCAGGTTCATCTGCGAGCGACGGTCAGCGGCGATAATCTGCACCTCCCGCCCCTGCTCCCGGGCCATCATGACCAGCTCCGCCACCCGCTCACGCTGCCCGGCTGCACCGCCCTGCCCGGACACAATAGCCAGCGACGGGCGATCCTGTGCCAGAACACTGACCGCATCGCTGTAACCGGCCGTCCGGGGGACACTTTTCTCCGGATGTACGGTCACCCGGTTCTGTTTCATGATGTCACGACTGAGTGCCCGGACTGACAGCTCATCGAGCACATGAATCCCGGACGTGAACAGCCCCTTCTCACGATCGAGGGGGATAAGCTGCTCACGGCTGATGGCCTCATCGATACCGGCGCGTGCCCGTTCAATCACACCATTTTCCGGCGGCAGTATGCCGACCGTTCTGGCCAGCACGTCCGTGTACGTAAACTGCACTTTGCGTTCACTTAATCCGGCAATGGCCTGTGTCACCGCCTGCTGCACATCCGGCCCGTCCTGTGAAGCGGGTCCGGGCGTCTGCGTGCGGGTCTCCGCCCGTTGGTCCGCCGCGTCACGATACGCCCGGATGTCGAACCCGGTTTCCTTCAGCGTCTGCATCCATTCAGCCATTCTGACTTCAGGATCGACGTGCTGTTTGGATTTTCGCGTATCCAGTGCCGCCACATCCCGGGATTTCAGCGAGGCGTCTTCCCCGACGGCCTCCCGGATAGCCTGTGAGCGTCCGGAGAAGGCCTCCACCGGTACGCCCGGCATCTCCCACATACCGTGCTTACCAACCACTTCCGTTTCATAGCCTAGCGCCTCAACCTGCTCTTTCAGTTTTTCCCGGTAGAGCCTGCCGAAGGCAATCTGATTAGCGTACACATTCTCAATGAACCCCGTTTTCCCCACTTTGTCACTGCTCAATGTCTTCCACTCGCCGTTATGCTGCGTGACATTGGCCACTACCGCATGTGTGTGTAACTGTGGTTCCTGATCGCGACTGGTGTCGTGGTTAAACAGTGCCATCACCAGATTACCGGTCAGCACCGTTTCTGACTGTCCGTCCGTCATAACCCGTGTGGAAGCCAGCGCCTCCACCTGACGGACAGCAAAATCCACGGCCTGGTTATGTGCATCAATAAGACGTTTATCACCGCCTAACATGGCCATCACGGAGACACTTTTGGGGGCGGAGAAGGTCAGGTCGTAGCCGGGACGATGCTTATTACTGCCATCCTGCATGCGGCTTAAATCCGCTCCGTCCGGCAGCTTCCCCTCCAGAAGACGGGTAAAAACATCCTTATCGACGCTGCCCTGCAGCCCCAGCTGTTCAGCCCCCCTGCCGGCCCAGCGTTCTCCCATGCTGCCCAGCACATAGTAATTATCCTTGTCGGTATAATAGTTACCGGCACTTCCGGCCGATCTGACCTGCGCGATACTCATCATAAACGTATATCCCTTTGACATATCCCGGTATCAATCCCACAATGGATATACACAAGACATATCCACATAAGGAGGCAAATAATGGAAACCACCGTATTTTTCAGCAACCGCAGCCAGGCGGTCAGACTGCCAAAAGCGGTTGCATTGCCGGAAAACGTAAAACGCGTTGAAGTGATTGCTGTCGGACGAACCAGAATCATTACGCCAGCCGGAGAGACATGGGACGAATGGTTCGACGGACACAACGTCAGCGCCGATTTTATGGATAACAGGGAACAGCCCGGCATGCAGGAAAGGGAGTCATTCTGATGCTGAAGTTTATGCTCGATACCAACATCTGCATTTTCACGATAAAGAACAAACCCGCCAGCGTCAGGGAGCGTTTTAACCTGAACCAGGGGAGAATGTGTATCAGTTCGGTCACCCTGATGGAGCTGATATATGGTGCAGAAAAAAGCCAGATGCCTGAACGTAATCTCGCTGTGATCGAGGGATTTGTTTCCCGCATTGATGTTCTGGATTACGACGCTGCCGCAGCCACACACAGCGGCCAGATAAGAGCAGAACTTGCCCGTCAGGGACGCCCTGTCGGGCCATTTGATCAAATGATCGCAGGTCATGCCCGCAGTCGGGGACTGATTATTGTGACTAATAACACCCGGGAATTTGAACGTGTGGACGGTCTGAGAATTGAAGACTGGAGCTGACCTGTTCATCAGAAATCATCTCCCGGCTCAACATCCTCCCCGCGCTCCCGGTGCACATTGATGTTCACCTCTTCACGACGCTGCATCTTCTGCTGGATATCCGGATTCTGCTCCCGTTGCCATGCCTCATAAACGGCCATATCCACCACTTCACCGGATTCACTGATCCCGGGTGGCAGTTGCTGTTCCATCTCTTCTTCCGGTTTCATTTTCAGCTCCTGCTCGATCCCCCCTGCCGGAACATTCACACCTGCATCTGACTTCTTATCGTTGATGGCAGGAGACACCGGCTGTTGCGGCTGTTCAGCCTGAGTCACGTCTTCTCCGGAAACAACCTCCGGGACATCCGGTTCGAAGAGGCTGGCCATCTGACGACCTTCTGCTTCCCTTGCGGCAAGTACGGCACTCAGACGGTTCTCCATTTCCGGGTTGATGTCACGCGGAATAAACTCCGGAGCGACCTTCGGTCGTGTCTGATATTTCAGGGAGAGTTTTACTGCCGGATACGGTCCGGGCAGGGTGACATAACAGGTCAGATCCGGCAGAGACTGAATGTCGGAATAACTGACCAGCGTCTGACGCTCCATATCCTTACCGGTCGATACCCCGTCACGTACCGGATCAGCACCGTAGGAATACTGCTCGCTGGCTTTCAGGTGCTCTTTCTCACCAATTTCACCGGCAGCGAACTCTGCAATCTTATGGCTGGGAGAACGGAAAAAGGCACGGGTGTTCATGACGTCAAACAGCGTGGCAGCCGCTTTCTCACCGTAGATATCTTCCAGCTGGGCATAGGACTGGATACCAAACACATAACAGCCACCGAACTTACGGGCTTCCGGCAGGATCTCCACCAGGTCCGGCAGTTTGTGTAACGTGGGTAACTCGTCACAGAAAAACCACACACGACGGTTACGGTTTTCTCCCATTGCCAGCAGACCACGAATAGCAATGGACAGCCACATGGAGATCACCGGCTTCAGGGAGGCATGGGTGTCGGCGTTCGACGAAATAAACAGCCAGCCGTTTTTCTGATCTTCCCGGACACCACGCATCCAGTCACGGATGGTGAAGGGCTCACCGTTATGCTCAATCCCCTGCAGGTAACGGATGGCTTTCACGTAGTTGGTCAGCACAGCACGGATGGATATGGCCGTTTTCTCGATTTTCTCTTCCACCAGGTTGGCCGCCGGTGAATTACGCAGGAAGGTACGCAGCTTTTCAATTTTGATGGAAAGCAGTGTGTCCACCAGTTTGCTGTAGCTGCGGTTGGGGTCATTACGCATCAGGTATGCCGCTTCCGCAAAAATGGTACGTCCTGAACCCTGCCAGAACGGGTCCTCTTTTGTCCCCATCGGGATCAGAGTATTTGCGGTATTATCAAAATCTGGCTGTGTCAGGCACTCCTTCCACAAATCCCAGGCAGCACAGCGTGCATCCAGCGGATTCAGGATTTTATCGATGGAGGGATCATAGTAACTTTTAACAAATTCCCCCGAACGGTCATAAATCACCACCATATCACCACGCTGACGGGCGTAGTTGGCCAGACGACGGATAACCTCCGACTTACCGGCCCCGACAGTGCCGTGCAGACAGAAGTTCTGGATTTCAGAATCCCGGATAATCGGCAGATCGCCAATCCGGATATCGGAATCCTTGCCATCTTTTTTCAGCATCCTGGCCACCTCTTTCGGATTGTCAGTCAGCTGACGACCACCTGTGATTTCATTTTCGCTCTGTTGTTTACCCTGACGCCCCAGAATCCAGGAGACAACAAAGAAGGTGATCAGGCAGATAACCAGGGCCACGACAGACGCCAGAACGAATGCCGACCATAACTGCTCACCGCACCAGATCATATATTTATCATGCAGTACCTGAGCCGCGTTCATCCGGAAGGTTTTGCCGTAATACTGGATCTCATAGACCGGCTGGGACCTGATTAAATCCCGCATGCCTTCCAGCGTGGTGCACCACCAGTAAATGCAGCCATTCACAAACGTCTGCCAGCTTATTTTTACCCATAAAACCAGACCAACTAGGATCCAGAAAAAAATAAACAGGCAGTAAAGTATGATATTGGCGATCTGACTGAACATGCGGATACGCATGGACGCAATCTGACCGCCCTGGGTCATATCCTTTGCGTTAAAACTCATGATGATATTCTGAAGAAAGAAAGTCAGTCGGACTGATTATTAATGATGAAAAGATTAATAACCGTTAAATTCCGGCTTCGCCGGCAACACTTCACGGTCGCACAAAGAATTTGCACAACCGCTCAGTGTTTTCATATTTATTTCGGAAACGCCGGGGAGAAATAAAATTTATTTTATTTCTCCCCGGGGTTGGACAACGAGCAAAGCGAGGCGTCAGTCAGGAGGCCGGTCAGACCAGCCTCCGGAAGATAATCAGAGAATATTTGCGATTGATTTGGCCAGCTGGTCTTCGAGAACAGGCTTCGCCTCTTCAAATTTCAGGTTAACCTTGTTCGCATTTGAGACCACACGGGTCTGGTATTTATGCTGGTTACCTGTTTCAGTACTGGTCTGAATTTTCGCACCTGATGTGCCCTGACGCAGGGCGGCAACATTATCCGTTGTCACCGTTGCCTTAGTACGCTCTGCAATCTGCACATCCGTGATCATGGTATAGTTCACATCTTCCACCATCGCATCTGCAGCCATACCCACCAGACCGGCAGCAAGGCCCACACCGAGTGTGGCACCGGCAGAATTGGAATTATATCCGGTGATACCGGCACCTAACGCTGCACCAACTGCTGCGCCTTCATAACCACGGTTCAGCCATCCCTGAGACTCCCGCAGATCCATCTTATCGGCCTTCAGCACATTCGCCTGAATCCAGTAGTAGGCTTTATCCGGAGAAGTCACCACCTGATACCCTTTTGCTTTCACAGCATCAGCAATTTTGCCCTGCAGCCCACTCATGTCTTTATCAGACGTGTTTTTGATCTGCAGAAATACCGTGCGTTCGCTGGCGGGTTCAAGCCAGATGGTCTCACTCATCTGAGTCTTCACCTCAAGGTTACGCTTCTTGATTGCTGTGCTCATCGCACCACACCCTGAAAGGGCCAGAGTGGAACTGACCAGTGTAACCATCATCAATTTTTTTGTTTTCATCAAATTACCTTTTTTACAAACTACAGTTTTCTTATTGCCTGTCATAATAGTCCTGCCAACGAGTCCCAAAAGTATTTCCCGCTGAATCAAAGCCTCCATGCATAGGATATCCGGTTGAAGGGTTATAGTAGATCGTTGGGGTCTGTTCAATGCCCCCGAAGTCTAACTTTTCACTCCCATCATATTGGTCTTTGAGTTGATTTTGCCCCCATTTTTTTATGCTTATGCAACCACTAACTTGCCTTAATTCGTATAGTGTACCAATGATAAAAACCATCAGGCTTAATAACGGAGAGAGTAAGGAAGATACTGGCATCGTTATATACCAAACGCCTTTACTAAACTTAAACTCATCCGACACATCCCGTTTTTTTCGTATTTGAGAGAACAACCAGATAAACAGTCCCTGCCATAGCACTATGAAGAACAGCATAAAAACTGTTTCGGCATTCCCCCAATCAGCCAGATAACAGGCGATAAACTGTATCACTGTTACCAGAGCAATATGGGCTAAACATCTCATTATCATCTCCCAAACACAGTATTATTGCTTATACTTATCCTGATACTCCTTTGCCCTTTTCATCAGTTCCTGTGGACTGTCAGCCCCGGGCATTCTTTCCTGAGCCGACTTTTCTTCATTATATTTATTATTCTGAGATAATGCCTCTGTTTTATGGTGATTCTGCAGTTCAGAATACTGTCCTCTTACAATATTTTCCTCGCCACGTATGCTGTTCTGAGTATCACCTATATTCCCTTTATATTCTGTGACCATATTATCAACCTGATGTTTTACATCATTACGGATATTACTGTCCTGCGTTCTTTGCTCAATAATGGCCTGATGTCCCTGATGGTCAGCAATAATATCCTGACTGCCTCCACCCGAAGGTACGCTCTCCATTCCTTTACCAATATCGCCACGGGATTCCCGCCAGGCATTATCAACACCAGGCTGTATCTGTTCCTGCACAAAAGACCAGGCCATTGCCCGACGGCGTTCTGCAATCTCCGGCGAACTGGTATTTGTCAGAATAGCTTCGGCATCCTGCGGTGCGTGTTTCATCACATACTGTGCAAACTGTTGCGACAAATCTTCGCTCATCTGCCCACTCATGCTTTCAGTACGGGATGCCATTTCAGCATATTCATGGCTGCGGGTCATATTCGTCGTGTACTGGTCGTAACTCTGTTTCGCTGAATTCAGGGCTGCAGACAGTTGATCCACCCGGGAATCAGCATTATTGTCAGTATGGCTGCCGGATTCACTGACTTTGCGACTGGTAAAGTAATCGCTGGCCTCTTTAAAGTCCTTACTGGCTTTAGCGTCAATATCATGACGAGCATCATAGCTGGCCCGTGAACCACTGCTGGCCTGATGCGCATCATCATCACTCCAGTCAATGCCAGCCCGACCACCACCTCTAACGCCTAATCCTCCACCAACACCAAGAATTTTAGGTTTAACCCCCCATTCAGCATGAGCATCTCCATACATCCCGGCAGAAGCTCTCGTACTTCTGGATGCCAGTTCCTGAGTCGCCTGCTCATTACTGATATTATGCGCCTTCGCATAGCTTTCCACTGCACTGCGCATACGGCTGGCCATCATGGAGTCCTGTGCACTCATCGTACTGTCAGCACCACTGGTGACAGAGTCACTGCTCCCCCGGTTAGAACCAAACTGACTGAGCGTGTTCCAGGCACTGGCAATACTGCTGCTGAAACCATGCAGGGCACTTTCTGCTCTGTTCGACGCCTCCCGGGCCATTTCCTGTTGTGCCACTGCAATCTGACGCGTTGCATTGATACCGACCGGTAAACGGGACATCGCTCCGCTTGCATCCATCACCATATTACCGTCACGGGTCTGTGTGGCGGTTGCGCCACTGCCGGTCTGGTACATCATCTGACCAAACGACGTGGTGCTGTTGGTGCTCCAGCTGAAGCCGTTCACGTTTTCCGTCTGCATGTTGCCGTAGGAGTAATTACCGTCAACCACACTACCTGCCGCACTGGCAGTCGGGCTGATAGCAGAGGAAGCGAAATGGCTGTACACACTGGAAAATCCGGCCCCAAGCCCCCTGACCATCATCCAGGATAATGGCGGGATCATCATGGAAAGATACCCGACAGTGGAAGCCAGATCGGAGTATTTCAGTTGTATCTGTGAAATTTCAGAGAGCACCACCGGCGCACCATTCTGTTTCGCATAAAATGTCATGGCACTGTTCAGAATGGCGTACAAGAGTGGCCATGACTGCAGCCACATCAGGGCAAACACATAACCTTTCAGGACAGACAGCGTCAGTTTGTTGAATACAGCCGCCAGTACCAGGAGCGGGAAAATACCGATGGCGATCCCCGTCAGGATGGTCTGCGTCATGGGCAGTGTCCGCATCGCCACATGACCGATGGAGACATGTGCCAGACGTTGTTTCTCCATCGATGACGTGGTGGCCAGATTCACCAGGCTGGCCGAATCACCATTACGTGCGGCATAACTGGTGATCCCCTCCTTCAGCGCATTGATGGTGACATTCTGGCGGATGATCTGGCTGGCTGATTTACTTGAGCCATAGAAGTAACTGTAACTGTCGCCAATCAGCGTACTGAACAGCAGGTTAGGATCAGGGCGTCCACCAAATAGCTGCTGGGCATAATAATGCCAGGTTTTTCCGCCACTCTGTGTGTCCAGATTCAGCTTGTCTTTCAGCGAAACCGACGCGTCCTTACAGGTTACGAAATTATTATTACTGTCATAAACGCCCCGCAGCGGGCTGGGGCGGGAAAAAATCAGCGTGTAGGGATCAGCGGAGGCCATCAGCTCCTCCAGCGTGTATTTGTGGTTCAGGTAAATATCCCCCATAACACAGTTCTGCACATAATCCTGGAAAAGATTGGCGATTTCCGGATTGCGGGACAAAAAGTCGGTGCTTTTTGATACCAGTTCTGCGCCAAACAGCATCCCCGTTTTGCTGTAGGTGACACTGTCCGGTTGCGTGAAGATCATCTCGTAACTGGCCACCATTGCATGCCCGATACGGGTCGTCAGTGAAAGTGGCATCGCCAGTCCGACCGGCACATTATCCACCCGGTGAACTTTGACCAGGTCACTGTTATCAATAATCTGCACCGATGTGCGGACATTAACCAGCAGGCTGATAAGCACAAATACGGCCACCCAGCCCAGCAAATCCATCACGTTGTGCCGCTGTACCCACATTACGGCCACCGCGAGAACAGACAATGTGAGCGCAATTTTTTCAATGGAATCCCACGTCCTGGTTCCCATAAAGGCGGCAATGGCGTTCAGGTTATTCCGCAACCACTCACCACCGGCAATCACATAAACTTCATTCACCGCGTGCTCCCTCCGAAGTGATAGTTGTTTTGGTAACGACTGAGCATGCGGGCGGAAAGCTGCTGACGCATGTAGCTCATCTGACGATCGACAACCAGCAGCGCATCCTGCTGTACCTGCACCTGTGACTGAAACGCCGCAATCTGCCGGGTGGCATCATTCATGTTGTCGTTAATATGTCCGATAACCGCTTCGTCATAATTTCCCGTGGCCACCATCGCCCGGGCCTGCTGTATCAGCTCCTGAATGTACTGCAGCAGGATGTCGTAACCGATATAGTCCGTCAGCTGGTAAATCATGCTGTTGGAAACTCCGAGCATCTGCGGGTCAACCAGGTATTTGAAGACGGGGATGGTGGTACTGGAAATAAAGCCTTTTTCCTTGTCATCCAGAGGCGTGTCACTGACCGCCTTGTTCTGAATGCTGGCCAGAAGTTTAGTAATCTGAGACTTCAGTGCATTATCCCGGCTGATAGTCACCGGTGTGTCTGCCACCACTTTCAGGCATTTATCAGAATCGTTGCAGTGATAAATTTTTGCTGTGCCGCCTTCCATCATGGCCCGGATAATTGAGCGGTCAGTGGTTCTGGCTGACAGCGGTGTGATTTCGCCGTTGGGACCAAACACCAGTGAGCCGGTCAGCGTCATCACAAATTCTTTCAGCTCTTTGTTGCCGTCAAACATTCTGTTTTTGGAAAGCGCATTCCACATGATGTTGATGTTTTTGGTCACCCGCTCCTTATCCTTGTCGCTGGCTTTATCCCTGACACTGTCAGATTTCCCGCCAACGGTACATCCCTGCCGGGAAGCCGCCCAGTCAGCAAAAATATTGCTCTCACCGGCAATGTCCTGACAGACTTTCTGCTGGGACACCTGCGTCCGGGGGAAAAGCCCGCCGATAATCCCCTGTGCAGCCTGGCAGGAACTGAGGTTCATACTGTTAATGTCGCTTGCCATTTTCTGCACGAAGTCTTTTGCGGTTTTTATTTCCGGCACCGTTGTCTGCAGGGCAAGGTCAAAAAAGTAACCGGCAGCATTGCTCATAATCTGCTTAACAAAACGCTGCAACTGCTCACCATTAATAAAACTGAACGAGCCGAGATAGGCGTCGATGCCGCCACATCCAGCATTGATATCCGGCAGCGTCATGGAAATTAGCTGAACATTTTTGACCTGAGTACGGGCATACAGGGAGCCACCGTAAGCATAGCCGGCGGCCTGCCCCTGCCAGACGCCCGGCTGTGTGGTATTGGAAGCAAATCCCAGCTTATTAAAGAACTGATTCATGTCGCTGTTCACATCCGCTGACGCTGCAGGCGTCACCGTCAGTAAGGCGGCACAAAGAACCAGAAGAGGTTTAATGCGTGGCATCATTCTTGCCCTCCCTTAATGTGTTCTCCCGGTGCATACGACATTTCAGCAGGAATATCTCGATATTTCCGTATATTAATTCGTACATTGGGGACAGAAAAAAATGTAACAAGAAACCCGGCTGCAAGCGCATATAACGCATACGGAATGGCATATATCAGGATATTCCACATATAACTCGAATTATTTAATTCCGGGTCCGCTTTCCACGAATCAATACAGGCATCAAAAATAATATCCATAACTGTCCATAAAACAATTCCGGCAGTCAGGAATACCAGAGACAACCCAGCATACCTGCCAGTAATTCTGGAAATGTATTTATAATCTCGTTCTGTACTTCTGATTTTGAGCTCAGGATTACTTTTATTTTCTCTCATTATAAGTTCCCTCTGATATTTCCGATGATTCATTCAGACCGGTCATGCGGCTGTAATATATTTCAGACACCGAAATCCATCCCACAATTGCCCCCACAAAAAACACAACAGAAACAGAAAAGGTAAGACTCAGCGAAACGACAATTTCTACAGGGCTGGCGGGATAAAAAAGCCCCTGACGGATAAAGGGGATATTCAGGCTGACGATTATTCCCGTCACGATGCCGGATATTCCGGCAATGAGTAACACCACCTGCTTATTTCGCACCTTTTTTTCCTCCGTACATCTGCAAAACGGTATCCACCCGCGCCATAAAACCGGCGGCATCCGTTGCCCCCTGTAAAAGCGGTAATGCCTCAAGCGTGTTGACGTTGACCAGGAAGGTGGTCGGTGTGGCCACCGGGATATTCGGGAAGAAGGTCTGCATCACCTCCGGTGGCACCGGTAATGCTTCAGGAAAGGCCGTATCCCCCTGACCATCCAGGGTGTAGGAAAAAACGGAAAAGCCGTACTGCTGTGCCAGCTGTTTCAGTACCGGGTCAAACTGGTGACAGTAAGGGCAATGCCCCTGCATAAACAGCACCACCTTCCAGTCGGCCAGGTTAACCTGCCTGCCATTACTGAGGCGGAACCAGCGGGGAGCCGGCTTTGCTGTCCTGGCTGACGTGCCTGCTGCCGGTTGTGCAGGCTGCGTAGCCATACCCTGCGGATTCCAGAGTCGCTCTATTTCATCCCGGGTGGAGGCCTGCACAGCAGCGGCGCTCAGCAACAGGGTGAACAGCAGTGATTTAGTGAGAGACATGTCCGCCCTCCTGCTGCCCTTCCATCATGGCCTGTTGCCTGGCTTCCAGTGCCTCACGCTCTTCCCGGCTGACACGGGCAATCCATGCATCCAGCACCTGGTATGCGCCGAACAGTACGAGAATGGCCGCAATCAGCTCCGCCAGAAAAAAAGCCATCCAGGGTTTGCTGTAAACAAGACGGGCGACGATATGAAACCAGACACCCAGGGAAAATACCCACATTCCCGTAATATCAAGCCGGGGTAAAGAGAATCTGCGTTTACTTATCATGTTAAACTCCGGTTATTATTTACATGAGAGTATTCATGTCTGTAATATTCGCGTTTGTGTGATATTAATCAGAGGTACAAATGGAAAAGCGATCTTTTAAAGAAAAACTGGAAATAATCAGAAACATAATAAGAGAGTCGTTACCGGGAAATGCGGCAATTATTGCGCTGATATATGCAGCATCACATTCATTACCGGTCAATGCCTTCCCTGACTATCTTGTAATAAGTTTATTAAGTATCGCAGCAGGCATCGTTGTATTATGGTTATTTTCAATTATCTATATTTATTTTTGTGAGCTATTCAGAAGCCACTGGATTGCGGTATGGTTTATCATATGGTCTTCAGTAATCAACCTCATTATTTTGTATGGTTTTTATGACCGTTTTATATGACTTAGCCTGTCATAAGCCCCCTTATAAAAAACCACATCACTCCGGACCATACCGATGACAACACAATACAGATAAATATTCTTCTGAACCTGTCGAAGCTCGTAACGTCCGGTAATGCGGCCGCAACTATTGAAACAACCAGTGCTGCGCCCTGACTCATAATTGCACCACACAGAAACCAGAGACTGGCGGTAAGCACATATAAACACGCGATATTAATAACAAGGAAAACCAGTGAGCTCAGGAGAAACATTTTCCTGTCATTACGCTCAGAAAAGAAATAACCGGCAATAATGACAAATATTAACAGAACAACACCTGTAAACATTTTCAAATAATCTTCACTCATAAATCAAATCCGCGATTAAAAATTGGGTTTAAAATCTTCAGAAACGTTCAGGAACTGTTTTGCCAGGTCGTCCTGCGAAATAAAGCCGTATGATAACGGGCGAATACTGCCCTGTTTCGGGTCAACCAGCATCATGGCCGGGAAATATTTCACGCCGAGGCGCTGCGCCTGCCCCTGGTCAGTCCGGGAATCCGGCAACAGCGGATTAATCACGCCATCCACGGAAACGGGAATAACACTCAGACCATACGTATCCCGGAAGCCATTAATGACCTGCGCCAGTTGCCCGTCGATGGGGTCCTGCCCCCGGTAAAAAAACATGATGCCGTAGTGTTCAGCCAGTTTCGCAATGGCCTGTCGCTGCTGCGCCTGGTCTGCTGCCAGCTGGTTCCGTACCGTGCCGTTGTAATGGCTGTACTGCAGGTTATAGTCCAGTTCAGGATGTGCCAGCATGGCCTTTCTGGCGCTCATGGTGAAAAGCCCGGCCTGCTGAGTCCAGTAATTTTGCAGCCGGAAATATTTCACAAAATTATCCACGCCGGGATACAGAATGGCTTCGTACAGCGCCCGCTTTGTTGCCGTCTGCAGTGCGGCCAGTTTCTGCATAATATCCGGTTCCTGACGGGGGGCTGCAGGTACAGGTTTATTTTCTTTTTCCTTCGGATTTATTTTCTCGTTATACCACTGCCAGCCTGCATCTTTTCCTGACGCCGGAAAAATAAAGCAGCAGAGTAACAGTGGCAGTAATGCTTTATTCATCTTCATTCCTTTCATCACTTTTTCTTTCATCAGGTTTCTGCAGGTCAGTCAGGGCAGAAAAACAAAAATACAGAATAAACAGGAGCACACCGGAGTAAAGGATAACGAAAGCAGCGGCAAGCATCCCGTCTGCCGTGGTTTCTTTTACCGTATCCCACGACCAGATAATTACCGGAGAAATGACAATCGCTGTAATCAAAAGCCGGATAAGAAAATCAATAAAACGGTTCGACGTGAATATGACTTTCATCATTTCCCCCGGTTATTTCCCATACCTTACTGTCCTGCCTGTTTCAGCTGGTCAGCAATCTGCTCTTTCACTTTCTGCGTCAGAACGCCACTGTCCGGGATTTTCTGGTTATTCATCAGGTCTTCGTAGAAGTTAGTGAAATCCAGTCTGTTGAACTGAATTTTCTGCAGCTCATCAACCGTAATCCCCCGACAGTCAGGATGCTTCGCACTACCAAAACTGATACGCAACTGACCGTTGCGCCCCTGCTGCTGGACTATCTGCGCCAGCTTCGAATCAAACTGACAGTAGCTGCGTTTTTTCTCCAGACAGACACCCAGCACTTTCTTCGAACAGAACTCCCCGACGCTGACGGTCAGTTTGTTTGATTTTGCTTTAGCCAGGGCCTTTTCATCACTGCTGCATTTGGCCAGCCCGATATCCTGTCCCCAGCCGCTGTCCTTACAGCAGTTGCTGTATCCGGCTGCAGCCTTCTTACAAAATTTCGCCTGACCGGTGAAAGCACGGACATCCCCCCCGTTCAGCGCCGCAACATCCTTACCTGCTGCGGCCAGTGCCGCCAGCTGAGAAACGGCTTCGGCAAAATCATTACTCTGCCCGCTCTGAGCCTTATCGCATTCGCCATCGAGACAGAATACGTCTCCCCCACAGACCATCACTTTCCCGGATGTTTTTGACTCACAGGAGTACGTGGCATATTCATGCAGACAGGCACCTTCTTCGGAGTAAAAGGCACACTGGTGTGACACCAGGGTACAGGCAGGATTGTCGGTGTAGGTCTGACAGGTTCCCTTGTCTGCTGACTGCGTGACATACGTGTCCCGGTATGCCCAGCAGCTCTGGTACATGCTGTATGACTGACCGTCTTTCACCAGCGTCCTGTTCCCGCCAGCCTCCGTACATTCTGTTTTTGTCAGTTTCCCCAGCTCCTTGCTGAACGGGCAGCTTTCAGACCAGACAACATACGGGGTGTACGAGGCTTTTTTTACCCTGACAACCAGACGCAGCTTCATTGCCGTATGACGTTTGAATTTTGTATTCCCGACCCGGACGGGGTGAGATGACGTAAAAGCCACACCGGCAGTCAGTGTTTTCTGTACTGGTGTAAATGAGGCATCTGCTGAGTATTTGGCATTCCAGCTCAGTGGGGTTCCCAGTACTGTAATTGTCATAGGTACACTCTTCTGCAAGTAAGTACGACTCCAGCTGTAATGCGCATCGACAATTTCACCGGTAACGGGAGAGGTAATGGAGACAACATACTGACCATTCACTTCACGTGCAGGTAGCTGACTCATTTCATACTCCAGCGTCCGGGTTTCCCATGTGGTACTCCCCTGCAGCTCCATACGGGCAGTTCGTGTGCAGTACTGCTCCACCTGTAAATCCCGCTCACAGGTGTAATTCGTGTATTCACTCCTGCTAATCTCCTGCGCACTGCACTGCTGCCCGGTGTTTCCCACAATGCTGTCAGCCCGGTTCACCACATCCCTGCCGGTCTGGATAAACGGTGCATCCGGTGAAAGAATGTCTTTCGGCTTGTTCATGAATGACTCTGTAATGGTTTTTCCGGTTTCACCGGTCGCCCATTCCGTGGTGCCGTCATTTTTCAGGCCGCCATCCCCGCCGGCAGTCACGCCACCGTAATATTTTGTCTCGTCCGGATTCGCGTTATAGCCGGGGATACTCTCCTGTGGCTTAAAGCCCTGAATACTGCTGCTTCCCTGCCCTTTGATCTGGTGAGCAAAATCAGAACCGGCCCGGTAATCACTGTTGCTGTCAGCCTGTGCCATGCCGGCAACCAGAGCCAGTATCAGAGGTAAAATACGTTTCATTTCCCGGAATCTCCTTTCCCTGCCAGTAAATCATGAGCCACCTGCCGGCAGTCACCCGTGGCGGCCACTTTCTCCAGCGCCTGGCCGACCCGCAGGTTTCCCCGGATGATGTCGTATCCCTGACTGCAGAACACCACCAGTGCCGGTACAGTGCGAATGCCGTACTGTGAAAACAGCGTCGGGTCGATCTGAACACCATCAGTCGCTCCGTCTTTCACCAGGGACAACACAGCTTCAGCGGTGGTCTTCAGGTCATTGTTCACCATGCCCCGCAGTGTGGCCGGAATACCGTAGTGCCGGGTTTCGCCCAGCATTCGTTTCAGCCCCTCTTCGGGAATGGAAAACGACACAAAATACAGAGCACCCTGCCGGGGTTTCCCGTCCTGCGAAGCCTGCTGTTTACGAACCAGCTCATCCAGGAAATGGTTATCTGAACGCTGAAGGGGGGTTTCCAGCACCTGTTTCTCCGCCCAGGCTTTCAGCTGATGGTCAGGTTTTTCACGCAGTTGTCTGCTTAAATTTTCCTGCTGCTTCAGGAACTGGCGGTTTTCAGGAGTGTTCACGTTTTCTGACGCCATAACCGCCCCGTTCAGCATCATCAGCAGTGCTGCCAGAGATTTCATACTCAGCTTCATCATTCACCTCACAGGAAGACACAGTTACGTTTACGCCACATCAGGTAGCCGAAGTTTTTCTTTGTGTTGGGCGGATTTTTCCCGGTTTCCCAGCGGGTCACGCTGCGCCCGAACGGGTGGCACTGCCCGCTGTCCGGATACATATTCACCATCTGGTAACGCCAGCGTTCTTTGGGCAGGATTGGGGGCGGATATTCATTACAGACGGCGTTATTTTTCCCGATGGTTTCCATAATCATGCCCTGACGGTGCAGCTTGAACGCCATGCGTTCACTGACCAGCAGGGAGGACTGCAACGGACTGGACTCATTACTCACCCAGCCATTGAACGGGTACATACTTCCCTGCGAACCGGCACACCAGAACAGAACATCGAGAGGCATATTAAAGGCGCTGGCAATCGCATCTGCTGCGCAGGCTCCCTGTGCTATCGGATTGGCAAAGATGACAGCTTCCGGATTGAGAATGGTGGTCAGGCTGCTGTCCGTCCAGGTGGGGTCGATTTCAGAAAGATAAGCGATATCCAGGTCACCACCTTCCAGACAGCCCAGCGATGTGATGATGTTCAGCCAGTACGTCAGCGGGTATTTGTACCAGTGAACGTGATAGAACGCCCCATTTACCTGCTTCTCATCCTTTTTCGCCGTTCCCTGTGCCGTTTTACCAAAAGCCGGCAGGCTGAAGCCCAGGTTCACCATGCATCCCGGTGACCGGGTGACGTCCGTCAACGCCATCGGCTCCCAGTAACCAATGGCCAGCCCGATACGCCTGAACAGCGGCGGCGGTGCCGGACAAATCTGAATGGGCATCGACGGGTTCGCCGTGTCGGGGACCTTACCCTGACTGACTTTGATACTGCCCAGCGAGAGCGGGAAAATACAGCTCCAGCAGATATCTGTGATCGGGTTTACAAAACGCCCCTCACAGGCAGAATCCGCAGACGCCGCAGGGACATGACCGGCGAAAAGGAATAACATCAGCAGCCACAGCCTTCGCTTCATTTTCTGCCCTCCTCTGCCGGAATAAATTCCACCTTCAGGAAGCGATCGCCGGGAACGGCGCTCACCCGTGCCGGGACCTGATCAATGCCGAGGCGCTGGCAGAGCACACCGTTCTGGTCAAAGTAAACACGGCTGTCCAGAGACTTCTGCATCTCCGGGATACTGCCCTGCACGAGGATAATTTTGCTCTCCAGTGTGGGCGGCGTCTGGCGTTTCATCCAGGCCACCTGCGCCGGATCATCGCCATTGATGAAATACAGCGTCTGGTTAAAAGGAACATACTGCAGCGGATTCATCACTTCACCCTGACGGGCAAACACCCGCCCTTCGTTATCCCGGATATCCGCAGCCAGTCTGACGGACGGGTCAAACAACCGGCTGCCGTATTTCTCCGTGCGTCCGATACCGGGCACGGCAGGGGGCCGCAGACTGTTGCGGATCACCCGCTCCTTAAAGGCATCCATTTTCCGGCCCATCTCACCGGACTGCTCCAGTGCCGTCAGGCGCTGCATGATCACCGTCAGCATGTCCGGCTCCTTTACCGGCCACAGATCGCCCCAGGTACCAAGATCGGCGGCGGCCACACTCTGCCCCCATATCAGCAGGGCAATCAGCCCCCGGCATCTCATGGTTCCGCCCTCATTCGCCGGGCAATATCCTGCTGGATTTCCCGGGTGATATCCGGTGCCCCCTGTACCACAGCAGGCGACACCAGAATGACCGCGTGGTGTTTCTGCTGCCACGCCTGCAGGCTGGCTTCCAGTGCCGTGTTAAAACGCGCTGAAAGGGCTTTTGACTGCGCTTCTGACAGTTGTTTCTGACTGGCTCTGTCAAAAAACGCATCCACGGTCTGTTTCATGTTGAAGGCGACAGTCACCGGTGCGTTCAGTCTGACAATGCCGTAACTGACGGCTGCGTTCAGTAACACCATTGCCAGGCATCCCGGCACCGTCCACCACCAGTGGCTGCGTCGTTCTGCCATGACGTCGGCGGGTTTCTGCGTTGAACTCATGCCACACTCCTGTATTTCTCATGTTCTTCCAGCCAGGCTTCCAGCGAAGCCATTTCCGGCCCTGACTTCTTCCACGCCAGCTGCCACACTGCCTCATGAATACTCAGCCCCTCTTTACGCTTCTGCTGCACAAACTCAAAATCCGGGCCGTCAGAGCTGTACATGGCGCGGCTTAACGGGTCCACAAACAGACGGTGCCAGGAGGAATGGTTTTCCACCTGCAGCAGGAAGGAACTGAACCACTGGTCTTTGGCCGCACCAAACTTACCAATCATGTCGCGCTGCAGTGGCAGGAACTGGTCCGGATACAGTTGGTTGTATTTCGCGAACTCCTTCGCACTCTGTTTGAGGATAATTTTGTAGGAGGAGTTACCCCATGCCGCGCGGGCAGCACTGGAGGCCTTATCAGAGTCAAAGTCGACGATGTTCTGTGTGATGGTGATATAGGCACCGGTATGACGGCGGGCCGTACGGTAGCCTTTCTCAATAAATTCACCGACCTTGTGATTTTTGAAGTCCAGCAGACGCCAGCCTTCATCAATAACGTTCAGTTTCTTGAGGTTACGCGGCGTGCGGTACATCCTGTTCTCGATGTAGATAATCAGGGAGAACATCACCGCAACCAGCAGTGACGGACGGTCTTCCAGTCCGCCCAGCTCCAGCACCACCATTTTTGCGTCATCCCGCAGGGACGGCTCATCAGAGTTAAAATACTGGCCGTAAGTGCCGTTGGCAGTGTACTGGTCAAGCAGCACAATCATTTCGTCCAGACGGCTGCGGATAGTCGGTGACTCGGCATACTGCTCGCTGTCACTGGCGTTTTTCAGGAAATCCACCACGTCATCAATACGTGCTCTGTTCTCTTTGGCCAGCCAGGAGGCTCTGACCGCCTGCAACAGCAGACCTTCATGCACTTCATCCAGGTTACCGTTGGGGCTGGCCATCACTGACAACTGGTCACGGACACGCTCCGCTGACTGGTCAATATCGGTGATGTTCGCAAACGGGTTAAAACGCAGGGTTTCACCGTCCAGATACACCCCGCCCATGTTCCCACACAGGGACTTGTATCCATCCCCCATGTCGAACACCACGGCAAAGCCTCCGGAGTCCAGCACGCTGCGGATAAGTGGCTGTATCAGCCCGGTTTTACCGGCCCCGGAGGTGCCACAGACCGCCATGTTGTAGTTGGTGTTATTCATCCCCCGGAAGAAAATATCGATAAACGCCAGCTGGTTACGGTAGGTGGGTGCCAGCAGACCTGCCGGTGTCAGGGGGTTATCCGCCACTAACGGCATCAGGTTGGCAACATTAAAGCTCTCTGCGCGCTGAACCACTCCGGCCTCTTTCAACTGTTTAAACAGCCCTTTCCCGGCCATAAAGGGCAGGCAGGTCAGGAAATTGCGCATGTGGTTAAAGCGCGGTGAAATCAGCTCAAAACCGTTTTTACGAAAGCTGTTCAGGATGTCCTGCTCCACTTCCAGCGCCGTTTCATTATTGTCCTTGCAGAATGCTGTGATGTTGAGGAAGTAGGACACCACGGAGGACTGACCGGAGCCCAGCCGCTGACGCAGTTCCCCCCACTCCTTCGCCTCTTTCTCCACGGACGGAAACCATTTGGCATAGGAGGTCTTCGACTTTTTCTCCAGGTCCATGTACTTCAGGTTGGCTTCGCTGTGGGTTTTCACCTGGTCTTCCACCACCAGAGTCAGCGTCAGGATGAACGGACAGGAGATGGACAGTTCCGGGTTCAGCAGGTTGCTGTAGTTGTCGGCCACGTTCCACAGGAAGGCGATTTCCGGGTTACGGGCCAGATGGAAATTCAGGATGCGGGCCGTGCTGTTCCTGCCGTTCTCACGCAGGCCCAGCGTCAGGTAATCAGCCCGGACTTTCAGATCAAAACTGTCCTCCACACACTGATAATTCAGATCAGAATACGGGTCCAGCTGACGTCTTTTCGGGTACAGGGAGTCCGGGTTATGGTTAATCATCTCCCCGACAATATCGATAAAGGCCTGTGCATCCACCGTCTGTGTGGTGATACTGGCCCCCTGTAACGACGCCCGGATGATTTTCACCAGGTTTTCCATTTCCAGAATGTCGGCCCGGCTTTTTTTCTTCGAAGGAGAACAGTACGAGATAAACACCCGGTAATGGCGCAGGGTCAGGGGCAGATTCATCCCCTCCGGCAGCGGAAACTGTGTCGCTGCCGCTTTCATATAATAGGCCCGGGTAATGGCGTTAAACCGTTCAGCCTGTTCACCTGACCAGGAGAACTCACGCAGCCCGTATTCAATCCTGTCACCAACCAGCTGACTGGACATCAGATGGATACACAACGGAATACCGCGCGGCAGTTTGGTGCGCAGCATGTGATCGAGGGCCTCCACAATGGACTCATTCGCCCCATTGATGGGGATGGCTTCCAGCATAAAGCCCATCGTGGTGTCATTCATGAACAGACCGGATTCCTGGTTGTAATCACGGTACGGCAGCAGACGGCTGAACTGCGGGAAGCTCATTTCGCCCAGAACTTCATTGGCCTTTGCGGATTCGTCAGGCAGTTTCAGTGCTGTGACGAGGGAGTTAACCGCCTGAGTGACGGCCTCAAGTGGGTTATTCACATGAATTCCTTAGTTGAAAAATAAAGCGAGAAATGCGGTAGCCATGAAGGGAATACCTGTAATTAACGCGCCATTTCCCGGCGCATATACAAAGATTTCTGTTTTCTGAATATCCACTCATGTTCATCCGGAATTAAATCACTATGTTCTGCGACTGACTTATGCATAATGTTTTCTCTGTCTTTCCTGATACGCCTGACATTCAACGCACAACGTCACACCGGGAAATATTTTCCGCCGGGCTTCCGGAATAGGATTTCCGCATGCTTCACAGAGATAAACAGGAATACCATGAGCATTTATTTTCTGGCGTATCCGGTTTATTCCTGTCATGGTCAGTTGTTCTGTCACTGAATATGCTTCATCGGCTTCATCACTCACGGAATATTCCTCCCGACATGTTCTGACACGCTACCGCCCATCCCTTTTCACGCACAGGGCACTCGTTTTACAGGCAGATTTTGAATACAGAAAGCCCGCCGGCATTGCCGGCTGATATACAACTTCAGGGCCAGTTAATTAATACGTGGTTTTCCCCACGCAGACGGTTTAATAACAAAAAACACGCTGGATGGCTGATGATAAACATCCTGGTTATCAATATAAGGCGCTATCCATAATGCTGCCGTCTGCTCACCCGTTCTTAGCGGACGAGGAGGTGTTACCGGCGTAACTGAACTGACCGGAACAACCGTTTTCACTTCCCGGGCAGCGGTAAACAGCGGGCGAGGTGCCAGCAGTTTCTGCTCCGGATGTGCTGTCACCGCAGGTCTGCTGCCGGACGGAGTGGTCGCGGTGACGGTCTGCACCGGCATTGTCCGGAAGTTCCCTTCAGCCAGGCGCGGCAGTGATGCCGCAACCGGCTTTGCTTCTGAGGACTGCTCCAGTTTTTTGGCCTTCTCATTGGCCTGCTCCATCGTCATACAGGTATCGGATGTGGTGGCGTTACACTCAAATTCCGTACTGGTTCCGGCACAGCCGGAAAGTAATAAGGTCCCCAGCAGAGGAATAAAGAAAGAAATCTGTTTCATTGTCCCTCACCTTTCTCATCGCAGTTCACAAAATCCTTCTTCAAATCCCTGACCGTACAGGTTTTTACAATGTCAGGATTTTCAAAAACCGTACTCCGTGATGATTTATAAACATATGCCACAATGCGTTTCCCACCCGCATCAGGTTCTGGTGCACTGACTTCACATAACGGAGGTGTTATTCCGGACTCATACAGCACCGGATAATTTATTTTTTTGACGCTGCCATCAGAAACCAGCTTATTCATCGAAGGGTTCCTTATATTTCTGAATTCTTCATCACACCGACAGCAGTCATATTAAAATTGTCCGGCAATGACTCAGAACCGAATTTCTCCGGTGCAGGAAGTACGATTCTTGTGGCGCAGTTACTGAGAACAGCATGCATAAAATCATCTGACACGGTTTTACCCGGCACAGAGAGGGCTGTAATAACATTAATATTACGCATGTTCATTTTTATCTCCGTTGTTTCTGTTTGTTCTGTCATCAGGAAGATAAACAGGGCATTTCCTGATTTTTCCCGGCAGGGAAGCGTCTTCCGTATAAACTTCCTTCAGATGTTCATCTGCGGTTACCACCCGGATACATTTCATTTTTCCGGGTCGCACCGGATATTTCCCGGTGATCGCTGCCAGCGAGACATACATCAGTGCCAGTGTTGCCCATAATGCGGTGACCAGTTGCATCAGTGACCGGTCAGTCTCCCTGACATAATCTGCAGCATCAGCCGCGCGGTAATGGCAGATATCCTGTATTTCTGATCTGCCTGAAGAATCAGAGGAAGAAAACCAGCATTCACTGACCGGGAACTGTCCGGCAGGTGCTGTTTGTCTTACGAAGTTAATCTCCTTAACCAGTAATTTCCCCGGCGTGGTGTTGTCCTTCCATAAAACAAACAGAGCCATCAGGGCCATTGTGGCCAGTGGCAGAATGACGGTGTACTTCAGACACCAGAACAGTCCTCGCAGAACCCGGGCGACAACATACCGGGCGGCATGGCCCGCCTGACGGGACGACGTATTATTTGCCATCATTGCCCCCTCCCTGACTGCCGGACATAAACTGCTGCGGATTCAGGTTGCCCAGCTGCTTCAGCATCTGGTCAGTATTAAAGCCGTTAAGATGACTTTCAGCTGATGGCGGAACAGGAACCGGACTTTCCGGATTGTCTTCTTCCGCTCTGCTCTGCGTGCGTTCCAGCGCCATCTCTTCCACGGTTTTCAGCTGGAAGCCGTCCTGGAACACCACGGTCACTTCGTTGCCCGCACCAATCGGTATCACCGGGTGATACTGTTCGGCACGTTTGATGTAGTAGTCACTGAGCGTCTGTGCGGCTTTCGATGCGCCGCCACCGATACCCATTTTAAGGACATCGCCGGCCCCGTAAGCAGCAGTGGCACCCAGCCCGACAGCCGGCTGGGAGGCGCGCTCCATTCCCTGACCGATACCGTCAACAAATCCCGCGCCCCATGCCCAGCCGAGGATTTTGCCGTTACGCATCACCACTTCGCCCTTGATACCGTTTTTACCCCGGAAGCTGACATGCCCCTTAATCGGCATATCAATAGTTTTGCCGTCCTTCAGGCAGCTGATATTGCGGGTACGTACAATGGCACGCTCACTGGACACATCCCCCCAGGCTTCCAGACCAACAAAACATCCCGTTGCGTCATACGTCTTGCTGTTCGGCATTTCCACCAGGCCGGTGATACGCAGCTGCATCGGCACCGTGGATTCATTACCGGTGACAGAGGCATTGGCATCCGCCCCTTCAATCAGCATGGCTTTCGCAAAACTTCCTGACGGAATGTACGGCAGTGATGGTCCCTGTTTTCCCTCATTATGGGTAAACACCTTACGCTGTATCCGGTTAGGCACCGGCACAGACTGGTACGTCACCTGTGGTGGTGGCGTGACACCATTCCCGGGATAAAACGCCGTCGGCGGTGGAACAGCAACGCTGCCCTGCGGCGGGAAGGATACGGGGGTGTTTCCTGGCTGTGGTTCGCCTTCCGGGCCGGGCGGTGAGGCAGGCATCTGCGGTACAGGCTCACCGGTCGCCGTGACGGGATTAGCACCCAGGGCTTTTACCTGCTCTGCCAGGGCGGCATTGTCCTGTCCCAACTTTTCAATACGACGCTGGTCATCACCGCGCTGTTTGTTCAGAACATCCAGCTCACGACGGATTTCCTCATACTGCTTCTGCATCTGCGCTGCCGTCACCTGCATCTCGGTGGTGGCATGCTGACGCACCTTGTCATCAAAGGTCGTATCCACCACACCGGTCATATCCGGCACAGGCTCCTGTTCAGCCACGGTTTCACCGTTACCGGACATGTCCACATCAGACAGATACAGTGCCCCACCAATCGCGGAGGCTGTACCGACAACCACAATCCCCAGCCACAGGTACTGCTTGCGTTTCACAATGGTATTGATACTGGCCATCAGTTGCCCTCCCCGTCACGGATGACATACACATCCATGCGCGCACCTGCCAGTAACTGGCTGGCAGGCTGGCTGAACATCACGGCACGGGTTCCCGGCTGCCAGAAGTCACTTTCCCGGATATTCAGGGCAGACAGCGTTTTATTTTCCACGGCAAAGCGGACCATCTTCAGGTGATTCCCCGTCCATACGGCATCTGCCACTGAAGACAGCCCCGCCGGGGCCTGCAGGGTTTCCTTTGTCACTGGGACCTGATACCAGCCTGCGGGTAATTTTCCGCCACGGACGGCCTGGCTGATGGTCACAAGCAGGGATTCGTAAGGCGTGGACGTTTCCCACGCACCGGCTTCTTCTCCGGTTCCGCGCAGGTCACTGACCAGCTGAATGGTACGCCCCGCGCCTTCACGGGGAACGGCCTGAATGGAAAGATTCAGACCACGTTCTGTTTCCAGAATGAACGTAAAGGGCTTTTTGTTGACGGTGGCAACCACCACACCGCCGGAGGCGGTCTGCTCATTATTGGTCAGGGCACCATCCAGACTGTTCACGGCGATAATCCGGTCACCGGGAACGGTAAACAGATTCGGGCTGGTATTGCTGATGGCAATACTGGCCTGACCACCGTTCACCATTGGCACCACGGTGGGGGCCAGCGTACCGTTTGCGGCCATCACGCTGCAGGAAAAAAACAGGCTGCCGAATATTATTGCCGAATATTATTGCCGTATTATTTTTTCTCATCGTCTGTTTCCCCGAAATTATCCAGCCAGGTCACCCCGTTTTCCCGCTTCAGAATAAGGATGTAATGTTTGATATCAGTGAAAGGTTTTGAATCACCAATCCAGGTTTTAAGCACACCTCGAATTTCCACACGGCCATACTGAGGCCAGACACGAACACTGGTCTGGAAAAAGGCTGAGTTCACGTTATCGTTTTTAATACGCTTCGCTTCTTCAGCCAGAATAACTTTCATCTGGTTCTGTGCGCCCGGGCGGATATATTGCAGAAGCGCCTGATGTGAGGCATCGACGGTTTCTGATGAAACATTCAGACGGAGGGCAATAAATGACAGCGCCATCTGCTGTAAATAAGAGGCGTCGGCACTGTTCTGTGACACGGCAAAGGGGGCATTAAATGCCATTGGCGTCACGGCAGTGCGTTGCTCATTCTGAAGACGGTAGTTATTCACCCCCTGAATGACGTTAACAGAGAGGCTGAGAACAATAAGCACTGACATAAATATAAAGGCGATGGCCATTACACGACTGGTACTTAAACGGGCACCGTGTTCCATATAACAATCCTGGTATCAGTTCTATTTAATCCACTGCCGGAAACACGAATCGGGAACATTATGAAAAATACCGCGCAGCAGGGCTGTTGGCATATACCAGTAAATCAGGTCACGTAACCAGGAACTGCCCCGCCCTTTTTTCAGTTTTTTAATCCCGAAATAAACCAGAACCGCTGCACCAATACCGAACAGATATTTCGATGTTGTGATACCCCAGCCAATACAGATTGCTGCGGGGATCAGTTCATCCAGTGGCAGGCCAAACCAGCGGCTCTGGTTGGTCAGTGTTTCCGGGAAACGATATTTCTTAAGTTTATTCTCGTCTCCCGACATCGTTTTATTTCCTGTCAGAGGCCAACGACGGCCATACCCACAGCAATAAATACAGAGATGATGGCAAAACCGGCCAGGAACTTGACGTTTTTGGTCATCATGTACATGACAGCACCGACCAGAACTTCAGCCAGAACAACCCATTTAACAACACTGGAGTCCTTACCGAAGGTCGCCTTAACCGTGGTGTTACCGCTTGCCATCAGGTCCTGACCACTGCTGCCGGCGGCCATCGCCAGCTGCGGGAAGAACATCATCAGAACAGCAGCCGGGATCACTGCGCGAGCCAGGCGAAGCATATTCAGACGAGTGAATTTAGAAAAAAACGACTTCTTTTTGACGGGCGCAGAAGCACCCTGAACACTTAAAACAGCATTCATAAGTTACCTCAATTTCGGATAAATGAATAAAACTAGAGTGTATTAAATGTTATATCTTCCTCTTTATCTGCCTCCCTGAATATCTCCGAGTTATAAAAATCAGGAAACTTGATCAAATGATCAATAACTCTGTCTGCAGCCTCATCTGTTTTACACCATCCACTACGATTTTTGGCTGCAATAAGTAGCTGGTTAGTTTCATCATCCAGACGCATTGTCAGATACTTAACCAGCGACTTACCATAGATATTCCCTGCCCTGTTAAACTTTGGATAGCGGTGAAGATGATCTTTAAGTCTTATTACTGCCTCAAACGATCGACTTCTTCCGCTTCTGTTACTTGCCTCAATTAATAGACTTTCCACATCTACAGGTAATTTTAGTTTTACCATCTTACCTGTTGCAGAACGTGTACCAAATCTTTTCAATAACACCTCCCGCTGTTTATCTTCTGGTTACCACTTATGTTTACAGAATAATCAGAAAAGGTAAATAGACGGAAAGTCTATATTTTATTAACACCTTATTAACGCGTATTTATGATACACATAGCCTTCTCGTATAAATAATAAATAAACTTTTTATTGTAGAGTAAGATAATTAACTCATCTTTATTAGAAACAGAGAAGTAGTCGCATATCAGAGATGCGTGTTTCTTTGATGTGGAGATGGATATATTTAATATTCTTGCTATAGCATTATGACTGATTCCGGTGCTATATAAGTAAAAGACATCATTTACATATGATGATACAGAAGAATCATCACTCATTCTTCTGATTATATTTCTGATATCATCACTGACAATCGTTTTTTGATTATAACTGTCTTTATGACGAACATGAGCAGCATCATAAAATTGCCACAGAATAATATTTCTGTGTCCATTAAGAAATGACTGGACAGATATTGTCCAGAATCTGTTCTGAATAAAAACATCCTCTACAAGATTAAGATGCGTATGCTCATTCCTGTATGCTTCCATCTCTGTGACAGAGATCAATTCACAAAAATCTCTCTGCGACAGAAGCCATTTTTCAGCACTTTGATCTTGTGTAAGAAATGACTCATGAAACAGCGTATTGCAAAAAATAAATTTTCCAGTTTCGTCCCTGATACAGGCTGGATTTGGATAATCCTGAATAACTGCCGTCAGATTTTCCAGCAGATCTATTTGACGAGCATGTTTTTGTTGAATACGATCCATCGGATACATAGGAACCTCCTCACAAAGGATTCTATGGACAGTCGATGCAGGGAGGAGAGAACTCCCTGCATCGGCGATTTTCAAATTCAAATTTTAACGTGGCATTAACCACGTAATTAATATACTAATTATCTTTCGTACTGTCACCTTTTTAAATCATAAAAACTCTGATATTTGAACGAAGTCAAATTTCTTTTATTCATCATCATTTTTTGGAAAAAATCGTTCCATCTCAGATGATACCTTCTCCCTGATATCTTCAACCATATTGGCATATTCAAACTTTGGATTTCCGGAGACATGAGGACTGAGAGACTCAATACCCAAAATTTTCGCTACTGATGATTGTGTTTTTACAACGCATTCAAGAAGCAATTTATTAAACTCAGTCTGATTAAATGCAGACTCTTTACGCTCCATCTGAGCCTCATGTACACGAAGCCCCAGTTCAAGAAGCATTGAAGCTGTTGCTGAAAAACTGACATCTTTTTCCCTTGCCCCTTCCTGTCGACGCTTCTCAATAATCGCATTTATTTTTTCATAGGCATCATTGCTGATATACAGGTTCACCTTAGCCATTAGAGATTACCTTTTTTGAACATAAAATAAAGTTAATTTCGAAACACTAAAATTCATAATGCAAACAGGGACGCACCGCTAGCAGCGCCCCTAGCGGTATCCTATAAAAAAACACACCGCGCCGCTAGCAGCACCCCTAATATAAAATAATGTTTTTTATAAAAATAGTCAGTACCACCCCTACAAAGCGGTGTCGGCGCGTTGTTGTAGCCGCGCCGACACCGCTTTTTTAAATATCATAAAGAGAGTAAGAGAAACTAATTTTTCATAACTCTCTATTTATAAAGAAAAATCAGCAAAAACTTGTTTTTGCGTGGGGTGTGGTGCTTTTGGTGGTGAGAACCACCAACCTGTTGAGCCTTTTTGTGGAGTGGGTTAAATTATTTACGGATAAAGTCACCAGAGGTGGAAAAATGAAAAAATGGATGTTAGCCATCTGCCTGATGTTTATAAATGAGATCTGCCAGGCCACTGATTGCTTTGATCTTGCAGGCCGGGATTACAAAATAGATCCTGATTTACTGAGAGCAATATCATGGCAAGAATCCCGTTACCGGGTTAATGCCATCGGTATTAATCCGGTAACGGGATATGGCAGCGGACTGATGCAGGTAGATTCCCAGCATTTTAACGAACTGGCCCGCTACGGAATTAAGCCAGAACATCTGACAACAGATCCCTGCATGAACATTTATACCGGTGCTTATTATCTGGCAATAGCATTTAAAAAATGGGGCGTCACCTGGGAGGCCGTTGGTGCATACAATGCCGGATTCAGGAAAACCGAACGCCAGAACCAGAGACGTCTTGCCTACGCATCAGATGTTTACCGGATTTATACTGGGATAAAAAGCAGTAAAGGTATCCGGCTTCCGGCCACGAAGAAATCACTTCCGGAAATTAACAGCGTGCAGAACAATTAATCTTACAGACATTGTCAGATACCGGTTATGCCGCAAAAGCGGCATGGAAGGCCACACACAAAAATATCATATGAGTGACAATACTGACTGGCCGAAGCCCCGCGAAGCGGGAACCCATCTTATATATACCCGGTAACTGTGCAGCCTCCTGCCAGACCATTTTTCGCGGGCACAATATTTACAGACAACCGGAAATCCGGTTGATGAAATTGAGGTATATCAGACGACACAGCAATGCCGAAAAATGATAATATAAGTAAAGCCCCGAAAATTTTTTCGGGGCTTTACTTATATTATCATAACTTCCACTTTCTGAACTGTTCGGCAATCACCCATAACGCCTTGTTGATTCTTATATCACCATCAATACCTGTAATGGCTCTTGTCCTGGTATTTTTCCCGGAGGCACTTCGCCCCGATAATCCACCTTTTATCATATTCTCCTGAACCCGCTGCCAGGTTGTCCAGAGATCGTTCTGTTTGTCTTCCCGACGACGGGGAGTAATTATCTGTTCAGGTGTCACTGGCGTTTTATTTTCATCTTCATACCTGACCATCAGTGCAGCTCTGCCAAATAAATGTTGCTCGTCACTGTTAAGATGAATTTCTTTCATCGCCTCCATATTATCAGTGACCTTATCAAAGACACCGAGCACTTCATACGCTCCCTCGATAACCTGCCCGACAATATCACCTTTATGTGGAACGCGGATTTCGCCAAAATTATTTCCGCACACCAGGCCATTTGTGCAGACAAAACGAAAAATTCCGGGGATCATCTGATAACTGGATGAACCATCATGTGAATTAAGCAGGATAATTTCAGGAACTTCCTGTCCGTTAATATGCCCTTCCCTGCGAAGACGTAACATATGTTTACTGTATTCGCGACGTCCCAAATCACGAATCCGACTCTGACAGGCAAAGAATGGCTGGAAACCTTCATCACGTAACTTATTGATGATATTGATTGTTGGAATATACGTATAACGTTCACTCCGGGACTCATGTTTATCACCGGAAAATACCGAAGGCACGAACTGCATTAATTCATCATCCGTTAAAGGACGTTCACGGCGGATGGAATTATACCGACCAAAACGGGAAGCTAATCGCATAACAGCTACTCCTTTATGAAAGAATAAATTTAATAAAAAATTTTTCCGCTTAATATCATCCCCCCGATCTCCATTAACAAGATTGCAACAATCAGGAGGGATATTCATCACATCCGGTCAGCAGATCGCCCGGATATCGAGGCCGGCACGCTTAATCTGACGCAGGAACTGTTTGAAGTGATCGGCTTCCGCAATGTTGATATGGCGGAACTGCTTATCCACACCCTGACTGAGCGCGTAGCTATAACTGAAGGCCATCTTTTCCGGGTGGCTTTTGCGATATTTTTTCAGCTCAGTCAGGCTGCTGAATTCCAGGACGTCCCACTCTTCCCCGGTGTTTTTTTTCTTCCCGGCAACAAGAAGCGTGTACGACGCGGTGTTAACGTGGATATTTCGGGTACTCATCCTGCTTTCTCCTCTCTCTGGTTTTCAGCCCCCATCATCTGTTGAGTTTCGGGAGCCGCGGTTTTGACGTTTTGCGGGGACCTGCCTTTTGTTCCCTCCGGTATTCACCATCACCTGTTTGAGAACCTTCGCCGCATGGGGCATCACTGCCACGGCCGGAAACGACTGTCCGGGGGCAGACCGCAAAAGTTTTTGCCTGCTTCTGGGCAAAAAGTTTTGCGGGATGTGCATTTCACCCCTGGACTGGCGGAGACGGTTGTGGCTGTCTATGCCCCCGGCGACAGGGGCTTAAACTGGTGAATGGCACCGGACACAACAACGGGCAGGGACCCGCCGCAACGACGTGAAGCGCGGTTTGCGAAACGGCGTTGCGCCTTACATCCCGGCGCCTTTTGCCGGGATGCCGGGAGCGCAGGTCACGGCGCGACAGAGGCGGCGCGACCGGAACGGTCGCTGCAAGCCAGGGGTTTTCACGCATCGGACCGTAGCGACAGCCCGAAACCGCGCCAGCGGGTTCGGCGGAGACTGGCAGGTGCGCCAGCAGCTGCCTGTCGGAGTCGGGCCTGACGACCGGATGCCGCCAGGCAGCCGGGAGCCGAAGGTACGCCCGGCAGACAGGACAACACTGCAGTAGTCAGAATCAGAGCAGGAAGAAAAAGAGAATAATCACAGGGAAGGTGATGTGATTTCTGACAGGCCATAACCAGAGAAGGCGGGGGAAAAGAACGGGCGCCGCAGGCGCGCGTTCATCCCCGTTCCTGAAGTCAGGTTGTTCATGCCCGTACAACATCAGCAAGGAGAAAGGGGCTACCGGCGAACCAGCAGCCCCTTTATAAAGGCGCTTCAGTAGTCAGACCAGCATCAGTCCTGAAAAGGCGGGCCTGCGCCCGCCTCCAGGTTGCTACTTACCGGATTCGTAAGCCATGAAAGCCGCCACCTCCCTGTGTCCGTCTCTGTAACGAATCTCGCACAGCGATTTTCGTGTCAGATAAGTGAATATCAACAGTGTGAGACACACGATCAACACACACCAGACAAGGGAACTTCGTGGTAGTTTCATGGCCTTCTTCTCCTTGCGCAAAGCGCGGTAAGAGGCTATCCTGATGTGGACTAGACATAGGGATGCCTCGTGGTGGTTAATGAAAATTAACTTACTACGGGGCTATCTTCTTTCTGCCACACAACACGGCAACAAACCACCTTCACGTCATGAGGCAGAAAGCCTCAAGCGCCGGGCACATCATAGCCCATATACCTGCACGCTGACCACACTCACTTTCCCTGAAAATAATCCGCTCATTCAGACCGTTCACGGGAAATCCGTGTGATTGTTGCCGCATCACGCTGCCTCCCGGAGTTTGTTCGGCACCATCCACCGCTCCATCTCACGAACAGCATGACCGACCACCCTTGCCGCCATACCAGCCTCTGCGATGACCTGCCAGAATGGCATATCCTGCCACTGCCAGCGTTCCATTCCGGCCAGTGACGGAAAACGCTCGCCCCACTGCCAGAACAGGGTTTCCAGGTCATGCTCTGCCACCCGGTCACTCCAGCGTGCATACCAGCTTCCGACTGTTTCCGGCGAATGGAATGCCAGTTCGATTTCAGCCTGAGCGACCAGCGCCTGGTACGCACGGGCTTTCTGCTCTGCCTCCCTCGCCTGCTGGCGGCTGTACTTCTGCATGACCAGCGCGGATTTATGGCGACTGCGTTCCCTGACACGAAACCGCACCGACGGGAACAAGCGTTCTGCTGCATCGCCTGGAAGGGGAAGGAGGCAAACCTCGCCCTGTGTTTCAATCAGCACATCGATGGCATACAGCCACTGAAGACGGTTGCCGTGCAGTTCTTCTGCGGTCAGGGACGGCATGAAAAATCGCAGGTCAGACAGCGATATCCTGCGGCTTCCGTTCAGACAGCGGAAAAACGCCCCCGCATACGGATATTCAGCCAGCGTGTTACCCTGATGGCGGCGTTTTTCGGTCTCCGCCACCGCCCGCCATGCGGCCTGTTGCTCTGTGCTGAGAGGAACCAGTGCCTGTGAACGTGCGCTCATGCCTGACTTCCTTCCGCCATCAGGATATGGATGATGTCACTGACGCTGTACCCCTGCGCGTCCAGTGACGCCGCCAGTGCCAGTGAATGGCTGACAGCTTCCGGTGCAAACCGCCGCTGTACCTGAACCACCGCAAACGGCTCACCACCGGCATTCACCAGAACCAGCACCCAGACCTGAGAGACATCGCCCGGTGAACATAACGCCAGGTGAAAACGTTCGTGGGCAGGCGTGAAACGGACCTGGACGGGGAAAAAGCCGCCAAACTCGCTGCCGTACTCGCCGTTCATCGTCCAGTTATCCGGCGCATCCAGCTCCCGCATCACGGCGTGAGTCAGCTCACGGCGTTCATCACTTCCGGCAGCCCGGATATCTTCATATTCCTGTGTGTTCATGGTCTGTAATACATTCAGGGTCAGTTCAGTTTTCATCACGGTATCTCCCTTGCTGCCGCCCCGTCTCCGGCGGGGCGGTGTGGTTGTTCATCAGGCGGCATCAGCCAGGTTATCGGTGCGTTCAGTGGCATCCGTCTGTGGGCGTGGTGCACACATCCAGCCTGGAACCCAGCGGTTGTCTTTCATATGGTGCTCTGCATGTTCAGCCGCATCACCTTTCTTCATCTTCTCCGCGTCCCGTGCGGCACCGGACAGCCCTGCCTTATTCAGGGCTGCGATAATCTGCGGCGGACGTTCGCGCGTCGGGCACCTCTCTTACTTAAGAATCCCGAAATCCCTGATGACATGGTTCATCCAGTACCCGGCACCGTCCTCAAAATTCCAGGTACGCCAGACCATTGCACCGTTATTACGGACAACCAGGCGAAACTGTTCGCCGTGGTCATCCTCGATAAAGACGTTCCGGTACTGTGCGGCAACAGCTTCGGCATGTTTGCGGGTAAAAGGACCGTCAGGCAGCCCCTGAAGTATTCTGAAATATTCGCTCATCCTCATCTCTCCGGTGATGCCCCGCACAGAACGGGGCGGGGCGGGGCGGTTATCACAGTCAGCCCGATCAGAACGGGATATCGTCTGAAAACCCGTAATCGTCACCCTCCGGCGGTTGCGGCTGAGGCTCCGGCTGCGCGGCCTTACGTCCACGGCCTTTCGTTTTTGCGCCACCTTTTTTCGTACCGGCCTCCGCCTGTGGTTCCGGCTGAGGCTGACCGCTGAACTGTTGCCCCTCTTCCGGCTGAGTCTGAGCACCTGCGGCACGTCCCAGCATCTGCATGGTGCCCGTGGTCTTAACAAGAATTTCGGTGACGTAACGGGTGATACCGTTATCCTCCCAGCTACGGGTGCGAAGCTGACCTTCGATGTAGACCTGCGCGCCCTTGCGCAGATATTCGCCAGCCACTTCCGCGAGCTTGCCGAACAGCACCACGCGATGCCATTCTGTCTGCTCCCGCATCTCCCCTGTCTGTTTGTCACGCCAGGTTTCCGACGTGGCGACCTGCAGGTTTGCCACTGCGCCCCCGTTGGGGATGTAACGGACTTCCGGATCTTTTCCCAGGCGTCCCACGAGAATGACCTTGTTAATGCCACGAACTGCCATGATGTGCCTCCTTCTGTTGATGTTTTCAGCCCCCATCATCTTTTGAGTTTCGGGAGCCGCGGTTTTGACGTTTTGCGGGGACCTGCCTTTTGTTCCCTCCGGTATTCACCATCACCTTTTTGAGAACCTTCGCCGCAAGGGGCATCACTGCCACGGCCGGAAACGACTGTCCGGGGGCAGACCGCAAAAGTTTTTGCCTGCTTCTGGGCAAAAAGTTTTGCGGGATGTACATTTCACCCCTGGACTGGCGGAGACGGTTGTGGCTGTATCAGCCCCCGGCGACAGGGGCTTAAACAGGTGAATGGCACCGGACAGAACAACGGGCAGGGACCCGCCGCAACGACGTGAAGCGCGGTTTGCGAAACGGCGTTGCCCCTTGCATCAACGCCAGCCCGGCTAAGATGGAGGCACGGCACAGCCCGCACACGACTCGACGTCCACATAACTGAACCCCCACAAGGCCATGCTCCGCATGGCCGGGTAAAGCGGAGCCGGCGGCGACTTCCTTTGTGCTCTGTCCGGGGACCGGCAGGAAAAAGGCGGGGATTTTCCCCGCCATCGTCATCATTTCCGGATTTTTGCCAGGGCATCCGCCATGCTGCGGATTTCATCCCGTGCCTCCAAGAAAACTCCCGCAGAATATAGCGGTCAAACAAGCGGCGGGGCGGTTCACCCGGTATACGCAGCACATCACAGACCAAGCCACTGGCCAAGATATGTTCCACACACTCACTGGCAGGCATTAATGGAATCGTAGTCTCACGCTGATAATCAGATCGACAATACAAGTGAGACCGTGGTCCCAGACTGATTAGCAGACCAACAATACGAGTGGGACCGCGGTCCCAGACTGATTATCAGACTAACAATATGAGTGGGACCGTGGTCCCAGACCGATAATCAGACCAACAATATGAGTGGGACCGTGGTCCCAGACTGATTAGCAGACCGACAATATGAGTGGGACCGTGGTCCCAGACTGATTAGCAGACCGACAATATGAGTGGGACCGTGGTCCCAGACTGATTAGCAGACCGACAATATGAGTGGGACCGTGGTCCCAGACTGATTAGCAGACCAACAATACGAGTGGGACCGCGGTCCCAGACTGATTAGCAGACTAACAATATGAGTGGGCCCGTGGTCCCAGACCGATAATCAGACCGACAATATGAGTGGGACCGTGGTCCCAGACTGATTATCAGACCGACAATACAACTGGGACCGTGGTCCCAGATATAATATTCAGGCCAGTTAGTTATGTTTTCTAGCCTGTGCTAAAGGAAATTAAGTAAAGACAGATAAATGTAGACTAAAACGTGCCGCATCAAAGTGCCGCTTTTTCAAGTTCCTTAAGAATGGCTTCAATTCTCTCTATACACTCAGTTGGAATACGAGATCTATCTAGGTTTAACACCATTTTATCGCCCTTGTACAACACTGTCGCTCCAGGAGCAAACTGATGTCGTGAGCTTAAGCTAGTTCTTGAGGCAGATGACGTTTTAAGCACAGACGTTAAAAGAGTGATGACTTCTTCAGCTTCAAATATCACTCCTGCTTTTTTCTGCTCGTGAAGGTTAGATGCCTGCTGCTTAAGTAATTCTTCTTTATCTGTAAAAGCTCTTTGAAGTGCATCACCTGACCGGGCAGATAGTTCACCGGGATGAGAAAAAAGAGCAACAACTGATTTAGGCAGTTTAGCTGTGTTGATACAGCGGGTAATAATCTTACGTGAAATATTTTCTGCATCAGCCAGCGCAGAAATATTTCCAGCAAATTCATTCTGCAATCGGCTTGCATAACGCTGACCACGTTCATAAGCACTTGTTGGCCTATAATCGTTACCCAATCTGGACAATGCAGCCATCTGCTCATCATCCAGCTCACCAACCAGAACTCGATAATCACTTTCTGTAAGTGCAGCAGCTTTACGACGGCGGCTCCCATCGGCAATTTCTATGACCCCAGACACTCTTCGACCGAATGCTGGTGTCTGCTGACCTGTCAGTAGAAAAGAAGGGATAAGATCATCCAGGGCGTCTTCGGTAAGCAGTTCCTGGTCACGTTCATTACCTGACCATACCCGAGAGGTCTTCTCAACACTATCTCCCCGGAGCACCTCAAGGGTAAATTTCACGTCCCTACCACATACAGGCAAAGTAATAGCATTGCCACGAGCCATAGCTCCTACGCGCGCAATTAACGAATCCACCATCGGTGCAGCTGGTGCCGATGACGGAGTATCTTCAAGCGGTTGAGTCTTAATCGTATGTTTTGGAATGACAGGCGCACGCTTCATTATCTAATCTCCCAGCGTGGTTTAATCAAACGATCGAAAATTTCATTGCAGACAGGTTCCCAAATAGAAAGGGCATTTCTCCAGGCACCTGTTGAAGAGCGTTGATCAATAGCCTGTTCAAAAACAGTTCTCATCCGGATCTGACCTTTACCAACTTCATCCGTTTCACGCACAACATTTTTTAGGACCATGCTTCCCCAGGCGTCCCGAATTTGCTCCTCCATCCACGGGGACTGAGAACCATTACTATTACTGTATTTGGTAAGCAAAATACGTACATCAGGCTCGAATCCTTTAAGATCTACGTTTTTGAGCAGATCACGAAGCATATCGAAAAACTGCAGAGCGGAAGTGTAGTCGAACAACTCAGCAGGCGTGGGGACAATCAACACATCAGCAGCACATACAACATTAATCGTGCCGATACCTAGGTTAGGCGCGCTGTCAATGACAATGACATCATAGTCATGAGCGACGGTTTCAATGGCCAGTCGGAGCATCAGGTGTGGATCGGTGGGCAATTTACCTTCATCAAATTTGCCCATTAGCTCAGTTTCAATGCGGTGCAGAGCCAAACAGGAAGGAATAATGTCAAGCCCAGGCCAGCAAGTAGGCTTTATTGCATAAGTGACATCGTCCTTTTCCCCAAGATAGAAGGGAAGGAGAGTATCCTCTGCATGAATATGAAGATCTGGCACCCAGCCGTGATACATCGATGCTGTTCCCTGGGGGTCGTTACCTTCCACGAGCAGAACACGTAATCCCTTCAGAGCCAGATCCTGAGCAAGATGAACAGAAACAGAGGTTTTGTAAACGCCCCCTTTATGAGCAGCAACTCCAATCACCGGCGGAAATACGTCTTCAGCACGTCGTAGTCTCGTACCAAACACGTCACGCATATGATTAATTTGTTCAATTGTATAACCAACACGTTGCTCAACCCGTCCTCGTATTTCCATATCCGGGTGCGGTAGCCGGCCTGCTTTCTCGGCATCCCTGATAGCCTGAGAAGATACTCCAACTAAATCCGCTGCTTCACCTATTCTCCAGCGTCGGGTGATTTTCCTCGCTTCCGGGCTGTCATCATTAAACTGTGCAATGGCGATAGCCTTCGTCATTTCATGACCAGCGTTTATGCACTGGTTAAGTGTTTCCATGAGTCTCATTCTGAACATCCTTTAATCATTGCTTTGCATATTTTCATTTAATCTTGCATTTTATTGCAAAGCAACAACAAAATTGCAAAGTAGTCAAAAAACCGCAAAGTTGTTTAAAATGAGAGCAACACATCAAAAAAGGAAACAGGAAGAGCACATACCTCAGTCAATAATTATCACTAGTACTCGTAGCCGTCGTGTAACCGAGCGTAGCGAGCTAACTGGCGAGGACGCGCGCTAACTGTTCACACTCAGTATCCCTAGCACCAAAATAACTATCTGATGGTCAAGGCGGTAATGACTCCAACTTATTGATAGTGTTTTATGTTCAGATAATGCCCGATGACTTTGTCATGCAGCTCCACCGATTTTGAAAACGACAGCGACTTCCGTCCCAGCCGTGCCAGGTGCTGCCTCAGATTCAGGTTATGCCGCTCAATTCGCTGCGTATATCGCTTGCTGATTACGTGCAGCTTTCCCTTCAGG
>NZ_JBJQJP010000030.1:0-41606 GCF_046487365.1 Escherichia sp. WS1451
GTCATAAAACCGGTGGTTGTAAAAGAATTCGGTGGAGCGGTAGTTCAGTCGGTTAGAATACCTGCCTGTCACGCAGGGGGTCGCGGGTTCGAGTCCCGTCCGTTCCGCCACTTATTAAGAAGCCTCGAGTTAACGCTCGAGGTTTTTTTTCGTCTATATTTCTATTATTGCTTAAATCGCAAAAATCCTCTGCGTTTTACGCCCTTTTTCCGCAACATTCTAAAGCCCATAATCACTTCAGTTAACGAAAATAGCATTAAAAGAGGCATATTATGGCTATCCCTGCATTTGGTTTAGGTACTTTCCGTCTGAAAGACGACGTTGTTATTTCATCTGTGAAAACGGCGCTTGAACTTGGTTATCGCGTAATTGATACCGCACAAATCTATGATAACGAAGCCGCAGTAGGTCAGGCGATTGCAGAAAGTGGCGTGCCACGTCATGAACTCTACATCACCACTAAAATCTGGATTGAAAATCTCAGCAAAGACAAATTGATCCCGAGTCTGAAAGAGAGCCTGCAAAAATTGCGTATCGATTATGTTGATCTGACGCTAATCCACTGGCCGTCACCAAACGATGAAGTCTCTGTTGAAGAGTTTATGCAGGCGCTGCTGGAAGCCAAAAAACAAGGGCTGACGCGTGAGATCGGTATTTCCAACTTCACGATCCCATTGATGGAAAAGGCGATTGCTGCTGTTGGCGCTGAAAACATCGCTACTAACCAGATTGAACTCTCACCTTATCTGCAAAACCGTAAAGTGGTCGCCTGGGCTAAACAGCACGGCATCCATATTACTTCCTATATGACGCTGGCGTATGGTAAGGCCCTGAAAGATGAGGTTATTGCTCGTATCGCAGCTAAACACAATGCGACTCCGGCACAAGTGATTCTGGCGTGGGCTATGGGGGAAGGTTACTCCGTAATTCCTTCTTCTACTAAACGTAAAAACCTGGAAAGTAATCTTAAGGCACAAAATTTACAGCTTGATGCCGAAGATAAAAAAGCGATCGCCGCACTGGATTGCAACGACCGCCTGGTTAGCCCGGAAGGTCTGGCTCCTGAATGGGATTAAGCCTCTCTGACAGCTCCTCCGGGAGCTGTTTTTACATGCTCGCTAAGGAAATCGATAAAAGCCCGGATGCGTGTACTTACCGCACGGTCGCTGTAATATACGGCACTGAATGGCATTTCCACTGGCAATACTTTATCTGCCATTAACTCCACCAATTCTCCGCGAGCGATTTCTCTGTCGATCATGTAGTCGGACAAACACGCAATCCCGTTGCCACTCAGGCAAAGCTGTTTCAGTGTTTCCCCACTATTGGATGACAAACCGTACTTCACCTCATGTAATTGTCCATCACTACAGGCTATCGGCCAGGTATTGAGGGAAGCGGGTTCAGTGAATCCCAGGCAAATATGTTGCTTTAAATCGTCGATCGTTTCTGGCTTCCCGTAGCGGGAAATATAATCGGGGGAGGCGATAATTTTTCGATAACTGTTAAATAACGGCCTGGCACGTAAGCTGGAATCCGTTAACGTACCGGCGCGTATCGCGACATCCACTTTTCTTTCGATCAAATTAATAATCGTTTCGGAGGAGACTAGCGATAAAGTGACTTCCGGATAGCGTTCACGAAAAGGCTTAATCAACGGCATCAGAAAGTGCAGCACCACTGGAGTTGCGGCATCGATCCGTAACAGTCCACGCGGTGTATTACGCGTCTCCATAATTTCTGATTCTGCCGCTGCCATCTCCTGCAAAATTGACTGTACGCGACGAAAATAACGCTCGCCTTCTTCCGTCAGGCTAAGTTGTCGCGTGGTCCGATTAAGCAGGCTAACGCCAAGTTTCATCTCCAGCTTTTTCACCGCCCGGCTTACCGCTGAGTTTGCTTGCCCTAATTGTTCCGCTGCCCGGCTAAAGCTGCCGCTTTCGACGACTGAAACAAAAATGGCGAGTTCTTCCGACGTGGCTTTCATTTTTGCTCCTGTTGCAAAATAGAAGAGATATTTTGAATTTATTTGTCATTAAACCATCAGGATGCGAGATATGTCATCCGATTTAATGTTCTCAATAATGAGCAAATTTCTGACCGGTGTAAGCACTTGCTTACATAGCAATATACAATTGCTCGTTGAAAGAGTGAGCTAAAATCCCTATAACAGTAGAACCCTCCCGAGTGCGGAAGGGTTGACGTAATAGAGGTTTCAAAGTCAAAAGTGCGAAAAAACACCTATGCCATGCGCTATGTTGCCGGACAACCTGCGGAAAGGATCTTACCGCCGGGGTCTTTTGCGAGCATCGGCCAGGCATTACCACCTGGAGAACCGTTAAGTACCGAAGAGCGTATTCGGATCCTGGTGTGGAACATATACAAACAGCAACGCGCTGAATGGTTGTCGGTATTAAAGAACTACGGCAAAGATGCACATCTGGTGTTATTGCAGGAAGCGCAGACAACGCCAGAGTTAGTACAGTTTGCGACCGCTAACTATCTTGCCGCCGATCAGGTACCCGCTTTCGTGCTGCCACAACATCCTTCCGGTGTAATGACCCTTTCGGCGGCGCATCCAGTGTATTGCTGCCCGTTACGTGAACGAGAACCCATTTTGCGTCTGGCGAAGTCGGCCCTGGTGACGGTCTATCCATTGCCTGACACCCGCCTGTTGATGGTGGTTAATATACACGCCGTCAATTTCAGTTTGGGCGTGGATGTCTATAGTAAGCAGTTACTTCCTATTGGCGATCAGATAGCTCACCACAGCGGCCCGGTCATTATGGCGGGAGATTTCAATGCCTGGAGCCGTAGAAGGATGAACGCGTTATATCGCTTTGCGCGGGAAATGTCGCTGCGCCAGGTGCGTTTTACCGATGATCAGCGCCGTCGGGCGTTTGGCCGCCCGCTCGATTTTGTTTTCTACCGTGGTCTGAACGTCAGCGAAGCTTCTGTACTGGTTACGCGCGCTTCCGATCACAATCCGCTACTCGTTGAATTCAGTCCCGGCAAGCCTGATAAATAAGGTATGTCAGGTCTGCCACAGGGCAGACCAACGTTTGGCGCTGCCCTTTTTAATCAAACAATAAAAGGACAGCGCAATGACAACACAATCCCACCATGACCACGTAGAAAAGCAGTTTAGCTCGCAGGCCAGTGAGTATTTAACCAGTACCGTACATGCATCCGGGCGAGATTTACAGCGCCTGGCGGTGCGTCTGGCTGATTATCCTGATGCAAGCGTACTTGATATGGGCTGCGGAGCAGGGCATGCCAGCTTTGTCGCTGCGCAAAACGTGAGCGCGGTGGTGGCGTATGACTTATCTGCCCAAATGCTGGATGTCGTGGCACAAGCTGCCGAAGCCGGGCACCTGAAAAATATCGCCACCCGCCAGGGATATGCCGAAAGTCTGCCATTTGCCGATAACGCATTTGATATTGTTATCAGCCGTTATTCTGCCCATCACTGGCATGATGTTGGTGCAGCACTGCGAGAAGTGAATAGGATATTGAAACCTGGCGGTAGGCTGATTGTGATGGACGTAATGTCTCCGGGTCACCCAGTGCGCGACGTCTGGTTACAGACGGTAGAAGCATTACGCGATACCTCTCACGTACGAAACTACGCCAGCGGTGAGTGGTTGACGTTAATCAATGAAGCCAATCTGATAGTTGATAATTTAATTACAGATAAGTTACCGCTGGAATTTTCTTCATGGGTCGCGAGAATGCGTACGCCAGAAGCGTTAGTAGACGCTATTCGCATTTACCAACAGAGCGCATCGACAGAGGTGAGAACGTATTTTGCCTTGCAGAATGACGGCTCTTTCACCAGTGATATCATCATGGTAGAAGCACATAAAGCGGCATAAATAAAAAAGGCACCGGGGGAATCGGTGCCTTTTGATTATCTGATTTGTCAGGAATCTGGCATGTTGTTGTTTTTCACAAACAACGTCAGCTTATCGCCTGGTTGCAGATTCGCAGTGTCGCTGTTCCAGCGCATCACATCTTTGATGTTCACGCCGTGGCGTTTAGCAATGCTTGAAAGCGAATCGCCTTTGCGCACACGATAAGTAATGCTATCGCTGTTGTTTGCCAGTCGCTGTGCGCTACTGCCTGCGCCAATCGTCAAACTTTGGCCTGGCTTCAGCTTAGATCCGCGCAGTTTGTTCCACTGCTGCAAATCTTTGGTGCTTACGCCGAGACGTGAAGCGATACTTGAAAGCGTGTCGCCAGAGCGTACGGTGTAAACACGGCTGTTAAGCGGCGTATTGTCGGCAACCAGCGTCGACTGTACAGCAGCAATTTCGCCTGAAGCCAGAGATTCACGCAGTTGATCTGCATGCTTCTTTGGCACCATCACGTACTGCGGACCACTTGCGCCCAGCGTGGAGCCTTTCACGCCTGCGTTGAATGTCTTCAGCTTGCTGACGGAAATCCCCGCCATATCTGCAACCTTCGCCATTTCAACCGGGCTGCTCAGGTGCACACGCGCCAGAGCACGGCTTTCATCGGTCGTTGGCAGACGTACGCCATAACGCTTGCTGTTTTTGAGAATATCACTCAATGCCAGCATTTTAGGCACGTACTGCTTCGTTTCCTGCGGCAACGGTAACGACCAGAAGTCCGTGGATTTCCCACGCGCTTTGTTCGTTTTAATTGCCTTCATGACCCGACCTTCGCCGCTGTTATAAGCCGCTACGGTCAGAAGCCAGTCGCCGTCAAACATCTTGTTCAGACGCTGCATCATGTTCAGCGCGGCAGTTGTTGAAGCAACAACATCGCGACGCGCGTCATAATTGCGGGTCTGTTTCAAACCATAATTGCGCCCCGTGCTCGGAATGATCTGCCAGATGCCCGCGGCATTGGCGCCAGACGTTGCGTGAGGATCAAAAGCGCTCTCCACTATGGGTAGTAGTACCAGTTCCATAGGCATGTTACGTTTTTTAACTTGCCCGGCTATCCAGTACATATACGGCTCTGCCCGTAAAGTTACATCGTGGAGATAGCTCTTATTGCGTAAATATTTCTGTTTCTGTTCGCGAATCCGGTCGTTTTCCGGAATTCCCATCTTTAGCTCGTCGCCAATGAAAGCCCACAAGTCACCATCTGGCGCGATAGACGTCCCATCGTCCATCCATCGTGCCTGACTTGTAAACTTTGCTGCTTCCCCTTGACCAGCTGCAGAAAGGCTCTGTGCGTGCTGTTGAACGTTGCCGGTGCTCTGGCAACCCACGAGCAGGACAGAGGCGAGTAATATCGCTTTTGCCTTCATGTGTGTGTCAATAGTTGCTTAAAAGACGACCGATCATAACGGCGAACGGAGCCGATGACAAGAAAGTTTTATCAGAACCTATCTTTCTTTGACCTTAACCATGCAAAACGTTCTTCAGGTTGTTGCAATAATGTTTCTTCATTAATTACATTAATTAAATCAATATCTTCCGTTCTTAAAAAAACATTAATTTGCCGCTCATTTTTCAGAATTACGGGTAGTGTTATTTGATTTTTTGCCCGTAACTCCTTAACTTTACGATAATAATCATTTATGGACAAATCGTGCGGAAGAATACTCAAAGCAAACTTCATATTTGATAAGGTATATTCATGAGCACAACATACCAATGTATCGTCAGGTAACGCACTTAACTTTTTAAGTGATTGATACATTTGTGATGGTGTCCCTTCAAACAACCGACCACACCCACCAGAAAACAGCGTGTCGCCGCAAAATAGATAAGGTTTACTGAAGTAACAGATATGTCCTAAAGTGTGACCCGGTGTGGCAATTACACTAAATTCATGCCCTAAAACGAAGGCAGTTTCGCCATCTTTGACTACCTGTGTTGTTCCCTTATCTTGTGTCTCTTGTGGACCATACACCACAATTTGCGGAAACTTTTTCACCAGTTCTTTTACGCCGCCAACGTGATCGTGGTGATGGTGGGTGAGAAATATGGCCTCCGGTTGCCAGTTATTGGCGGCAATGGCGTTTAATACTGGCTCTGCGTCTCCGGGATCGACAATCAGGCAGCGACCTGCTTCATCATTCAAAACCCAGATGTAATTGTCATCAAAGGCGGGAATACTGTTAAGATTCATAGATTACCTCTCAGTGTGAAACGGAAGGTTGTGATGAAACCGGCAAGAGTCCCTCAAACTGTCGTGGCTCCTGATTGCTGGGGCGATTTGCCCTGGGGAGAGCTTTATCGCAAGGCGCTGGAGCGCCAGCTCAACCCGTGGTTCACTAAAATGTATGGTTTTCATCTGCTTAAGATTGGCAATTTAAGCGCAGAAATCAATTGCGAAGCGTGCGCGGTTTCTCATCAAGTGAATGTTTCTGCGCAAGGACTGCCCGTCCAGGTGCAGGCGGACCCACTTCATCTTCCTTTTGCCGATAAATCCGTTGATGTTTGTCTACTGGCACATACATTGCCGTGGTGCACCGATCCGCATCGTTTATTGCGTGAAGCCGATCGGGTACTGATTGATGATGGCTGGCTGGTGATTAGTGGCTTCAATCCCATAAGTTTAATGGGATTACGCAAACTTGTACCGGTATTGCGCAAAACCTCGCCCTATAACAGCCGGATGTTTACTCTGATGCGGCAGCTGGACTGGCTCTCTTTGTTGAATTTTGAAGTGCTACACGCCAGCCGTTTCCACGTTCTCCCGTGGAACAAACACGGTGGAAAACTATTGAATGCGCATATTCCTGCGCTTGGTTGCTTACAACTTATTGTCGCCCGGAAACGGACTATTCCTTTAACGCTAAATCCGATGAAACAGAGTAAAAACAAGCCACGAATTCGCCAGGCGGTTGGAGCCACCCGGCAATGTCGTAAACCACAGGCTTAAACTTCGACTTGATAGCCCGTATCTTCCAGTGTGGGATTCATCGCTGCGGCACGAGCCAGTTCATCGCAACGTTCGTTTTCTGGATGACCGGCATGGCCTTTAACCCATTCCCATTTGATTTGATGCTGCCCCAGCGCAGCATCAAGACGTTGCCAGAGATCGACATTTTTTACTGGTTTTTTGTCTGCTGTTTTCCAGCCACGTTTTTTCCAGTTATGGATCCACTGGGTGATACCCTGGCGGACATACTGGCTGTCGGTACTCAAAATGACTTCGCAATGTTCTTTTAACGCCTCCAGCGCGACAATAGCGGCCATCAACTCCATACGGTTGTTGGTGGTGCGGGTGTAGCCTGCGCTAAAGGTTTTCTCGCGTCCGCGATAGCGTAAAATAGCGCCGTAACCCCCAGGTCCAGGATTACCCAGACACGAACCATCGGTGAAAATTTCTACCTGTTTAAGCATCTCTGGTAGACTTCCTGTAATTGAATCGAACTGTAAAACGACAAGTCTGACATAAATGACCGCTATGAGCACTGCAATTACACGCCAGATCGTTCTCGATACCGAAACTACCGGTATGAACCAGATTGGTGCGCACTATGAAGGCCACAAGATCATTGAGATTGGTGCCGTTGAAGTGGTGAACCGTCGCCTGACGGGCAATAACTTCCATGTTTATCTCAAACCCGATCGGCTGGTGGATCCGGAAGCCTTTGGCGTACATGGTATTGCCGATGAATTTTTGCTCGATAAGCCCACGTTTGCAGAGGTAGCCGATGAGTTCATGGACTATATCCGCGGCGCGGAGCTGGTGATCCATAACGCAGCGTTCGATATCGGCTTTATGGACTACGAGTTTTCGTTGCTTAAGCGCGATATTCCGAAGACCAATACCTTCTGTAAGGTCACCGATAGCCTTGCGGTGGCGAGGAAAATGTTTCCCGGTAAGCGCAACAGCCTCGATGCGTTATGTGCCCGCTACGAAATAGATAACAGTAAACGAACGTTGCACGGGGCATTACTCGATGCCCAGATCCTTGCGGAAGTTTATCTGGCGATGACTGGTGGTCAAACGTCGATGGCTTTTGCGATGGAAGGAGAGACACAACAGCAACAAGGTGAAACAACAATTCAGCGCATTGTGCGTCAGGCAAGCAAGTTACGCGTTGTTTTTGCGACAGATGAAGAGCTTGCGGCACATGAAGCCCGTCTCGATCTGGTGCAGAAAAAGGGCGGAAGCTGCCTCTGGCGGGCATAAATACCTGTAAAAGGCGCTAAAATTAGCGACTTGGGCGATTTTTGCAGCAAACGATTCAAAAGATGAGAAAAACCGTTGACGAAGGGTGAGGCAATCCGTAATATTCGCCTCGTTCCCAACGGAACACAACGCGGAGCGGTAGTTCAGTCGGTTAGAATACCTGCCTGTCACGCAGGGGGTCGCGGGTTCGAGTCCCGTCCGTTCCGCCAATATTCAGAAAGCCCGAATCATTACTGATTCGGGCTTTCGTCGTTTTGGTGAAGCGAGAATTTTTCACTCCGCAAGTAAAACGAATATGATTTAAAAAATGGCCAGATAATATAAATTCTGGCCACTTCTGTTACTCCAGCGCATCCCATTTTTCCAGCAGTTCTACTGGAATTTCATTTATTACCTCCGAGAAGCGTTTTCCGACCAGGCGTTCTGCCTGGCGCAGCAAAGGAATGGTCGGGCTGCTCGGTTCGCTGTGCTCAAACCAGCGACGGATGACACGCAGGCGTTCCAGCGCGTCGTTCCGGTCGCGGATCTGCCGGGGTTCTGCGCCGGACATCGGCGATATTTCCTCCGCGATATGCACCGGTAGCGCAATCTGCTCTGATGATATCTCTTCAGTATGAACGATGGTGGTGCTCTCCGGCTGTTCAGCCACTGGTTGTGGCAGGATCTCCGGCGTGGTGGTCCGTATCGCTCCCGGCAACAGGGCCAGCAATTGTGTCAGACGGGATAGGTTCGGTGCCTGGTCATTCAGCGTTTCACGCGCATGGCGTTGCAGCCGCTCAGTGGTCTCTGCGGCCTGGCGAAAGGCATCCAGCGGCAGTTTGCCGCGCGCCTCCAGGTCGGCCAGTTGCTGGCGTACCGATTCTGGTGCCAGCGCATCCGCCGGGCGTGATGCAGACAGCGAACGCTCCACATCCCGTACCTGAAGGCGTATGGCAGCATTGTTTGACAGTGTAATGCCACGAATATCCGCTATTACGCCTTCATGGTCCAGCAACGCCGCCAGGGCGTTACTACGTGCCACTGCCGCCTCTTCGGCGGTGATATCTTCAGTCGCGAGCAGTTGAGGATGGATGGCGTTCGGGTACGTGGCGCACAACGTTTCCAGCAGCGCGAGCGCCTCCGCCAGTCCCCTGGCACCGGCCTGCTGGATACGGCAGCGCAGCAGGACAACCAGAATGCGGATATCTTTGCTGCGCGTCAGCAGGCGGCAGGCATCCCGCTCAAGCTCCGCCCAGTTAATGGTTTCCGGCGTACTGACAAAATCGCCGTATTGCGCTTCTTCACGCGGTGCGGCGCGCGTGAACAGTAGCAGGTATTCCGGATCGTACTCCAGATCCGGGCCGCAGGGGCATTCTGCCGAAATTGGGTCAGACAGGGATGTATCCATTAAATTATCCTCAGTGCGCCAGGTAGTGTTCTGGTTCGAAAATCATGCCCGTCACCGGGTTTTCGTGCATGGCTTTACCCGCCCATGCGGTCCAGCCCAGTTGGTACGAACCACCGGTAACAGCCGGAGGGGCGGCGTGGGGCTTTAGCTGTAGCTCAATTTCCCAGCAGTATTCAAAACCGCTAAAGGCGCGGACCAGTTCTGTCAGGACTGGCAGGTTATTGCCGCCAGGCAGAAAACGTTGGTAATCCTCCAGCGTCAGCGGGCCGATAACCAGCCGGAACTTATACTGCATGTCCGGCACGGCCTGGCCGATGAGTGCACCGTTGCCAATAACGGAAGAGGGGGCTGGCATCCCCAGCCGGGTGATCTCATCGTCCGCCACGGCTATCCAGTGCAGGACATACTCCTGTATCCGGAAAGGTACACCGAAATAGTGCGCCAGCGTGGTGGCCAGACCGTCCGGATTGCGGGACTCACGCACCAGATGGGCCGATGCCGCCAGGCGAGCGTGATCCGGCAACGGGCTGTCGGCGCTCTCCCGCAAATCCTGCCCGCTGAGGCTGGCGATATAAAAGGCAAAACGGTCATGTTGTGGTTTATCCAGACCGCCCCCAGCGGACTGGGCGCTGCGCCATGCCTGGTAAAACTGCGTCAGCCAGCGGTGATGAAAAAGATCAGAAAAACGGGTTAGCGTCGGGTCTCTTCGGCTTTCAGTCCGGTTGCGCGCCAGTTCGGTGTAGTGCAGCGGCAGTGGACCGTTCGGCCCCCACAGCCCGAGACTGTACAAACTGATGTGCAGCCGCTCTTCCTGCCAGCTCACACTGGCGATTTCCCGTGGCGCAAAGGTCAGCGCGGGAGTTTGTCCGAGGCGAAATTTTTCCATCCGTGGTTGCCAGGTGTTGCCTGCCGGAACAGTACACAACTGCACATCCACGCGGCGCATCAGGTTCAGAAAACCGTAACGCCAGGGGGTTTCCTGCGCCTGAGTGAAATCGTCGCTCATACGCTTCCCCGCTGTCCCGCCCTGGCAGGCCAGGTCATAATTTTGCCGCGCTGCATGCTGTGCAGCGTCATCTGCGAGAAGGTATTAATGGAAACATGACGGGCGATATAGTGCTCCAACACCAGACCGAACAGATACGGACTGATACCGGAGAACCCCTCCTCATCCACGGTCAGTTCACAACTGACGCCGCGCCCATAGACCAGCAGCCCGGAACCGGGCAGACGGCGGGTGACCGGGGTGGTGTTGCAGCCAATCAGGCTGCGCACCTGGCGCGACTGCGGACTGTCATGCGCCGGAATAAACAGGTTAAGCAGATCGCGCAGCGCCTGACCACCGGTACGGTGATCCAGATCGGCCAGCGGCAGATAGTTAAAGGATAACTGGCGGATCAACCGCCAGGCCATTTCACGTTCAGCCAGCGGAGGCTGCGGCGGACGCGGCGGACGGATAAGCCCCACGCCCGCCACAGGGATGGCCGCATCCACGGTCAGATCGTCCCGTCCATTGCGGGCAATAAGACAGGGCAGATCGCGGTTGGTGACCATAGCCGTGATGGTGATATGGCGCAGATTTTCCGGGTACGGCGCTTCATACTGGTCAACCAGCGACAGGAACACTTCTGATCCTGTATAGGAGGTGCGGGTGCCATAGCGGCGGGCATTTTCCGACAACCGGCGCGGCTCCCGGCGCAGGGAAAAATAACGTCCGTGATTGCCTTCATCATTATTGCGGGTGTGGTAGAGCGGGCGAAAGGCCATCTTCCGTGTGGTGTCAGTTTCCAGCCCTTCCACTTCCTGGACCGAGAACACCTCATAATCCAGCGGATGGGTTCTGTCCACCACCAGATGCTGTTCCGTCGTGCTGTGCGTGACATCGATCCGGGCGGCGACGCGGGGAAACAGGTTTATAACCGGGGTACAGAACAGGCTGAACTGTGCCGCGTTTGTCTGGTGGATCAGCCAGTCCGGCGGCAGGCGGTTCAGCAGGATAACAATCTCCGCCACGCCGCCGTTAATTTTCTGTAACCCGGCAGACAGGCCTGTCGGGGTGAAAAAAAAGAAGCGTTCCGGACAGGTAAAATATTCATGTAGCAGGTTATGGCCGTGAAACACATTCCACGCCAGCGGCAACAGTCCCTGATCCGGATCCAGGCCTTCGTACATAACGGGCTGTTTCAGATTCACATCCAGTGCGCCGTCAAAATGCCCCGGAATGCCAGCCAGGCTCGCGATGGCGCTGGTATGCAGTAGTTCGAACAGGTGTGAGGCCGTGCGCTCCTCGCCGCAGAGATAAAATGGCAGCTTGTTCAGCCCTGCAAGCTGACTGAACGTCAGTTCACCAAAGGTGCGCAGGGTAATACGCAGCGCACCAGCGACGTGAATGTTGGCTGGCAGGTAGCGGTGCAGGGCAGGCATATCCGGCGGCGCGGCGGTCAGCCGCACCTCTTCGATGGCAAGCGGCCACAGCGTCACATTCTGGCTGCTACGAAACTGGCAGGCGGTACTTTCGCCTTCCGGAATGGTGGAAAAAAAGGCCGTGTTGCGCGGGACGGTGAATCCCTTCGCCAGATCGCCTTCTTCCGGATCGGGATGAAGCTGCGCCACGCTCATTGAGGGCGTGGGTGTGACGTAATTGGGGCTGACCACTTCCAGCAGACGCTGGGTGAAACGGGGGAATTCAGCGTCAATTTTTAGCTGCGTGCGGGCGGTCAGGAAGCTGAAGGCCTCGACCATTCGCTCCACATACGGATCGGCAATATCCGTTCCCTGCATACCCAGTCGGGCGGCGACTTTAGGATGACGGGCGGCAAATTCGGCTCCCGTTTCCCGCAGATAGCTCAGTTCGCGGTTGTAGTATTCCAGTAGCCGTGGATCCATCGGTTTCTCTCTGAATTAAAAAAACGTAATGCGGCTCTGTTCCATATCCAGCGCGCTGCGTACCCGGAATGCCATCGGGTAGGGCTGCGTGAGGATCTCGCCGCGAATTTCAAACTGTAATGTGTTATGGCCGCTCTGGTGGCGCTCATCCTGAAGTGGGATGATTTGCAGGGTGGACGCTTTCAGCCGGGGTTCAAACCGGATGATGGTACGCAAAATGGCCCTGCGAATATCGTCCCACTTGTGTTCATACAGAAAGCTGCCCGCCAGTGGCGGCAGGCCGTAGTTCAGTACGGACGCTGCCGCGTCCGGATAACGTGCAGCATCAATATCATCTTCATGGCTGACGGTGTTGAGCAGAAATGACAAATCCCGGCGAATGATCTCCTTAAGCTGAACCGGGCTGACGCTGATATCGTGGTCGCGTTTCTGGTTTGGGGCATCATCACACAGGCGGTCAAACAGCGTGGGCAGCAGGTGATTGCCCGGACGCTGGCGGGAAGCGCTCACGCGTCGCTTCCTTCAGCGGTGTTAAAGGTACAGGTGGACAAATCCAGCAGGCTGATATCGCCGTGACCGGTGAGCCACACCCTCTGACCCAGCGCCTGTACCAGAGTCTCTCCCGGCCCGTCCTGCCAGACCGTTTCCCGGCACAGACGCAGGGAGTCGGCAGCCTTTTCAGAGCCGCTGTAGCGGGAAAACAGCCAGGCACTGTGTGTGTCGCCATTATTCAGTGTGACGTTGACGGGTTTCCAGATCAAATCGGTCAGATGCGCAGGCCGCGGCGATTTTAGCGAACAGATTTGTGAAAACGGCAGCCAGATATATACTCCGCCCGCGATGAGTTCGAGTACCGGACCGGTACGGGAGTCGCTGTCGCTAATCCAGTCAAATGCGCCGCCATTCCACTGCCCTGCAGTATCTGTTATGGCCTCAAGTGCGCGGCTGCGGTGGGCGTCAGCTTCCTGCGCTTCACCACGAGCGTTACAGGCGAGGGCGGTCAGCAGATCCTCCATCCAGGCGGGCGGCGGGAGAATACAATCGGGCCGCTGTTCTCCCTGAAAGCAGGCGTGGCGGTATATCTCACAGCGTATCAGCTCGCCAAATACCTGCGCTTCGCGGGTATAATTTGCGTCCATCCGGGCGCATAGCTGGATCTGTTGCAGTGCCCGCGACCAGTAGCCTGCCACGCACAATAACTGAAATAGGCTGTGGCGGCGGGAGGCCTGCGCCGGGTGCATCCTGACCTGCTGCTCTGCCATTTGAATGCCCTCCGCCACGGAATAATCCCGCAGCAGCGCCGACAGGGTAGCCGGTAGCTCGTTATTGTTTGTCATGAGATATCTCTCCGTGTTGTGCCGGGTTTATCCGATAATGGCTGTCAATGCCAATGATGCGATGCTCTTTGCGTGTCAGGTCGGGTAGAACGGTGTTATGCGCTGTTTCCGGTGCGCATTCCGGGGATAGCAGGTGCAGGATATCTGGGGGCGTCTTTTCGGCAGGCCAGGCGGTTTCCCCTTCGCCGGTGGCGTCCAGGACATCGAGAATAGCGTCAATGCTTAACCCGCCAGTGACCATATCCTGCAATGTCTCGGCTTCAGTGACCAGATCACGCAATGAATCCAGATCCTGTGAGGAGGGCTCTTCGTTAAAGGGAAAAGGATCAGCATGGCGATGAAGATCTTGTTCAGGAGATAACAACGCCTCGCGGTATTCCTGATAAAGTCGAGTCAGGGCATTTTCTTTTTGAGCATCTTCTCCAGTGGAGGAGGCTCCATGAACAGGAATGATATCGAATGGATTTTGTGATGTCAGATGCTGCTGCCTGAACCAATCCAGATCCAGATATTCGGTTATTGTTTCCGACATGGTGGCAGTCTGCGATGTCGTTTTTACTGCGCTCAGGCCCGGAGATGATGGATTGCCGTGCACAAGGCACCATGAAGATAACCCCCATTCTATCAGGTCGCCTTCATTCAGACGCATACGGTGATGAGGTTCCACAATCTGGTCGTTTACCGTACAGCAATATTCGGTAGACTGATTGATAATCCACCATGCTTCTTCGTGGCGGGTCAGACTGAGGGCAATCTTTACATCATCATTCACCGCAAAAACAGGAATCCAGGGTGAGGTAACGGTGAAGATAATTTGGGTTCCTTCAGTCGCGTAAATTGTGTTATCGGCGATCCCGTGCGCCTGTATTTTTTGGAGTCCCCACGTAATATTTGGTTTCATTGTGTATCACTGTGTAGAGTGTTTCTTTCAAAAGAATAAGTTTTCTAAATTTTAGATAAGCAATGCTGATCAATTTACTTTATCAATATAAGTTTTCGCGGAAATATATAGTGGCGATTTTCAAATTAATATATTCATGGTATGTATGAAATTGGCTTGCTCTATTGAATATCACCATGAAAAAGATACTACCTGCTATATTACATTGTGTTCTGTGATATGCATCATTGTTTCATTCGGCCTTTTTGATAATTCTATTAATTAGAAGTTTTAATCGGTACAGTTATGTTTATGTATCATTTATATGTTCTTACATCATTAGGTGTAACAGATGGACACTCCTGTTTCGCGCAGTGCACTGTATGGAAAGCTAACCAAATCTTTGTTTAGATCTTTGGAATCTGCGACGACGTTCTGTAAATTACGCGCTAATCCTTATGTCGAACTGACGCATTGGTTGCATCAGTTAATACAACAACCAGAGAATGACATTCACAATGTGCTTCGACATTATCAAATAACATCTGCTGATGTTGAGAAGGCGTTAATTCAGCAATTGAATATATTGCCTGCCGGAGCGAGTGTAATTAACGATTTTTCCCATCATATCGATCTTTCTGTTGACAAAGCCTGGATGTTGGCAAGTATCCGCTTTGGTGATCAAAAAATTCGTAGTGGATGGTTATTACTTGCCTGGTTAACCACGCCAGAATTGTATCGGGTGTTAAAAAATATCTGTGCGCCATTGGCAGGGCTACCGGTAGATGAACTATTAGATATTCTTCCGTCTTTAATCGCTTCATCTCCTGAATTAACAGAAATACCTTATGACGGCTCGGATTTAAATTTTGCAGTACCGGGAGAAGCTAGCCAGGTCTTTGCCGGCAAATCAACCGGAAGTAAATCCGCGCTGGCGAAATACTGCCAGGACATGACTGCGCTGGCCCGTGAAGGCAATATCGATCCGGTCACCGGCCGCGAACACGAGATCCGTACTATGACGGATATTCTGCTGCGCCGTCGCCAGAACAATCCGCTGCTGACCGGCGAGGCGGGGGTCGGGAAAACGGCAGTGGTGGAAGGATTCGCGCTGGCGATTGCCGGGGGGGAAGTGCCGCCTTCACTGCGTAACGTGCGGTTGCTGTCACTGGATGTTGGAGCGCTGCTGGCTGGGGCGTCCATGAAGGGTGAATTTGAATCCCGCCTGAAAGCTTTGCTGGAAGAGGCCGCGCGCTCGGCGCAGCCGGTGATACTTTTTGTTGATGAAGTTCACACCCTGGTGGGCGCTGGTGGTACATCCGGTACGGGGGATGCTGCCAACCTGCTGAAACCGGCGCTGGCGCGTGGCACTCTGCGCACCATCGGCGCAACCACCTGGAGCGAGTACAAACGCCATATCGAAAAGGATCCGGCGCTGACCCGGCGTTTTCAGGTATTGCAGGTTGCTGAGCCGGAAGAGGTTGCGGCTGTTGAGATGGTGCGCGGATTAGTCACCACGCTTGAAGAACACCATGATGTCCTGATTCTTGATGAGGCCGTGCGCGCCGCTGTACAGCTTTCTCACCGTTACATTCCGGCCCGGCAACTACCGGATAAGGCCATCAGCCTGCTGGATACGGCGGCGGCCCGTGTAGCGCTGTCGCTGCATACCCCGCCTGCGAGAGTCCAGTATCTGCGCCAGCAGCTCAACGCTGCCGAACTGGAGCAGGAGTTGTTATTAAAGCAGGAAAAAATGGGTATCCGCTCGGAGCGGGGCGATGTACTGACGGCGCGGATTATATCGCTTAATGCCGATCTTTCTGACACCGAAGCGCGGTGGCAGCAGGAACTGGAGTTGGTTCGCAGTTTACAGGAGCAACGCGGCGCAGCGCCTGGCGAGCGCGACGAAATCACTCTACAACAGGCAGAAACGGCATTAAGAGGCTGGCAGGGTGAAAACCCCGTCGTGTACCCGGAAGTCAGTGCAACCGTGGTGGCAGAGATTGTCTCCGACTGGACCGGTATTCCCGCCGGACGGATGGTGAAAGATGAAGCCAGTCAGATACTGGAATTGCCCACCCGTTTGGCGCAGCGTGTTACCGGGCAGATGGATGCGTTGGCGCAGATTGGCGAGCGTATCCAGACCGCGCGGGCGGGTTTAGGTGACCCGCGTAAGCCTGTGGGTGTCTTTTTGCTGGCCGGGCCGTCCGGAGTAGGCAAGACTGAGACCGCGCTGGCACTGGCAGAAGCAATCTATGGCGGTGAACAGAATCTGATCACCATCAACATGAGCGAGTATCAGGAGTCTCACACAGTCTCCACTCTGAAAGGCGCGCCGCCCGGCTACGTCGGCTATGGCGAAGGCGGTGTGTTGACGGAAGCGGTACGCCGCCATCCCTGGAGCGTGGTATTGCTGGATGAAATTGAAAAAGCCCATCACGACGTCCACGAGCTGTTCTTCCAGGTGTTTGATAAGGGGGCGATGGAAGATGGCGAAGGTGTCCACATCGATTTCAAAAATACCACGCTGTTGTTGACGACTAACGCGGGGGCGGAACTTATCAGCCAGCTCTGTGAGGATCCGGCGCTGATGCCTGATTCGGCAGGACTAAAAGAGGCGTTAATGCCGGAGTTACGTAAACACTTCCCGGCGGCTTTCCTGGGGCGTGTGACGGTTATTCCTTATTTACCGCTGGATGAGACCGCGCGTGGTGTTATTGCCCGCCTGCATCTTGGCAGATTGATGGATCGGATGGCGGAGCAGCATGGCGTTTCACTGGTGTATGGCGATGAACTGATTACGCATATTGTGTCGTGCTGCCCGATGCACGAAACCGGCGCTCGTTTGCTCATCGGCTATATCGAACAACATATCCTCCCACAACTGTCCCGTTATTGGTTGCAGGCGATGACAGAGAAAACGGCCATCACGCAAATCCGCATTCGTGTTGATGAGGATGAACAGATTATTTTTGAAACGGATTAATGGAGCATCCTTATGGCAAAAGAATTAAGTGGCGCACTGTGGGTCAGTCGCTTTCCTGGAAGTTCTTCCACTAATGATTTGCAGGGGACTTTTCGTGCATCGGTAGATAATTTTTTGCGCGCGCTTGGTAATGCGCGTGCAAGGGTCAGTATCTCTGCAACATATCGCCCTCCCGCCAGAGCATATCTCATGCACTGGTCATGGTTGATTGCTCATGAAATCGTTCAGGCAAAAAACGTCCCGGCGATGGAGGGGGTGGATATTGAGTGGGTTCACCCGACTGAGCAAGCCTCGCTTGAAGCGGCGCAGGCTATGGTTACGGCCTATGGTATGAATAATCTGAATGTCGCGCCTGCACTGAGCTCCAACCATACACGCGGTACTGCGATAGATATGAATATCAGCTGGAGCGGAACATTAACAATTGCGGGGAGCAATGGGCAGAATGTCGCAATTAATACACTGCCTCGAACCGGAATGAATGCCCAGCTTCAGGCGGTAGGTCTGGGTTACGGCGTCAGAAAGTTTGTAGGCGGAAATACAGATATACCCCACTGGTCAATTGATGGACATTAAGTATGACATTTCGTTATCCGGTGTTGTGGACATTCCTGTTAATGATGTTCGCTTTCAGTGTTCAGGGGGAACCGTCTTTACCACAGGATGTACAGCATTTTCTGAGTAATGCGGAAATGTGCCAGCATCTTGCTGGTGAATGGGACAGTTCTTTACCAGAGAAGGATAAAAGAGACATCGAAAAGGGGGTTGATACCTGGTGTCCTCCGGCAAAGAAATCACTCCCTGTGCTGCGGGAAAAGTACAAAGAAAACAAAGAGATTATAAAAATACTCTCTGCGTATGATTTTTAAACTGTACCGTCGAACCGCTCCCCTGGTGGTCGTCGGCTCACTGATAAGGAAATGAAGGATTATGGCTATCAACAACAGCGCGCAGAAGTTTATTGCCCGCAACCGCGCGCCCCGCGTGCAGATTGAGTATGACGTTGAGATTTACGGCTCCGAGAAAAAAATCGAACTGCCGTTTGTCATGGCGGTGCTGGCCGACCTGGCGGGTAAACCGCGTGAAGAGCTGCCACCGGTCACCGATCGTAAATTCCTTGATATTGATATCGATAACTTCAACGAGCGGATGAAAGCCATTGCGCCGCGCGTGGCATTTGCTGTCCCCAATACGCTGACGGGCGAAGGGCAGTTAATGGTCGATATCACGTTAGAGAATATGGACGATTTTTCGCCTGCGCAGATTGCCCGTAAGGTGGATGCCCTGAATCAGTTGCTGGAAGCACGTACTCAGCTTGCCAACCTGCAAACCTATATGGATGGTAAAGCGGGAGCAGAAAATCTGATCAACAAACTATTACAAGACCCAACGTTACTGAAAGCTCTGGCCAGCGCGCCAAAACCTGTCGCTCAACAGGAAAGTGTCTTATCAGGTGAAACGGGAACAGCAGACTAACTGCGATTTTATTAAGGAACTTTCATGGTAAACGATACTCTTCTGGCGACTGGCGACCTCTCTACTACGCAAACCACTGCCTATCAGGAAACGGAATTTGATTCGCTGCTGGATAAAGCCTTCCGTCCCAAGACACCTCAGGCAGCAAAGGCTGTTGAGGCGGCAGTTCAGACGCTGGCCCAACAGGCTTTGACAAATACGGTCACTGTTAGTGATGATGCTTATAAAAGTATTGCTGCGATTATTGAGCAGATCGATTTCAAATTAACTGAGCAGATCAAACTAATCCTGAGTCATCCAGAATTTCAGAAACTGGAGTCCTCCTGGCGTGGGATGGAACATTTGGTTTACAACACTGAAACCGATGAAAAATTAAAAATCCGCTTTATGAACCTTTCAAAGGATGAATTGCGGAAAAATATGAAACGTTACAAAGGGATCGCGTGGGATCAAAGCCCCATGTTCAAAAAGCTGTATGAAGCCGAATATGGGCAGTTAGGCGGAGAACCTTACGGTTGTATTATTGCGGATTATTATTTTGATCACACGCCACCGGATGTGGATCTGCTCGGCTCCATTGCCAAAGTGGCAGCCTCAGCCCATGCGCCGTTTATTGCCGGGGCCTCTCCATCAGTGTTGCAGATGGATTCCTGGCAGGAACTGGCTAACCCACGCGACCTCACCAAAATTGTGACCCAGAACCTCGAATATGCACCGTGGAACTCACTGCGTAAAAGCGAGGATTCCCGCTACATCGGCCTGACGATGCCGCGTTTTCTCTCCCGTTTACCTTATGGTGCGAAAACAAACCCTGTCGATGAGTTTGATTTTGAAGAAGATGCAGATGGCGCAGACCACAGCAAATACGTCTGGAGCAACGCAGCCTATGCGATGGGCGTGAATATCAATCGTTCCTTTAAACATTATGGCTGGTGTACGTTGATCCGCGGTGTGGAATCCGGCGGCGCGGTGGAAAACCTGCCCTGTCATACCTTCCCGACCGATGACGGCGGCGTGGACATGAAATGCCCGACGGAAATCGCCATCTCTGACCGCCGTGAAGCGGAACTGGCGAAAAATGGCTTTATCCCGCTGATCCACCGCAAAAACTCCGATTACGCCGCCTTTATTGGCGTGCAGTCTCTACAAAAACCGCAGGAGTATTACGATCCGGACGCTACGGCCAACGCCAATCTCTCAGCTCGTTTGCCATATCTTTTCGCCTGTTCACGGTTTGCGCACTTCCTCAAATGTATCGTGCGCGACAAGATCGGCTCGTTCAAAGAGCGCGAAGATATGCAGCGCTGGCTCAATGAGTGGATCATGAACTACGTCGATGCCGATCCGGTGAACTCCTCACAGGAAACCAAAGCTCGTCGCCCGCTGGCAGCTGCTGAAGTGGTGGTGGAAGAGGTGGAGGGGAATCCGGGCTATTACGACGCCAAATTCTTCCTGCGCCCGCATTTTCAGCTTGAAGGGTTAACAGGATCACTGCGTCTGGTGACAAAACTGCCGTCAGTAAAACAGGGTAATGCCTGATTTATTATATTTCATAAAGCTTGTGATGCAGATTTTTTAGAGGGTAAATAAAATGGGTAGGCCTTCATTTAATGAGGCATGGTCGGCATTTGGAAAAGTGAATTTTCCCGTTGCTGATGTCGGTCGTATAATTGGCGGGAATGTTGGGCAAAATATTTCAGGTGGCTATTTTGAAAATGCTTGTCCAATTCGTATGAGTTATGTTTTGAATGCTACGGGATTTCCGATATCCCGTAGTTCTCCCTATGCAACGGTTAGTGGTGCTGATAAGAAATTTTATATTTATCGCGTGAATGATATGATTGAACATCTGACCCAGATTATGGGAAAGCCTGATCTTGTCATTAATAATCCAACTCCTGGTGACTTTACAGGTAAAAAAGGCATCATTGTTGTAAAAGGCCATGGCTGGAGCAATGCTCGGGGACATGTAACATTATGGAATGGTAGTATTTGTTCAGATCAATGTCATCTACTAAATGATCCAGATAATGGAACATTTGTTCCTGAAGTCGGAATCCTGTGGATACTGCCATGAAATGGCTGAAATTAATATTTTGGGGCTTCTGTGGGCTACAGATATGTCAATTATCTTATGCTCAGGAAGCATTGACTGAAAAATATTCTCAGTCAGAGCTTTTACGCAATTGGGCTTTGAGCCATTGTTTGTCATTGGTGTATAAAAATGATGCCGTTCGGGATGATGCCAGAGCTACAGCCAGTGCTTATCTTGAATATGGTCAGCAATCTGTAGAAATTTATCGTGAAATAGATGCGATAGCGAGAAAATATGCATCATTAAAATATGATGGTTCTATAGCATCAGACTTCAGCACTATGAAATGTATAGATTTCATTCATGGAAATGAATTGGATGAGTTGATTTCCAGGAGTGTTAAGAAATGAAAGATATTCAATCCTTTATTCTGCCGATTCCATATGTGGAAGAGTGTTGTAAAGTAGTGGTTTATTTGTAAGCGGATAAACCAAAATTAATTTAAATAAAAAGGTGTGAAATATGTCTTATGATATTTTTCTGAAAATTGACGGCATTGACGGCGAGTCAATGGATGACAAACATAAAAATGAAATTGAGGTGTTGAGCTGGCGCTGGAATATCCACCAGGAGTCCACCATGCACGCGGGTAGCGGTCTGGGATCCGGCAAGGTATCCGTAACTAATCTTTCATTTGAACACTATATCGATCGCGCCAGCCCGAACCTGTTCAAATACTGCGCCTCAGGCAAACACATTCCGAAAGCCGTGCTGACCATGCGCAAAGCAGGCGGCAACCCACTGGAATACCTCAAATACAGTTTTACTGATTTGATCGTAGCAATGGTTTCGCCCAGCGGGAGTCAGGGGGGAGAAATTGCTTCTCGTGAGTCAGTCGAACTCTCTTTCAGCACCGTGAAGCAGGAATACGTGGTGCAGAACCAGCAGGGCGGCAGTGGCGGCACTATCACGGCAGGTTACGATTTCAAAGCTAACAAAGAAATTTAAGCAACATTTTCCCGGCCAGGTATATAGCCTGGCCGGTTTTTATTATTTGATTTTAAAGGAAATTACAGTGAATAAATGGCGTAACCCCGGTGGGTGGTTATGTGCGGTAGCTTTGTCTTTAGTCTTCCTGCTTTCCGGGTGCAGCATTGACAGCGACGACGTGCCGGACCTGATGTCACAAAGACTCGATCTGGTGATTAAGGCTTCCGATAAGGTGAATCCTGACAATCAGAAAAAAGCCGCGCCCATAGAGATACGCGTTTATGAACTGAAAATTGATGCAGCTTTCACGGCGGCGGACTGGTGGTCCCTTCAGGACAATGACAAGGCTGTTCTTGCCGATGATTTACTCCACCGCGACAGCTTTATCCTGCGTCCGGGCGAGGAGAAAAAATTACGCCGCGCCCTCAATAAGGAAACTACCACGCTGGGGATCCTCGCCGGATACCGCAATCTGGGAAAATCGGTCTGGCGGGCTACATATAAAATTCCTGATCCACCGGAAAAAAGTTGGTACAGCCGCTTTATGCCAAAGAAAAAAGTCGAACTGGATGCTGGCATAGAGCAAAGCGCCATAGTGATTAAAGAACGGGATGAGTAAATTATGAGTTGGAATAACCGGGTGGTCTGGAGTGAAGGACAATTTTTGTTGCCACAGATGTTTCAGCAGCAGGAACGCTATCTGGAACATGTCATTCATTATCGCAGTTTGCCTCTTTCACCTTTTTACTGGGGCTTCAATGAGTATGGTATTGGTAGTGAGGCGCTGAACATCGGAAAACTGGTACTTACGAAGGCTTCCGGGGTATTTGCTGACGGTACACCTTTTAATGCGCCGGGTCATACACCACTCCCGCCGCCGCTGACCATCCTTCCAGAACATCTTAACCAGTTGATTTATCTGGCTGTGCCAATACGTACGCCGAACAGTGAAGAAACCAGTTTCGACAATAACCCTGAATCACTGGCACGTTTTTCGGTACATGAAAGTGAAATCCGTGATGCCAATTCGCTGGGGCGAGGCGCGCAACTGCTGCAACTTAGCCACCTGCGCTTGCGACTGTTACCGGAAAAGGCGGTGACAGACGCGTGGATCGGCCTGCCGCTGACGCGCATCACGGCGCTGCATCCCGATGGTCGGGTCGATATAGACAAAGAGTTGATCCCGCCAGTGGCGAACTACCAGGCCAGTACGCTGATATGTACCTGGCTGTCGTGGATTAACGATCTGATAAAAATGCGTGCAGATTCGCTGGCGGAACGATTGACGGGGAGCGACAAACACGGTCATGAAGCGGCGGAAGTGTCGGATTACCTGCTTCTGCAAGTTCTTAATCGTTTCGGCCCCTTATTGATCCATATGTCGAAAACGCCGCTATCGCCTGAAGTACTCTATCGTAACCTCTGCGCACTGGCCGGAGAACTCTCTACCTACGTGCGTCCGCAAACACGTCGTCCGGAAGAATATAAAGAATATAAGCACCTGACGCCCTATGCCGGGCTGAAATCGGTGGTGGACGAGGTTCAGTATCTGCTGAATGCTGTGCTAATACGTGGGGCGCAGCGAATCCCTCTGGAAGAGGGAACTTACGGTATTCTCAATGCGGTGGTTGAACCTACCGAACTGTCAGATTTCAGCTCGTTAGTATTGGCGGTGAAGGCACAGATGTCCGCCGACACCTTACTACAACATTTTTCGGCTCAGACCAAAATAGGGCCGTCAGAACGCCTGCCGGAACTGATTCGCTCGCACCTTCCTGGTCTTGTTCTACAGGTGCTGCCAGTGCCACCGCGTCAGATCCCGTTCCAGTCCGGTTACATCTATTACGACATCCGCCGCGACGGCGTGTTGTGGGAACATATCGCCCGCTATGGTGGCATGGCAATGCATACCGCCGGAGAGTTTCCAGGGCTGGAGCTGGAGCTGTGGGGAGTTCGCGATAAATGACCGACGATATTCTGACGCAACCTGCGGTGAATACCCTGCAATTACAGCCTTCAATGAGGGGAACAAGGTCGCCTGATAATGACGGTTACGATACGCTCGTCCAGGACAGCCTTCGCAGGGAAGATATAAAGGTGGTGGTTGAAGACGGGCCAGATTTGAAGCTCCGCTTGGCTGAGATCACTGCTGCTGTGAATCCTCTTCTGGCGGCGGCCAGCCCTCTGTTATGCGCGCTGGCGCAAATGCCCCGTGAACTTTCCCCTGGTATTGTCGAACATTATCGCGCCCTACTGGAGCGTGAAGTCCGCCGATATCAGACGCTGTGCGACCAGGCAAACCTGCGCCGCGAACATGTGCTGGCGGTACGTTACTGCGTGTGCACGGCGCTGGATGAAGCTGCCAACAACACCGTCTGGGGGCGACGCGGTGTCTGGGCCGGGAAGAGCCTGCTGGTGACTTTTCATGGCGAAAGTGAAGGCGGCATCAAGCTGTTTCAGATAATCGGGCGTCTGGCCGCCAGCTTCCAGGAGCACAGCGATGTACTGGAAATCATTTACCACATTCTGGGACTGGGTTTTGAAGGCCGCTACAGTGTACGGCCTGACGGGCGTAAACAACTGGACGATATCCGCCAGCAACTGCTGACTCAACTGGTCCAGCGTCGCGATCCGATCACGCCGACGCTCTCGCCGGGTTTTGCCGGTGCCGTCAGTGGGCGAATGCGGCGGATGCGCCGGGTGCCGGTCTGGCTGAGCGCCGGAATCGCCCTGCTGGTGATGCTGACGCTGTTTGGCCTTTACAGCCACCGGATGAACCTCGCCACCGAAACCGTACAACAGCGTATCGACGCCATTGGTAAAAATCTTCCGCCGCCACCCGTTCCGGTGCATAAACTGCGGTTGAAAATCCTGCTGGCGAACGAAATCGCCCGTGGCCTGCTGACGGTGGAGGAAGATGACCATCACAGCCGTGTAATTTTTCGTGGAGATACGATGTTTATACCGGGGCAGAAAACCGTGAATGATGCGCTGCGCCCGGTGATTGACAAGGCCGCGCGTGAAATTGCGCGTGTGGGGGGCGCGGTGACGGTGACCGGCCACACGGACAGCCAGCCGATCCACTCCGCTGAATTCCCGTCCAACCAGGTATTGTCGGAAAAACGGGCGGCGGAAGTGGCTTCACTGCTGACGTCCGGTGGTATTCCGGCCAGCCGGATCCGGGTTGTCGGGAAAGGAGATACCGTACCGGTGACCGATAACCGCACTAAAACCGGACGGGCGCAGAACCGTCGGGTGGAAATTCTGGTGGTGGAGTGAATTAATATGACTATGGTTAGGTCAGAAAACTAACAATAAAATATGGTGTTCTGATCTGACTATTATTTTTTAACAAAAAGGAGATTGTGTAATGCATTGGGTATACAAAAGTAATGCACGTTTATTTTATTTAAATGGTAGCTATCAGTTCAATGCCAGATATTCTGGCAGACCGGGTTTTAAAGATGACTCTGTTAATGAGTGTGTAAGAGATAAGGGACCATTGCCAAGAGGTACATATACAATTGGACCTGCATTTTTTCATGCCAGAACAAGAGCATGGACGATGAGGCTCACGCCTTACCCCGAAAATCAAATGTGCGGGCATGACGGTTTCATGATACACGGAGAGAGTTCAGCCCATCCAGGAGAAGCCTCTGATGGCTGTATAATTCTGGATTTACCTTATCGCAAGGTTATTGCTGCCAGTACTGATAAAATATTAGTGGTTGAGGACTAATATGTTCAAGGTAATAATCTGCCTGTTAGCTGGCATACCTGCAATTTCATATGCACAAAATGATAGTTGCGCTACGGTTGGAGCCTCAATAGAGTTGTCGTTATTTGATGCAATGAAAAGTGATTTGAATATAAATTCTTCTACTATTTTAAGAGATAAAACAAGGGTAGACGTTCTTGATGTTTCTCCTGTGTCTAAGTTTTATGCAGAGTCTCTGGCTAAGATTGATTATGAGAAGGACAAAGCCAGAAATAAGAAGGCAATGTTAGATGAAAAATCGTATTTTGATAGCTACTATGAAAATCATGCCAAGTCTATTGTGGCAAAATATACCTATATTAACAATGACAGAGGGAAAGATGTTTTTATTGCATCCGGCATTATTAATGAAAATGAGTGTTCCGTAAGATTCAATGGCTATATTATTCTATCCAGAGAATTTTGATGTATACGCCTTATCCTTCAGGTTGCCTCTGCGTTGACTGCACTCGTTCACCCGAGTCACTTACCGGAATAAATGATTCGGGATCCTCTCGCTTGCCGCCTTGATGCAACTCGAATGATTTTGTATATAAATTAAAATATTGAGCATAAACCTTATAATGACAACGTTGTTGCGTGATGATGTAAATAAAATGATGCTGCGAAATTTTATTTTTCAGGTTTAGTGATGTTTCGGATCGCCATCTATTTTTTTGTGCTGAATCGGGAAAACATTTTCAGCTTGTGGCCTTTTATTGTTGATGATTACAATGTGGAGTTCTGAACAATAATGCAAAAATTTCTCAGTCTGCTGTTTTCCCGCCGCGCGCTGGCTGTTGTCGGCGTGGCGGTACTGGCGCTGCTGGTCTGGTTTATCGGGCCGCTGGTGGCGTTTGACACCGTGCATCCGCTCGCGTCTGTGGGAAGTCGGGTAGTCACCATCGTTCTGTTACTGATGTTCCTCGCACTGTGGCTGGTTAACTGGTCGATGAGCATCATTGGCGTGACGGTTCTGTGCCTGGTCATCGGTTTTGTTTCACCCCTGCTGTCCCTCGGTGATGTTCATCCATTTGCGCCGCTGTGGCTGCGTCTGACGCTTATCGGTCTGATCCTGCTGACGTATGCGCTGTATGGCCTGTACCGGCTGTGGCGGGCGCTGCGTCTGGATGAACAACTGCTGCGCCGTTTCCTGCATCCGCGTGGGGAAGACGTACCGGTGGAGGGGGAAATTAAAGCCGACCTGCGTACCGTCAGCCATATTGTCAACCGCGCCATCCGGCAACTGAAACAACTGCGTGTGGATCTTCCTGGCTGGCGAAAAGTCCTGGAAGGTAAGCGTTTTCTGTACGAGCTGCCGTGGTTTATGGTTATCGGCAGCCCCGGCGATGGTAAAACCACCGCGCTGCTTAACACCGGGCTACAGTTTCCGCTGGCGGAACAAATGGAGCAAACCGCGCATATTCTCACCGTGCCGGGCGGCGGCACGCTGCACTGCGACTGGTGGTTTACCAACGAAGCAGTGCTTATTGACACCGCCGGGCGCTATGCTCGCCACGATGACGGTGGCGAAATCAGTGCGACCCAGCGCAACGCCGGGGAGTGGCAGGGGTTTCTGGGACTGCTGCGTAAACACCGCCCCGGCGCACCGCTCAACGGCGTGATCCTGACGCTGAACGTGGCGGATCTGACCGCGCAGTCCCCGGCGGAACGGCTGGCTGCCTGTGCAGCTCTGCGTGCGCGGCTGGCGGAACTGCGGGAGACGCTGGGCATTCGTTTTCCGGTCTATCTGGTTGTCACCAAGATGGATCTGCTGCCGGGCTTTACGGAGTATTTCCGTGGGTTGACCAGTCACCTGCGAGCCCAGGTCTGGGGCTTCACCCTGCCTTACAGCCGCAGGCGTCACGCCAGCGATCCGCAGTCGCTGCATGCGCTCTGTGGCCGGGAACTGGCAAACCTGACACAGCGGCTGGATCAGGGGCTGGATACCCGGTTGCAGGAAGAATATGACCTTAAAAGCCGTCAGCGGCTCTACCGCTTCCCGCGTGAATTTGCCGCGCTGGGTGCGCCGCTGCTGGAAGCTATTGAACAGATTTTCCTCGATTCAAAATTTGATGCTACCCAGCTTAACAACACCCTGCGCGGCGTATTTTTCACCAGTGCCGCGCAGGCGCAGGCAGACGCGGTGGCCGATCAGACGGGCATCTGGCAGCGTTTTGTCCGGGCGATCAAAGGGAAGGCGGATTCCCCATCCCATACCCTGCCGGACGGCAACCGCAGCTATTTCCTGCACGATCTACTGACGCAGTTTATCTTCCGCGAAGCGCACCTGGTGGAGCCGAATCTTCAATGGGCCTGGCGTTATCGCCTGCTGCGTACCGGCGGGCATCTGCTGGTATTGGCGCTGGCTTTCTGGTTGTGGCAGGGAATGCAGGGTAGCCAGCAGGGTAACAGCGGTTATCTGAATGAAATCGCCAGCCGGACGACCCAACTGGATGGTGATGTCAAAGCCTATACCGGAAAACCTGCTATGCAGCCTGTTCCGGCCCTGCTGAACCAGGCGCGGGCGCTCTCTGCCTGGCCGGGGCTGGACCCGGACTCGCCGCCGCTGGCCTGGCGTTATGGTCTTTACAGCGTCCCGCCGGTGATGGAGAGTGTCGCATCCCTGTATGACCGCCTGCTGGACCAGCTACTGCTCCCTCCGCTGGTGAAACGAATGGAATACGTGCTTTCAGATGCGATTGCGCGTCAGGACAGCAAAGCCGCCTATGACGCCCTGCATGTTTATCTGCTGCTGAACCTCGATAAGGACCACGAGGACAAATACAACGCGGCGGAGATCCACGCCTGGGTGCTGAACGATCTGGACAACCGCGACAGCGTAGCGGAGTTTGGCGGTCGCGCAGCCGTGCTGGAGCATATTGACGCCCTGTTTGACGGCAGCCGCGTGGTGCATTCGCCCTGGGAAAAAGATGAGGGGCTGATCCGCCAGGCGCGGGCCTTCCTTGACGGCCATACCAGCACTGAGCGTATCTACACTCGAGCCCTGGCTTCCATGGAGAGCGAAGCACCGCAGGAGTTTTCGCTGGTTCGCGCTGTGGGCGCGGATGCGGGAACAGTTTTTGTCCGCACGGATGGCGCGCCGCTGGACAGGGGCGTGCCCGGCATCTTCACCCGCGAAGGCTACCGGGAACTGTTCGACAAACGGCTGTCGGAGTTTGTCGCCGCCGCATCAGCGGACGACGCCTGGGTGATGGGCCGGGAAAGTGCGCAAAAAAAAACGACTGATATTGTGATGAGCCAGTTGCCGGGGCAGGAACTCCCGGTTACCCGTGAGGTACGTCGTCTGTACCTGGCTGAATATGCTCGCCGATGGCAGGATTTTCTGGCAAGCATTCACAGCATCAACAGCGCCGGGGAGGACGGTAGCCCTGGACTAGCGTATGACCTTCAGGTGCTGCGTACTCTGGCCTCGCCGGATTCCCCGCTGATGCGCCTGAGTAAAGCGGTGGTGGAGCAGACCACGCTGGTGCCGCCGCTGGATGCGCAGGCCAGACAAAAGCAGATGGCCCAGCGCGCGCAGGACCGGCTCTCCGGCAATGCGGGAAAAGCGGTGCAGACGGCGAAGCTGTTGCAGGACATTCACCCGGAAGAGCGGCTGGAAAAATCACTGGTGGATGACCGTTTCGCCGCCCTGCGGGAAGTGGTTTCCGGGCAGACGGACAGCGGGCAGGGCGGCGGCGTGCCGCAATTAAATTCGCTGCTGACGATGCTCAATGAGTACTACACCCAGCTCACTATTGCCGACAGTGCGCTGGCTGCGAGCACTCTGCCGGGGCGCATTTCTGCGGCGGATAAACTGCAACTGGAGGCGGCAAAACTGCCCGCGCCGCTGAAAAATATTCTGCTGGATCTCACGCAGCAGGGAACGCGAAAAATCAACGCCGGCACCGGTGAAGTGCTGAACGCGCAGATGGAGGCGGTGATCGGTGATGAGTGCCGCGACGCCATCGACGGGCGCTACCCCTTCACCGACAGCCCGCAGGAGGTCAGCGCGGACGATTTTAACCGTATCTTTGCCAGCGGCGGCGTGCTGGATGCCTTCTGGACGAAGCAACTGGCCCCACTGGCGGATACCGCCAGCAACCCGTGGCGCTACAAACCGACCGAAGGCAACATGACCTTACAGGGTCCAGACCTGACGCCGTTTCAGGAGGCGAAACAGATCCGCAGCGTGTTTTTTAACGGCGACGGAGGGAAAAAGTTCTCATGGGCGATGCAGGTCCGCGTCGTGGATATGGACCCGGCCATCACCGAACTGGTGATTGACATTGACGGCCAGGTACTGCGTTACGCTCACGGCCCGGTCAGGCCGCTGAAAGTGAACTGGCCGGGTCCGCGCAACGGCTCAATGGCGGAAATAACCGCCAGCCCGCGCATCCGCCAGGACACCTCGACGCTGCTGACTAATGGACCGTGGGCGCTGTTTCACCTGCTGGATGCGGGAAAAGCGCAAGAAACGGCGGTACGGGGAACACAGCAGGTGGAGTACAGCTTTGACGGGCGGCGGGTGATACTGGAAATCACCGCCGGACGGGATTTTGACCCAGTGGATCGCGGACTATTACAACGCTTCGCCTGCCCGGAGCGAGCGCTGTGATACGCCGGGCGGCGGCAGTATCGTTGGCAGACTACCGGACCCATGTGACTATGCTAAAGGCTGCATTCACGGATGTCTTGACGTGGAGTTGTATGCTAAAACAGGCCGTTGCACCAGGTGAGCAAAAAGGCACCATTAATGTCACTTATATACTGAGATGGCAGGGCAACGACGCAACAAAACTATAAACTTTCTTAAACCGACGTTATAGCGACCATCCTACTACCGTGATTCTGGAAGCATGATATGCAACAATATACGCGTTTTTTTATTATTTTTTTGTTATATGCCATGTCAGGAAATGTTTTTGCTGATATCAGAAAAAACACAGGAACTATTGACCCCGATTATATTAATCTCAGTGCGCAGGAATTTTTGTCATTTTATGCTCGTGGAACGTCACAGGAAAAAGAAAATGTTCTGATGTATGTCCTTGGTGTGAGTGATGCGACAGAAAGTAAAACCTGGTGTGGATATAATAAGATTAATGAAATAGAACTTTATTCATCGGTACTGACATATCTTAATCAGCAGTCGGTTAACGATATGAATATGCGAGCTTCAACTCTGATTGAACAAGCGATGGTCAGGCTGTTTCCCTGCCCGGATATGGCATCACCGGAAAAAAAATCTCCCCGGCATTCATCTGTTTCACACCTGACCTCTGGCGCGTTCGATCTGAACGGAGATGATTTTTTCCGCTTCTGGCAGTCAGATAACAGGCAGGATAGGCTTAATGCGAAAATCTATCTTTTGGGTATAGAAGATGCCACGGAAAGAAAAACATGGTGCGATTATAAAACGATTAAAACAGTTACACTGGATGAGATTATTTACTGGTATTTCAGAAAAAAAACGTCAGATAAACTGAATGAACGGGCTGCAAATATTATTATTGAGGCACTAAGTAAACACTCCTGTGATAAAGGAAATAATAAATGAAACCTTCATTTTTCACACTTAAAAAAAACCATTACTCATCAGTTCAGATTGATGGTGATGTTTTGTACAGTGAAGTGGGTTATAACTATGAAGCACTGCAACAGCAAAATGCTGGTTATGTAAATACCTGTGCCACACGTATGAGTCTGGCGCTGATTAAATCAGGCGTCAGCTTTAACGGGCGACTGACGATCAAAAGTGGTGACTGGAAAGGGAAGAAAATAGAAACCGGTGCGAAATTACTGGCAGATCAGCTTTCCCGAGCTGATGTTTTTGGAAGACCAGTTATCTGGTGTGACTCAGAAAAATTTAAAACAGACACCAGTAATAAAAGAGGAGTGGTCTTTTTCTGGAAAATTACGGGTTACGGTGGCGGTCATATAGATCTTATTGAGCCTTCTACCACAGGTGCTATATGTCATTCACATTGCTATTTTAGCTGCAAGGAAATCTGGTTCTGGGAACTGAATTAACAATTTTATTGGAAGCTGATTCCTGTTCTCTTTGTTGGGGGGATGCCTGAGCGATTTTATTATAAATGCTCTGATTCCTGTGGAAGAAAATTAATCCTGATATCTGACTTTATTATTGAAATGAAGAATTATGTTCTGTATTACCGGGAATTGCTGAAAAACTTCACCTGTCCGGTAAGGACGTTGTGATGCGCCGGGCAGAGATATCGGCCCCGGCGATGTTCGGCAGACTGCCGGACCAGCGGGACTATGTGCGCTGGCGAGTGAGCGCGAACGAAGGGCAGGTGTGGCAGGCGTGGCTGAACCAGCAAACGTGGCTGGGACAGGGACGGCATATTGTTCTGCCGGAAGGAACGGATGCTGCGAAGGCCGGAACAAATGACGGCTGGATGCACCTGTCACCACGTGAGAAAACGGCACTACCGGAGCACCACCCATTGCCGTGGAGTTTTGTGCTGTCGCCGGGATTTCTCCCCATTGGCGGGCGCGATGAGTGGCTGACCGGGGTCCTGACCGCCTCGCGTGACAGTACGGGCAGGCCGTGGCCACTGGTGATTTACCAGCGTGTCGGGCGGGAATGGCTGGAAGAGAGCCTGGATGACACACAGGGCTGGCTGTACTGGCTGGCGCAGTTGACGGCAGCTCATGTCTCACCACAGACAGAACGCTGCGGTCGACTGGCGGAGCAGACAGACCAGCTCTGGGCGATGTGGCGACCGGGGCCGCGCTGGGCGCAGTGGCTACGCGGCTTACGACGTGTACCGCAGCGTAGCCGGGAACTCACCGGCCTGCCGGACGTGCCGGTAGTGGAACTGCCCGGTGTGCGCCACCTGCCGTGGCCGGGCTGGCCGGACAAAATGCTGACGCAGGCGCAGCAGGGGCAGGGCTGGTTGTGGCAGCAGAACAGCGAGGGGCGGTATGTGGATGCGCTGCGGTTGGAAAAAAATAATCTACCCACGAATGCTGAGAATAGCTATACAAAAATATGACGATAAACGTGTAGATGGGGAAACAAATATCCCCATGAACTTCAAGTTGATTGCTATCTGTTGACTTCAGGCTACCCTTGGTCCCGTCTGCGTTGGTGGGTAAGCAAGCATCTTCAGGTTTATTGGATATATAGCAATATAAGGAGGTGAACATGGGTGACTCTCATGATGAGGCTATTCAGCAGGCATACGATGCTTATGACGACTTAATGCTGGATAAACGATATATCAGGGACAATGATGCCTGGGGAGATTTAAGAATTGACCGTGAAAATGGTGCAATCTCATTGTTGCTGAGATGGAAATATAATTGGATAAAAAGATGGGATGCAAAAACTGACTGGACAGATTTGGAGAAAAATGCCTTTCATGGGAAAGTTATTTTTGTCATTAATCAAACATGGAATAATAAGATTTTTTTATCCGTTTCTGGGAAGTCTGAGTTTGCCAGTAAGTTTAATGGTAAGGATTTATCTTTCTCAATAGAAATAATTCAGACTGATCGTCATGGGTATTGGGATGTGGTGGTGTTTAAAATTGATAATGATGATCCAAATAGTTTTCGACAGAGTTCCATTGTCTGGAATAGTCGATACGTTGAACTTGACTCTAAAGATATAGTTGCAGCAGCTAAATGTCTTGGCTCATCAAAAGTTTGCCATGAGCAAATAGGGCTGTCTCACGAGCTTGGGCATATTATTGGATATCTTGCTGATGAATACTATAGTGATGATGCAGATAAAGCAACTACACCATTCTCCGGGGACGCCAGTGCGTTAATGAATATTGGTATGGAACTGCGCTCTCGTTATATGAGAAATGTCATTGAGCGGTTAAATAGAATGGTTCCGGGTTCTAATTTTTTTGTGAAAAGCGTAAAAAAATGAAACTAATATACGCTGTGATAATTTTTTTGATAGTGGGTGGGGCGAAAAATAGCATGTCTGATATTCCTGGGCATGCTTATCTGAATGCGAGTGGTGTGTATAATGGAGTTGAAGAGAATGTTCTATTAAATAACTATGGTCAGCCAGCGTATGAATTTATAAAGCCTCGTTATAAATTTGTCGGTGAGTATTATATAGAAATTGAAAACACCTATCGCTCAACGAATACTGAATTCAGAAATATTCCCATCAAAGAAATGTTTTGGCATTTGCGGGGGGATTTAAATCTGACATGTTTTTTTCATTATAAAGATGGACAGTGGCGGGTTATTTCTTATTTTTTCTGGCAGCCGGGCGCTAAATTCTAATCCGATATTAAAGGAATAAATATCATGAGTTTTGTATCTACGGGTAACAAACCAGCTGGAAACGGTGGACCCGTCATCACCACACCACCAATAGCTGGCGAAAGTGGCGGTATGAGCACAGGTTCAGCCGTAACCGATGTATCTGGTGCCGCCGAGGAGATGGCAGAACAGGCAGCGGCGGACCTGTTTGGTGCGTTGCCGGAACCGTCAGGTCTGGTTAAAGCCGCAGTAGCTGCTGCGCAGGCTGCCGCTGCAGCAGCAGGGATCTCGGATATGGCTGGTGCAGTTCAGGATGCGGCGGCGTCGCTTGCTGCCGGTGGTCCGGGGGCGCATAACGTCACAGTAAGTGGTAGTGCGGTGCCGCCGCAGCTGCTTTTGTTTGCAGGCATGAATGGTTCGGAAGGGCTTGGAAACCTGTTTTCCTACACAGTACAGCTTAAAACCCCGGATACCCTGAACCTCGGATATGTCTCCCCCGCCGCCAACCTGCCGCTCAAGCCGATGGTGGGCAAAGACCTGTGCGTCAGTATCGAACTGGACGGCGGCGGCAAACGGCATATCAGCGGGCTGGTGACAGCGGCGCGGGTGGTGGGCCATGAGGGCCGCTCGGTAACGTATGAATTACGCCTTGAGCCGTGGCTGAAACTGCTGACCCATACCAGCGACTACAAATCGTTCCAGAACAAAACCGTGGTGGATATTCTCGATGAAGTACTGGATGAATATTTCTTTCCGGTGGAAAAGCGTCTGGTGGAAAATTATCCCCCCCGCGCCTGGCAGGTGCAGTACGGCGAAACCAAGGCAGGGTTAAGACGTAAGATGATAAAAGCAGCCATGGACAGAAACTACCTCGCGTCAGTCCTTGCGGGGCGGGCTTTCGTAATCTTGCCCTGCAGTGAAGGACGGTATGTGGATGCGCTGCGGCTGAAGGGGCAATACTCGTAATATATAAAATAATATTTTTCCAGATAATATTTTCGATACAAACAATTAGTATTTAATGAGAGTAAAATGACCAAGCTTAAATATGATGAGAATAGTTTGCTGGCCGAATACTATGAAAAAACAAATATTGATGGCGATATCATTATACATAAGGATGGTAGGAGGGCGTATTTATTAAATCAAAATACTGGTTCGATTACGGCTGTGATAAGATGGAAGTATGAGTGGTATAAAGATAATACCGTTACAGATGACTGGGCTATATGGGAAAAAGCTATTTTTATGCGAGCGATATATTTATCTGTTCAGCAGGCATGGAATGGGAAAATAACTTATTCTGTTTCCGGTGAATCTGAGTTCGCTAAAAAATTTCAGGGTAAAGCTTTGCCTTTTGATGTAAGAATAATTTCTGCATCTCAGAATGAAGATTGGTTGGTTATTGCAACAAATGTTTTGTCTGGTGCTGATTTAAGAACATATGTTGATTTTAAAAACAGTACGGTTCATGTTGATTCAGCGGACCTGGAAAAAGTGGCGAAATGTATTAACTGTAATAATACGTTGCAAGTAAATATGCCTCATGAAGCCGGACATGTACTTGGTTACTTAGATGATGATTATGATTCTTCGTCTCCGTATGTTGGAGATATTAGTGGGTTGATGAATGTGGGAATGGAGCTTCGGGAACGATACCTTAAAAACGCAACTATAATGTTGAATGTCATAATGCCTGAAACTAAATTTACTTTATTGAATGTAACCAAATGAAATTTTTCTGTATTATAGTGATTTTCCTTTCAATAACTTACATAACTACAGTGAATGTTTTCTCGCCTTCTGCAGTTGCTCAATCCACCAAATATTATGAAGAAAATGATATACATGATGGAAGTAATGACATCTTTTTTATGAAGAAATATGGGCCGCCTGCTCATGAGTTCGTGAGGCCACGATATAAATTTGTTGGTGAGTATTATATCGGCTTGAATCAAACTTATCGCATAACAGATCCTGAATTTCAAAATGTTCCTATTAAGGAAATGTTCTGGAATTTGCAGGGGGATTTGAATCTGACATGTTGGTTTCATTATAAAGACGGGCAATGGAGAGTGATTACTTATATTTTTTGGCCACCAGGGGCTAGATTTTAATCCGGTATTAAAGGAGCAAATATCATGAGTTTTGTCTCTACGGGTAATAAACCAGTTGGAAACAGTGGACCCGTCATCACTACACCACCAATAGCTGGCGAAAGTGGCGGTATGAGCACAGATTCAGCCGTAACCGATGTATCTGGTGCCGCCGAGGAGATGGCAGAACAGGCAGCGGCGGACCTGTTTGGTGCGTTGCCGGAACCGTCAGGTCTGGTTAAAGCCGCAGTAGCTGCTGCGCAGGCTGCCGCTGCAGCAGCAGGGATCTCGGATATGGCTGGTGCAGTTCAGGATGCGGCGGCGTCGCTTGCTGCCGGTGGTCCGGGGGCGCATAACGTCACAGTAAGTGGTAGTGCGGTGCCGCCGCAGCTGCTTTTGTTTGCAGGCATGAATGGTTCGGAAGGGCTTGGAAACCTGTTTTCCTACACAGTACAGCTTAAAACCCCGGATACCCTGAACCTCGGATATGTCTCCCCCGCCGCAAACCTGCCGCTCAAGCCGATGGTGGGCAAAGACCTGTGCGTCAACATTGAACTGGACGGTGGCGGAAAACGGTATATCAGCGGGCTGGTGACGGCGGCGAGGGTGGTCGGCCATGAGGGCCGTTCGGTAACGTATGAATTACGCATTGAGCCATGGCTGAAGCTGCTGACCCATACCAGCGACTACAAAGCATTCCAGAATAAAACCGTGGTGGATATTCTCGATGAAGTACTGGATGAATATTCCTTTCCGGTGGAAAAGCGGCTGGTGGAAAATTATCCGCCCCGCACCTGGCAGGTGCAGTACGGTGAAACGGATTTTGATTTCATCCAGCGCCTGATGCAGGAGTGGGGAATTTACTGGTGGTTTGAGCACAGCGAGAACAACCATACGCTGGTGCTGGCGGATGCCATCAATGGTCATAAAGCGTGCCCTGACTCGCCACTGGTGGAGTGGCACCAGGAAGGGCTGAAACTGGACAAGGAATTTATCCACACCATTACGGCCAGTGAGAGGCTACGTACTGGAAAGTGGGTGATGGACGATTTTGATTTTATGAAGCCTCGTTCGCTGCTTAAAAGTACCGTGGCTAGTCCGCGTGATACCGGTCATGCTGAATACGAGCATTATGAATGGCCTGGTGATTACTTCACTACGGGCGAAGGTGAGATGCTGACGCGCATTCGTATGGAAGCGCAGCGCAGCCCCGGCAGCCGGGTTGGCGGGGCGGGGAATATCCGCACCCTCATGACGGGTTACACTTTTACGCTGATTAATCATCCAACGGCAGAAATCAATCAGGAATACCTGCTGGTACAGACCACGCTATTTTTACGGGATAACGCGCAGCACAGCGGCCAGGATCAGCATTTTACCTATGTCACCACGTTTGAACTGCATCCCACCTGCGAAGTCTACCGCCCGCAGCGAACGCTGAGCAAACCCCACACTAAAGGCCCGCAGAGCGCCATCGTCACCGGCCCGGCGGGGCAGGAAATCTGGACGGATAAATATGGCCGGGTGAAGGTGCAGTTTGGCTGGGATCGCTACGGAAAGAATGACGAAAACAGCTCCTGCTGGATCCGAGTGAGCTACCCGTGGGCAGGGAAAGGATTCGGCATGATCCAGATCCCGCGTATTGGTCAGGAAGTGCTGGTGGATTTCAAAAACGGCGACCCGGATTTACCCATCATCGTGGGGCGCACCTATAACCAGGACACCATGCCGCCCTGGGGGCTGCCGGGCATGGCGTCGCAGAGTGGGATATTCAGCCACTCATTGCAGGGAGGGCCGACTAACGGAAACATGCTGCGCTTCGATGACAAAACGGGTGCGGAAGAGGTGAAGTTCCATGCGGAAAAAGACCTGAATACCACGGTAAAAAACAATGAAACCCACACGATCATGGTCGATCGCACAAAAACCATTGTCAAAAATGAAACCATCAGCGTGGGAGAAGATCGCAATGCCACCATCACAAAAAATGATGGTCTTTCCGTCAAACTAGCTCAAACCATCAATGTCGGGACGACCTATCGTCTGGATGTTGGCGATCAATTAACTCTTCGCTGCGGCAATGCAGCGCTTGTATTACACAAGGATGGCTCGATTGAGTTTTGTGGAAAACAACTTTTACTTCACACCAGCGATGTTATGCAACTCATTGGCAGTGGCATTGATATGAATCCAGATGGCGGCACAGCCATGACTGCGAATGATATTGCCCCGTTACCTTCCCCGGACGTTTCTGAATAAAAAAATATAAAAGGAATTTTTTCTATGACCAGCCTTTACCATATTCAGGAGGGCTGCTTTACCCTGCCTGAAACTTTTCTTGATCGTACCGTCAATATTTTCGTCCCGGCGAGTAATGAGCGGGCCTCCCCCAGTCTGAATATTTCCCGTGACACTCTCAAACCCGATGAAAACCTGACCACCTATATTGACCGCCAGATAGTCTTGATGAAAAAAAACCTGGGCCAGCACCGGGTACTTTCGCGGGGAACGGCACTGGCGGGAACTGGCGAAGCTGCCATGACAGGTGAACAGATTCTCGCAACTCATCGTTCTGGAAACACAGAAGTGTACCAGCGTCAGGCCGGGTTTATCTCCGGGCCCGGAAAGGTACTGGTGTTGACGCTGACCAGTCAGTGTCCTTTTGATGAGCACTCTGACCAGCTATGGACTGCCTGGTTGACCAGTTTTCAGCCTGCTAAAAGTTAAAACAACATGGAGGTGTTGTCATGTATGAAGCCGCACGGGTGGATGACCCTATCTACCACACCAGCGCTCTCGCCGGGTTTTTGATTGGGGCTATCATTGGCATTGCCATTATTGCCGTTGCCGCCTTTGCCTTTTTTACCTGTGGTTTTTTTGCCGGTCTGGTGCTGGGTTTTCTTGCTGACCAGATAGCGTCCGGAGTCCTTCAACTGGGGGAAGCCATCGGGCGCTCGATACACTCCACCGCGGGAAAAATTCTGACCGGCTCTCCCAATGTCAGCACCAACAGCCGACCTGCTGCCCGCGCCGTACTGAGTACGGTGATATGCGAAGACCATTCTCCGGAAATCCGTATCGCCCAGGGTTCCTGCAATATCTACATCAACAGCCAGCCCGCCGCCCGTAAGGATGACCACACCGAATGTGATGCAGTGATTGAGGACGGTTCTCCCAATGTCTTTCTCGGCGGCGGTACGCAGACGGTACTGGAAATCAGCCCGGAAATCCCTGACTGGCTGCGTCAGGTGGTGGATGTGCTGTTTGTGGTTGCCGGAATGGTTGGCGGACTTGCCGGAGCCGCACGCCAGGCGGCAAAGCAGGGGACAAAATTCGGCACCAAATGTGCGGCCAAATTTATTGGTGGCGAAATAACCGGGATGGCCGTTTCCGAGGTCGCTATGGGGTTGTTCAGCAACCCAGTGGATGTCACTACCGGGCAAAAAATCCTGCTGCCGGAAACGGACTTCACCCTGCCGGGACGGCTGCCCGTCACCTGTTCGCGCTTCTATGCCAGCCACCTGGAAACTGAAGGATTACTGGGCAGAGGATGGCGGCTGAACTGGGAGATAAACCTGCGTGAGGATGAAACATTTATCACCTTCATCGGTGTACAGGGACGGGAACTGAGTTATCCGAAAGCAATGCTGACGCCGGGCCACCAGATATTCGATCCGGAAGAGCAATTTTATCTGAGCCGCCTGCATGACGGGCGCTATGTGCTGCATTACACCGACCGCAGCTACTACGTGTTTGATGAGTTTGATGACCACGGCGTCGCACCGTTACTTTTTATGGAAACACCGTACCGGCAGCGAATTGCTTTCGGGCGTGAGAACGGCAGGCTGGTGCGGGTAGCCTCCAGCAGCGGACACCATCTGTTATTGCACCGCACGATGACGCCAGCGGGGGAACGCCTGTCGCATATTGAACTTGTGAAGGGCGGGCGTCCCGGCAACCTGGTGGAATATCGTTACGACGATAACGGGCAACTGACCAGCGTGGTGAACGGGGCAGGTATGACGGTACGCCAGTTTGCCTGGGAAAATGGCCTGATGACAGAGCACCGCAACGCGACGGGCTTTACCTGTACCTACCGCTGGGAAGAGATTGAAGGTTTCCCCCGCGTGGTGGAACACACGACCAGCGACGGCGAGCATTACCGCTTTCAGTACGATTTTGCGGGCGGGCAGACGGTGGTAACCGGCAGGCCGGAGCAGAAGTGGCAGTGGTGGTTTGATGAAGAGACGTATGTGACCGCGCACCGGACGCCGGGCGGCGGACTGTACCGCTTCACGTACAACGAAAACCATTTCCCGGTCGCCGTGGAACTCCCCGGCGAACGCAGGGTAACGCTGGAATACGACACTCTGAGCCGGGTGGTGAAAGAGACGGACGCGGCAGGGCGGGTGACACAGACGCAGTGGAACGGCAGCTTTGCTGAAATCACACGCCGGGCGCTGGATGACGACCACGTATGGAAGGCGGATTACAACGAACACGGCCAGGTAATACGGGAGACGGACCCGGAAGGGCGCATCACGCGCTACGGGTATGATGAACAGGGGCTGGCGGTCAGCCGCACGGATGCGCGGGGCGGCGAGGCTGCGCTGGTGCACGATGCGCGCGGCCAGCTGAGGCGTTACACCGACTGTTCAGGGCGCGCCACGGACTATGAATACGATGAGGGCGGCAACCTGACGGCGGTGACGGACGCGGAAGGGAAAACGGTACGTATCCGCTATAACCGTCTGGGGCTGCCGGAGACGGTAAATCATCCCGGTAAACAGCAGGACCGTTACACCTGGAACGCGCTGGGGTTACTGAGCAGCCACCGTCGCATCACGGGTAGTGTGCAGTCCTGGCAGTATACGCCGCGCGGGCTGCTGGCGCTCCACGTAGATGAAGAGAAACGGGAGACGCGCTGGCATTATACCGCGGAGGGATGGATTGCCAGTCTGAGCAACGGCAACGGAGCGCTTTACCGGTTCAGTCACGATGCGGACGGACGGCTGACGGGAGAACAGCGCCCGGACGGTCTGATACGGATGTTTGTGCTGAATGCGGGCGGGTTCCCGGTCATCATCCAGACGCAGGGTACAGAAGGCGGGGTGCGTAATGAGCGGCAGGAGCGTGATGCGCTGGGCCGCCTGCTGCGCAGTGACACGCAGCACAGTACACGGACCTTCAGCTACAACCGTCTTGACCAGATAACGGAAGTGACGCTCACCCCGACGAAAGAAGGGGAACGGCTGCACTACATGCAGGCGGACACGGTGCGTTTTGCGTATGACCGCAGCGGCTGGCTGACGGCAGAGCACAGCGTGCACGGCAGCATAAAATATCAGCGTGACGCCCTGGGCAATCCCACCGACATCACGTTACCGGACGGG
>NZ_JBJQJP010000031.1:0-39807 GCF_046487365.1 Escherichia sp. WS1451
GCACCACCCCGTCAGTAGCTGAACAGGAGGGACAGCTGATAGAAACAGAAGCCACTGGAGCACCTCAAAAACACCATCATACACTAAATCAGTAAGTTGGCAGCATCACCCATTTTCTGGATAAATAAATAATTTATTTTTATCACTATTATTTATGCAATCATCCTGTCAGGGAGAGGGATCTCAATTATCAATGCTTAATTACGTCAACATTTTGACGACATGAAACCGGAGCATTTTGCATGGAATTTTCGTTTTCACCCAAACTTCTTGTTGTAGCTGTCGCCGCCGCTCTTCCACTCATGGCCAACGCAGCAGATACCCCGTCAACCGCCACCGCACGCAAAGGCTTTGCCGGATACGATCACCCAAACCAGTATCTGGTTAAACCGGCGACCACTATTGCCGACAACATGATGCCGGTGATGCAGCATCCTGCACAAGACAAAGAAACCCAGCAGAAGCTGGCAGAACTTGAGAAAAAAACCGGTAAGAAACCGAACGTGGTTGTTTTCTTGCTGGATGATGTGGGCTGGATGGATGTTGGCTTTAACGGTGGCGGCGTGGCGGTGGGTAACCCTACACCAGATATCGACGCCGTTGCCAGCCAGGGGCTGATTTTAACTTCGGCGTATTCTCAACCGAGTTCTTCCCCAACCCGCGCCACGATTCTTACCGGACAATACTCCATCCACCACGGCATTCTGATGCCGCCAATGTACGGGCAACCGGGCGGTCTGCAAGGGTTAACCACTTTGCCGCAGTTGCTGCACGATCAGGGCTACGTCACTCAGGCCATCGGGAAATGGCATATGGGGGAAAACAAAGAGTCGCAGCCGCAGAACGTTGGCTTTGATGATTTCCGCGGCTTTAACTCGGTATCCGATATGTATACCGAATGGCGTGATGTTCACGTCAACCCGGAAGTCGCCCTGAGCCCGGATCGTTCTGAATACATCCAAAAACTGCCATTCAGCAAAGATGACGTTCATGCCGTGCGCGGCGGTGAACAGGAAGCCATTGCCGACATTACGCCGAAATATATGGAAGACCTGGATCAACGCTGGATGGAATATGGCGTTAAGTTCCTCGACAAGATGGCGAAGAGCGATAAGCCTTTCTTCCTCTACTACGGCACTCGCGGCTGTCACTTCGATAACTACCCAAATGCGAAATATGCGGGTAGCTCTCCGGCGCGCACCTCTTACGGCGACTGCATGGTGGAGATGAACGATATCTTCGCCAATCTGTATAAAGCACTGGAGAAAAACGGTCAGCTTGATAACACGCTGATTGTGTTCACCTCTGATAACGGTCCGGAAGCCGAAGTTCCGCCGCACGGTCGCACGCCGTTCCGCGGTGCGAAAGGTTCTACATGGGAAGGCGGCGTTCGTGTGCCAACCTTCGTTTACTGGAAAGGCATGATCCAACCGCGTAAATCTGACGGCATTGTCGATCTGGCGGATCTCTTCCCTACGGCGCTGGATCTGGCGGGGCATCCTGGGGCGAAAGTAGCGAATTTAGTACCGAAAACCACCTTTATCGATGGTGTGGACCAGACATCTTTCTTCCTGGGAACAAATGGTCAGTCTAACCGTAAGGCCGAGCACTACTTCCTCAACGGTAAACTTTCTGCTGTGCGTATGGATGAGTTCAAGTATCACGTTCTGATCCAGCAACCGTACGCGTATACCCAGAGCGGGTATCAGGGTGGATTCACCGGCACAGTAATGCAAACGGCGGGATCGTCGGTGTTTAACCTGTACACCGATCCGCAGGAAAGCGACTCCATCGGCGTGCGCCATATCCCAATGGGTGTACCGCTACAGACCGAAATGCACGCGTATATGGAGATCCTGAAAAAATATCCACCACGCGCGCAGATTAAATCTGATTAAGCCGGCGCTATCGCTGAGATCTGCCTTTGCCGGATGCGATGCTGACGCATCTTATCCAGCCTACAGAACGCTGCAATTTATTGAATTTGCAAGGATTGTAGGCCGGATAAGGCGTTCACGCCGCATCCGGCAATCAACCGCAGGCGGCCGCCGATTTCTACTTATTCACCACCATCAAATGCGCCTGCATAATGTCGCTGGCCGGACGACCGTGCGCCAGCAAATCAGCCATTGCTTTAAGATATGGCGGTAGATGGCGGAAATAACGCTGATACCCGGCACACAAATAATTCAGCCCGGGTTTGCCGCTGGCATCGAGCATAAAGCGGTGTTTCGGACAGCCTCCCCAGCACGCTTTTAACACGTTGCAACTGCGACACTGCGCCGGTAACTGCTTAAATTTATCTTCACCAAACACCTGCTGTTGCGGGGAATCTACCATTTCTGCAATTGTCTGCTGAAGCATATTCCCCAGTCGATATTGCGGATAAACATAGTGATCGCAGGCGTAAACGTCGCCGTTGTGTTCAACAATCACCGAGCGCCCACAGGTTGGCTGATGATGGCAAACCGCTCCTGGCGCACCGACAAAATTGGCAAACGCCCATTCGATATTCATCACGAAAATCTTGCCGACGTCGCGTTTGATCCAGTGGTCGAATATCGCCACCAAAAATTCACCGAACTCCTCGGGGTGTACCGACCATTCCGTCAGTTCGCCCTGAATATCGCCGGGAGCATGTAGCTTAAGTCCAGCATGAACAGCCGTTTCATCAGCCAGGCGTTCGACCACAGGAATAAACTGGATAAACTCAACGCCTGCATCACACAGAAAATCATAGATTTGCAAAGGTTGTAACGCACTGGTGCGATTTACGCAGACCAGCACGTTATAGTCGACATGATGTTTTTGCAGGAGCGTCAGGGCACGCATCACCAGCTTATGCGATGGTCTGCCGCCTTTGGTCACGCGATATTGATTGTGGATCTCAGCCGGACCATCCAGCGATAACCCAACAAGAAAATGATTTTCTGCCAGAAATGCACACCATTCGTCATCAAGCAGAACGCCGTTAGTCTGGAAGCTGTTACTTATCTTCCTGCCAGCACCATATTTCGCCTGTAGCGCCACGGCACGGCGGTAAAAATCCAGCCCGAGTAACGTTGGTTCGCCGCCCTGCCAGGTAAAAGCCACTTCGTTTTGGGTTTCGCTGGCAGCGATATAGTGACGGACATACGCTTCCAGCGTGTCATCGTCCATATGCGTGACTGGCTTTTCGCGGTAAAGGGATTGTTTTTCGAGATAAAAACAGTAGTCACAGTTCAGATTACAATCGGAACCGCTCGGTTTCGCCATCACATGAAAAGCACGCGTTGGAACCTGTTGCAGCATGGTCGCTCCTTGCCTGAAGTCATCCTTCAATACGTTAAGGGCGAAATCATACCGTAGGACAATGAGTTATTACGGGCGTTTATTGCGAACGGAGAGTGATGAAATGCACAGAAAACAAAAAACCCCGCCGAAGCGGGGTTCAAAATTGGTCGGCGAGAGAGGATTCGAACCTCCGACCCACTGGTCCCAAACCAGTTGCGCTACCAAGCTGCGCTACTCGCCGAAATACTGCTTTTTGAATTTTTAGTTCAATTCTTTAAAGTCGTGGTGCGAGGGGGGGGACTTGAACCCCCACGTCCGTAAGGACACTAACACCTGAAGCTAGCGCGTCTACCAATTCCGCCACCTTCGCATTGTCACAACTTCTAATAATGGGGTGGCTAATGGGATTCGAACCCACGACAACTGGAATCACAATCCAGGGCTCTACCAACTGAGCTATAGCCACCACTACAAATCTTGTTACGCGGTATCACTACCACCGCAGCTCAAGCGCCGGGACTAAATGGCGCGCCCGACAGGATTCGAACCTGAGACCTCTGCCTCCGGAGGGCAGCGCTCTATCCAGCTGAGCTACGGGCGCTTAGCGCCGTTGCGGGGGTGGATAATACGGACTTCCCACCCCTCTGTCTAGTCTCTTTTTAAATAAATTGCGCGTTTGGTTACAGTTTGTGCGTTTTGCTGCTTATTCCTCCAGTTTATGCGCTTTACCGTGGCGATTAAGCCCAAAAATTTTATAAATCGCCGTCACCGCCAGCATAAAGATGATGCCGACAAACAGCGACATACGCGTATCTTCATTAAAGTACATGCCGATCAAAACGCAAATCAGGAATGCCATTGTTACGTAGTTGGCCCACGGGAACAGGATTGAGCGGAACGGATGGCTGGCAATCGCCGCTTTATGCGCACGACGAAAACGCAGCTGGCTTATCAATATCACAAACCATGGCACCATCCCCGGAAGCACGCTGGCACTGTAGACGTAGACAAACACACGCTGCGGATTGGGAATGATGTAGTTCAGGCATGAGCCAATTAACAGGATAGCAATAGATACTGCCACACCCGCAACCGGTACGCCGTGACGGGAAACTTTCGCCATTGCCGCCGGTAACTGACGGTTTTTCGCCAGTGCATAGAGCATACGTCCGCAACTGTACATGCCGCTGTTACAGCCAGAGAGCGCAGCCGTCAGCACCACAAAGTTGATAATGCCCGCCGCTGCGGTAATGCCGATTTTGGCGAAAGTCAGTACGAACGGGCTACCGTTGCTGCCTATTTCATTCCACGGGAAGATAGTAATGATAACGAAAATCGCGCCAACGTAGAAAATCAGGATTCGCCACAGCACCTTGCCTACAGCACTGCGCAGCGTCACCTGCGGATTCTTCGCTTCACCGGCAGTAATGCCAATCAGCTCCACGCCCTGGTAGGACGCCACCACAATACACAATGCGGTCAGGAACCCTTTCCAGCCACCCGCAAAGAAACCGCCATGCTCTGTGAGATTGCTAAAACCAATCGACTGCCCGCCATTGCCAAAGCCAAAGAAAATCACGCCCAGGCCAATGACAATCATCACGATAATCGTGGTGACTTTGATCATCGCGAACCAGAACTCGATTTCGCCGTACAACCTCACCGCCGCCAGATTCGCCAACGCCACCAGCGCCACTGCGATCAATGCGGGTATCCACTGCGCCATCTCCGGGAACCAGAACTGGACATAAACGCCAATGGCGGTGATTTCTGAGATCCCCACCGCCATCCACATAAACCAGTAAGACCAGGCGGTGAGATAACCAAAGAACGGGCTCATATAACGATGCGCATAAACGGCGAACGAACCGGTAACCGGTTCGAGGAACAACATTTCGCCCATTGAACGCATGATGAAAAAGACGAATAGCCCGGCGATGATATAGGCCAACAATACGGATGGCCCGGCCCACTTCAGGGTACTGGCGGCCCCCATAAACAGGCCGACGCCAATGGTGCCCCCCAGGGCGATGAGTTCGATATGTCGAGCTTCCAGCCCACGCTGTAGCTCTGGTTTGTTATCTGCCATAAATCCTCGTGTTGTGTTTGCATGCTTTCCGGTGTTACCGGTTATCGTTATGGGTACATCGAGTGTTGCGAATGTTTTCGTAATTCAGGAGAAATGGCAAATAAAGCATTAAAAATTTGAATGCTTTGTGTAATAAAAAAGCAGACAGGCGACGGAGTGACCACTCCGTCGCTTTACAAAGAGAGGAAAATCAGAGGTTGCCGGTGTAGTGCCAGCGTAAATAACGCAGCAAACGAAGCTGACGCTTAATGCGGCTCGGCTGCGAAAGCAGGCGGTAGAGCCACTCCAGTCCCAGCGTTTGCCAGATTTTCGGTGCACGTTTTACGTGACCGGTGAAAACATCGTAAGTCCCGCCAACGCCCATATACAGCGCATCCGGATGCACCAGACGGCAGTCGCGCATGAAGATCTCCTGCTTTGGCGATCCCATCGCAACAGTGACGATTTGCGCACCGCTGGCATGAATGCGTTCAAACAGCGCCTGACGCTGCTCGGGTTTAAAATAACCATCCTGACTGCCAACGATATTCACATTCCACTGGTTGCGCAGTTTAGCTTCAGTTTGCGCCAGCACTTCAGGTTTACCGCCCACAAGAAATACCGGCGTCCCTTCTTTGCCTGCGCGCGCCATCAGCTCTTCCCAGAGATCGGCCCCGGCAACGCGGGAAACCTGCGCCTGCGGGTACTTTTTACGTACTGAACGTACAACGCTGATGCCATCCGCATATTTAAATTCGGCAGCGTTAATTAACTCCCGGACCTCGGCGTTATCTTCAATGGTCAGCATTTTTTCGGCATTAATGGCAACCAGCGTTCCCTGCTTAAGCTGCCCGTCAGCAAACAGATAATCGAGGGCGTGCTGCATATCACGCCAACCAATCAACTGTAAGCCACGCAGTGTATAGGTCGGTGCCGTGGTGGTGTTATTCATTGTTATCCTTCAATCTGCGTCCGGAGCGATGATTTTGTACGTTTATGAATGAGTCCGGCGCTTTCAAAAAGCCAGTACAACAGTTTTGCGATCATCAGACATGCGCCGAAGACCACGATAAAAAAGACCACGCGTGAGACAAACGAATCCAGCCCTTCACGCGCCAGCACGATCATATTGAAGATCGCCCCGAAGCAGAAACTGTGTAATATCGCAGCCTTATAGCGATTAGTATCGCGGTTGCCCAGCTCATACAGCCAGTCGAACCATTTGATGATCAGGCCAACCACAATCGCCCCGAGCGGGATGAACAACGCGCCGCCCATCACCACCAGTGAGCCTATAAGCGTAGGCGAGATCGCCAGTCCGGAGTGGTTATTCAGCACTTCCCAGGTAAAGTAGTTGGCTGAGTTCAGCACCATACTCGGGCGACCCGGCCACAGCCAGGAAGGGATAAAGACATAGAAATCGCGGACAATTGGAGCCAGGCCCTGGAAGTCGATGTTGTCGTAGTTCTGCAACAGCAACGCCAGATTCTCCCACGGTGAAAAGGTGTCGCGAGTGAGATAGAGAAACGTATAGAACGCTTCATCGCCGCTCACATTCATTCCATAGCGTTTTAACGCCAGCCAGAACATGCCCACAATCCCCAGCACACCCGCCGCCGCCAGCATCCACAACGAAATCCAGCCGCGAATAATGCCAATAAACAGGAAGATAGCGAATGCGATGATGATATTGGCGCGAGTGCCGCCGACAATCATATAAGTCAGCAAGCCAAAGGCGACCGTGCTGACGAGGAAAAACAGCCACGCTTTGCTGTCCTGGCGCAGAAAGTAGACCACCAGCATCGCCGGGATGAAAAAGTAAAAGAAACGTTTTAACGCCACGCCGGAGACTTCACTGGAGAAGATCTGACTGTAGGAGTTAAGACGGAACAGCAAAAAACCGTTGTGCATGAAGAAGATGCCGACGCTTACCAACGCAATGCCCATCAGGATCACCCACGTGAGATTGGTCTCCACGCGGTTCATGGTAAACAGCGGACGGCGCGGTACATCAGCAACGCGTTTGCGTAGGCGGGTTTTGTAGGTGACATAGTAAACCGCGTAGAAGCAGCCCGCAGAAAGCAACGCCTGCAACAAGATTTCTGGCGGCGCGACACCAACATCAAAGCGAAATACCAGCACGCTGGTCAGCGGGAAGCCGAAGAAAAAGGTGAGCAAAAACAGCAATGAAAAGAAGACATTGAAGTTAAAACGCACACGGCGAAACTCAAACCAGGTCAGCGTGGCAATAAACAGCGTGCAGAGCAGCCAGACAACAAACAGGCCACTGAATTGCAGCAGACTCATGCGACCTCCCCGGCGGCAATCGCCAACGCCCGCTGCCAGCCTTGTAGATAGTTAGGGCTAAAGAAGGCAATGGTGTTTTTATCCACCGACGCCAACTGGCGCTGCGCTTCACGCACAATATCCTCGTTGAGATCGTCGGTAGTAAACAGCACCGGCAAATGCTGTTCCGTCATATCCTGCCAGAACGGATTTTCCCGGTTAAGCACACAAGGAATGCCCGCCTGAATCAGTAAGCACAGCGTACCAATGCCCTGCTGGCGGGCAAAAATAAAGTAACCAAGATCGCACTGACGAAGTAGCGTCAGATAGGCGTCAAATTCCAGTTTTTCGCTCAGAACTTGCAGATTTTCTTCGCTGAATAACTCCAGCCCCGCCTGACGAACTTCCTCGATGTACGCTTCGTTATTAGGCGGATATCCCATCGGCACCACCACTTTTACCGTATCGCCAAATTGCTGATGAACGGCGCGCAAGGCAGCAATATGCTCATTGCTGCGGTCGCCGGAGTTGCCCACCAGAATGGTCATTTTCCCTTCACATTGCCGATCGTTCGCCATCGTATTAAGAGAAGGGTCCATCCGCGTCGGGAAGTACAGCAGTTCTCCCCGCACCTTTGGATGCGTTTTGGCAAAAAAGCTCAAATCACCGCGGGTGGCAAATACACAGCCGACTCTCTTTTGCGCCAGGCGACGTAGCGGGTAAAAAAGCTTATATCTCAAGCCACTGGAAAGCTCATACAGGTCTGCTCCCCAGATATGCCAGAAAAACTGGCTGGGCTTAATGCCACCACTCAGCAGAGCCAGCCACAGTTTGGGATTGAACTGACCGTGGAAGAAAAAACGCTGCTGACGGTTAGCTTTTGCTTTCGCGATGACCGCTTCCGCCAGCGATTTTTTCCCAGGGAAAAATTGCACAGAAAGCGCCGGACAGCTATCACTTAAGCCGTCGTCCTTGCCAACAACCATAAACTCGCGCGCGTGCTCGCTCGTCGCGGCCAGCGCGTCGTTGAAAAACCGCAGAACGGTTCGGTTATGGTGAGGGATATCCGATCCCAGAACGTGAATCAGTACAGTCATGCCCGCCTACGCCAGAGTAAAAACACGCCACAACAAAGAGAAAAATAGACGATATAGGTTGCCATATAGGCCTGTGCTGCGCCCAGTGCGCCATGCGCAGGGATTAGCCAGTGGGCAAATACCATCAATAAAGTGAACTGGCTGATTTCCGCCAGAATATAAAACCGCAGTGACGCTTTGGCGATCACCAGATAACCAAAGACATAAGCGCCCACTTTTAACACATCACCCACTAACTGCCAGGCAAAGAGATCGCGCATAGCGGTAAATTTATTCGACAACAGCAGCCAGATAGCAAAATCACGCAGCAACCAGACGGTAAAACTCGCCGCCGCCACTGCCGGTAAGACGAATTTCAGCGATTTAACCACTTCCCGGGTGATATCGCGCTTTTCCGTTAGCCGCGACAACGTGGGCAGCAAATATACGCTGAACGATGCCGTAATAAATTGCAGGTAGGCATCGGAAATACTGCTCACCCCTTGCCAGATCCCCACCTCATCCCAGCTATACTGCGCCGCCAGCAGTTTACGCATCATGATGTAAGCAACAGGCAAGGTCACCGACGTAATCAACGCCATGAGCGTAAATTTGCTCAACTGCCCTGCCAGACCGTTATCCCAGCTGGGTTTCAGATAGCTTAACGGGATGACACCACGTTTGATCAACATGATGGCGGCAGGAATTACCACCAGCGCGGGAATCAGCGCCAGCCCCAGCAACGCCCCTTCATAACCGCCCAAACGGTAACTGACGTAGTACGCGAGAACGCCAATCAAGCTGCCGACAATCAGCGATAACGCATTACCTGCGGCATCGCGAAAGCCTTTCATCAGCGCCAGTAACAGGTTGCCCCAGGCGATCCCCATTTGCACCAGCGCTACTAAACGCACCAGCCCCTGATAGTCGGTATTACCAAACAATCCCTGGCTGATTGGCGCAGCTGCCAGCACAAAAACCAGCGCCATCAGCGTAGAGAAACCAAGTACCATCGCTGATGAAGTGCCGACCACGCGGCGCAGCTGCTGCGGATTATCATGGTACTGGGCAACGTATTTGGTTACACCGTTAAAGATGCCAGCCCCGGCAAGCACGCCGAGCACGGTAATCAACTGGCGGAAATTTGCCGCCAGCCCAAGCCCCGCCGGACCAAATGACACCGCCAGCAACTTACCGACCAGTAACCCGGCACCAATCTTGACCAGTGTACTGGCCGCCGTCCACAAGGACGCTTTCGCCAACGACATATCAGGAGAAGTAGTTCAACAAAGTCGCAATTACCGTACGCTGATTGACGGGCGACAGGTTGTAGAACAGCGGCAGGCGCAGCAGGCGCTCGCTCTCTTTGGTGGTGTAGCGATCTTCACCGTGGAACTCACCAAAGCGTTCCCCCGCAGGGCAACCGTGCAGCGGAATGTAATGGAACACCGCCATGATTTCCGCTTCTTTCAGAAAGTTAATCAATGCGCTCCGGTCATCAATATCCCGCAGTTTAATGTAGAACATATGCGCGTTCTGCACGCAGCCATCGGGAATCGACGGCAGCTCGATACGCCCGGCTTTCGCCAGAGGCGCTAACGCATCGTAGTAGTTTTGCCACAGCGCCAGACGTTGCTGGTTGATACGATCCGCTGCCTCCAGTTGCGCCCACAGGTACGCAGCTTGCAGATCGGACATCAAATAGCTGGAGCCGATATCGCGCCAGGTATATTTATCGACCTGACCACGGAAGAACTGGCTGCGGTTAGTGCCCTTTTCACGGATGATCTCGGCTCGTTCGATCAACGCTTTATCGTTAATCAGCGTCGCGCCGCCTTCACCACCCGCCGTGTAGTTTTTGGTTTCATGGAAGCTAAAGCAGCCAATATGACCAATGGTTCCCAGTGCACGCCCTTTATAAGTGGACATCACGCCCTGAGCGGCATCTTCCACCACAAACAGATTATGCTTTTTCGCCAACGCCATAATGGTGTCCATTTCGCAGGCCACACCCGCGTAATGGACCGGCACGATAACGCGCGTTTTGTCGGTGATCGCCGCTTCAATCAACGTTTCGTCGATATTCATGGTGTCCGGGCGAACATCCACAAAGACGATTTTCGCGCCACGCAGCACAAAGGCATTGGCGGTGGAGACAAAGGTGTAGCTCGGCATGATCACTTCATCGCCAGGCTGGATATCGAGCAGCAGCGCCGCCATCTCCAGCGAAGCGGTGCAGGACGGCGTCAGTAACACTTTGGCGCTGCCAAAACGTTGCTCCAGCCACTGCTGGCAGCGACGGGTAAAACCACCATCGCCGCACAGTTTGCCGCTACCCATTGCCGACTGCATATAGTCGAGTTCGGTTCCCACCACCGGCGGTGCGTTAAATGGAATCATGTGATCACCTGTATAACCAGTACGCGGTGCTTTCTACATTCGCACCACTTTGTATGTATCGTTTAAGCGCGGCGGTGTTGCCCATCTGGGTCGCCACCCGCAAAGTTGTTTTACCGCGAGCATACGCCCAGTTTAGCGCCGTTTGCATTAGCTCAGCACCTGCACCGCGTCCAGCCAGCAGGCCAATTCGCGCATCTGTCGCATTGAGTTCCCGTAAAGAGACATAACCGCGAATATCGCCGGACGCCGCACGTAAAATCAGACATTGATGATCAAAGGTGCCGCGCACGGCATTTTCAATCCACTGTGCATAAAAGCGACCGCTAGCGTCAGGCGCATACCACGGCGCACGAAAACGGCTTTGCGCAAATGCGGCGCTGGCTAACTGACGTAATGCGGGAATATCGGTCTCTTGTGCCACTACTGCACCGCTATCACTGACATTGTTCACGGGTAGCGCCAAATCAACTTCACCTTCTACCAGGGAGAATCCCAGCTGTTGCAGGGCATCCAGTTCACCCGTATTTGATGCCGCAATTTTGGCCTGCACCCGTGACCACGGCGCTAAGGCGTCTGGCGTCAGGAGTGCCGCGTCAGGACTAATACGCACAATGGCGCTGTTAACACCAAAGAAGGCGTTTTCCCAGGTTAGTGGCTCAATACTGGCGCGGACGGGCACGAAGTAACTCCAGCAGATATTGGCCGTAGCCGGTTTTCGCTAATGAACTGGCGGCGCGCTTCACGCCTTCGTCATCAAGCCAGCCGTTACGCCAGGCGATCTCTTCCAGGCAGGCAATCTTAAAGCCCTGGCGTTTTTCCACCGTCTGTACAAAGGTGCTGGCTTCAATCAGGCTGTCGTGAGTGCCAGTGTCCAGCCAGGCAAATCCGCGCCCGAGCAGTTCAACGGTCAGGTTGCCCGCCTCGAGGTACATCTGGTTGATGGAGGTAATCTCCAGTTCACCCCGCTCCGACGGCTTCACCTGCTTTGCGTACTCCACGACTTTACTGTCGTAGAAATAAAGCCCGGTCACCGCCCAGTTTGATTTCGGCTGTTTTGGTTTTTCTTCCAGAGAGATAGCACGGAAATTGTCGTCAAACTCCACGACGCCAAAGCGTTCCGGGTCCATCACCTGATAGCCAAATACCGTCGCCCCTTCCGTGCGCGCCGCAACATGACGCAGCTTCGGACTGAAGCCCTGTCCGAAGAAGATGTTATCGCCCAGCACCAGACAAGATGGTTCACCGTTGAGGAAGGTTTCACCGATGATAAAGGCCTGCGCCAGACCGTCCGGACTGGGCTGTTCGGCATATTCCAGCTGGATACCGAACTCACTGCCGTCACCCAGCAGGCGCTGGAAATAACCTTTATCTTCCGGCGTAGTAATGATGAGAATTTCGCGGATACCGGCCAGCATCAGCACCGACAGCGGATAGTAAATCATTGGCTTATCGTAAATCGGCAACAGTTGCTTCGATACGCCGCGCGTAATCGGATGCAATCGGGTGCCGGAACCGCCCGCCAGGATAATACCTTTCATGTCTGCCTCCGCTGAAAATTAGCCTTTCAGACCTAAACGCTCGCCCTGATAGCTGCCGTCCTGCACCTGCTTCCACCAGATTTCATTAGCCAGATACCACTGCACCGTTTTACGCATTCCACTTTCAAAGGTTTCCTGCGGCAGCCAGCCAAGTTCACGGGCAATTTTCGAAGCATCAATGGCATAACGCAGATCATGCCCCGGACGGTCAGCGACAAAGGTGATCAGGTCACGATAGTGCGCCACGCCGTGCGGCTTATTCGGAGCCAGTTCTTCCAGCAGCTCGCAAATGGTTTCCACAACATCGAGATTCTTACGCTCGTTGTGACCACCAATATTATAGGTTTCACCGACTTTCCCGGTGGTCGCCACGCAATACAGCGCGCGGGCGTGATCTTCAACATACAGCCAGTCACGGATTTGCTGCCCGTTGCCATATACCGGCAGCGGTTTACCCGCCAGCGCGTTGAGGATCATCAGCGGGATCAGTTTTTCCGGAAAGTGGTAAGGACCGTAGTTATTCGAGCAGTTGGTGATAAGCGTCGGCAGACCATAGGTCCGCAGCCAGGCGCGCACCAGATGGTCGCTGCTGGCTTTTGACGCGGAATAAGGGCTGCTCGGCGCATACGGCGTGGTTTCGGTGAAGAAATCATCCGTCGAGTGCAGGTCACCATATACTTCGTCAGTGGAGATATGATGAAAACGGAACGCTGATTTTTTATCTTCCGTTAGCGCATTCCAGTAAGCCCGCGCCGCTTCAAGCAATGTATAAGTCCCGACAATGTTGGTTTCAATAAACGCTGCCGGGCCGTCAATAGAACGGTCAACATGGCTTTCGGCTGCCAGATGCATGACACAGTCTGGCTGATGCTCAGTGAATACGCGCGCCAGTTCTGCCCGATCGCAGATATCAACTTTCTCAAAGGCAAAGCGCTCGCTTTGCGCGACCGGTGCCAGCGACATCAGATTTCCGGCGTAGGTCAGCTTATCGACCACTACCACCGCGTCGCTCGTTTCGTTGATGATATAACGCACCAGCGCCGAGCCAATAAACCCGGCACCACCTGTTATCAGAATCTTTCTCATCAGCGCCAAACTCCTTTGGCATCGACGACATACTGCTGATGGACATTGTCGCCATTGATAACTTTGAACTGACTATGATCGACCAGCATCACCAGCACGTCTGCCGTTGCCAGCGCCTCGTCAAGCTGCGCCAGAGTACAAAGCCCGGTCAGTTTTTTCGGCAACTGGTGGATGTTAGGCTCAACAACCAGCGTTTCGCCGCTATGCCACTGGGCGATCAGTTCAGCGATTTCCATCGCCGGGCTTTCGCGCAGGTCATCAATATTCGGTTTAAACGCCAGACCAAAGCAGGCGATTTTCAGTTCACTGGCGCGTTTATCGGTAGCAGCAAGGCAGTCGGCAACCGCCGCTTTCACCTGATCGATAACCCAGAACGGTTTGTGATCGTTCACTTCGCGCGCGGTACGGATAAGCCGCGCCTGCTGCGGGTTCTGTGCCACGATAAACCACGGATCAACAGCAATGCAGTGACCGCCCACGCCAGGACCAGGCTGAAGAATATTAACGCGAGGGTGACGATTCGCCAGGCGAATCAGTTCCCAGACGTTAATTCCCTGATCGGCACAAATCAGCGACAGTTCGTTAGCAAAAGCGATATTCACATCGCGGAAGCTGTTTTCGGTGAGCTTACACATTTCCGCCGTCCGCGAGTTAGTGACGACACACTCACCTTCGAGGAAAATTTTGTACAGTTCGCTGGCGCGGGCCGAACAAACCGGCGTCATACCACCAATCACGCGATCGTTTTTAATCAGCTCGACCATAACCTGGCCCGGTAACACGCGTTCCGGACAGTAAGCAATGTTGACGTCCGCCAACTCGCCCACCTGCTGTGGGAAAGTGAGATCTGGACGCATCTCTGCTAACCATTCTGCCATCTTCTCGGTTGACCCCACCGGCGAGGTGGATTCAAGGATCACCAGCGCGCCTTTTTTCAGCACTGGCGCAATGGAGCGAGCAGCCGATTCAACGTAGGTCATATCTGGCTCATGATCGCCTTTAAACGGCGTGGGTACAGCAATCAGCCAGGCATCCGCTTCAACTGGCGTCGTGCTCGCTCGTAAAAAACCGCCTTCTACGGCAGTTTTTACTACGCTCGCCAAATCAGGTTCGACGATATGGATTTCGCCACGATTGATGGTATCAACCGCATGTTGGTTGATATCGACACCAATCACCTGTTTTTGCCTTGAGGCAAACGCAGCTGCTGTAGGCAGCCCGATGTAACCCAGTCCGATAACAGAAATGGTCGCAAAACTCATAGTGATATCCGATTATTTTTTAACGCTTCCAGAATGCGAGAGCATGCCTGACCATCACCATACGGGTTATGGGCGCGGCTCATAGCTTGATATTCGTTTTCGTCTTTTAAAAGACGCGTCACTTCCTCGACAATTCGCTGCTTATCCGTGCCGACCAGACGCACCGTCCCCGCTGTCACCGCTTCCGGACGCTCAGTGGTATCGCGCATCACCAGCACCGGTTTCCCCAGCGAAGGCGCTTCTTCCTGAATGCCGCCTGAGTCGGTCAAAATCAGCCAGGCGTGGTTCATCAGCCAGACAAACGGTAAATACTCCTGGGGATCGATCAGAATGACATTTTTCACATGCCCCAGAATGCGATTGACCGGCTCTCTGACGTTCGGGTTGAGATGCACTGGATAGACAATCTGGATGTCCTGGTGCGTGATGGCGATGTCTGCCAACGCCTGGCAGATTTCTTCAAAGCCACGACCGAAACTCTCACGCCTGTGACCGGTCACCAGAATCATCTTTTTATCGGGGTCGATAAACGGGTAATTTGCCGCCAGTTCTGAACGCAGCGTGTCGCTGCTCATCACCTGATCACGCACCCATAACAGTGCATCAATGACTGTATTACCGGTAATGAAGATTCGGCTGTCAGCAACATTTTCACGCAGCAAGTTTTGCCGGGAAGTTTCGGTTGGAGAGAAGTGATACATCGCCAGATGCCCGGTCAATGTACGGTTAGCCTCTTCCGGCCACGGCGAATAGAGATCGCCCGTGCGCAGACCAGCCTCAACGTGACCAACTGGAATACGCTGATAAAACGCCGCCAGGCTGGTTGCCAGCGTCGTCGTTGTGTCGCCGTGAACCAGCACGACGTCTGGTTTGAACTCGGCAAGAATAGGTTTTAGCCCTTCCAGAATCCGACAGGTTATCTCTGTCAGGCCCTGTCCTGGCTGCATTATGTTGAGATCGTAGTCAGGTACAATGGAAAAGAGTTTCAGCACCTGATCGAGCATCTCCCGATGCTGCGCAGTGACGCAAACTTTAGCCTCAAAAAAAGGATCTTTTGCCAACGCATGCACCAACGGCGCCATCTTGATGGCTTCCGGGCGCGTACCAAATACAGTCAGTACTTTCACATCGATTCTCTTCGAATAAGCGGCGAGCGCCTTTGCGCTCACCGCAGCAGTGTTGCTATTTCGAGCAACGGCGGGTTAATGCGACACCAGCCCCGATCAGCCCCCCGACAATGCCCCACATAATCATCAGGAAGGCACGACGTGGGCTATCGCGTTTTACCGGTTCTTCCGGCGTACGCAAATAGCGATAGGTCTGAAAACGCGGATCCAGGGTTGGACCAACATTCAGGGTGTTTAACATGGCCCGATTCTGATCATAGTCGAGATCAAAGGCCGGACCGACGGCCTGTAAATTTTCCAGTCGAGCCTGGAGCATTGGACGTCCAAGCAGGAACATTTCTGAATCAGGTAACTCCTCGGCAGGCACATCTGTCGCACTGCGCGAAATATTATGCTGCTCAGCAATTTTCAGCGCCTGTTCAATACTGTTCATCCGGCGATCGTAGATGGCTTTCGCCACCTCTTCCTGACGCTTCACCTGAGCTTTCATCTGGATGGTGCGTGCCGCCCATGCGCCTTTCAGCTCATCATTCAGATGGCTGGCTGCACGCTGGCTGGCAAAAGCAACATACTGACGTAACAGGTTATTAGCGTCAGGCGCAGTTTCGGCAATCAGCTTCACGCTGTCATTGACCGCGCGGGTGAAGTCACCGGGAATAAACACGATGTTGTTGATCATTTCATCCAGCAACGCCGCATCGGCTTTGCTATTGCCCACCATCCGCTGTTTGTAATAGTCGGTTTGCAGCCAGAACTCTCTGCGGGTATCCCACGAGGCCAGTTGCATAACAAACTCTTTATAGGCTTCGTCCATGACCGATGGTTGGTCGGCAGAAGCCATGTTTGAACGGACATCCAGGTTACGCAAAAATTGCTGCTGTGAGTAATATCCCCCCAGCATATTCACCGTTGGACGATCGGTAATCGCTGTCGAGCTCCACTCCTGGCGAGCAAAAAAAGTATACGCCAGCGCGATTAACGCAAACGCCAGCCCCATGCCAATAATCCACAGCTTCCCAGCCCACAAGGTACGAAACAACCCACGAATATCCAGTTCATTTTCAGCGTCTTCGGCCGGTTTCCCAGGCATTGGTTGTGTCATCACATCCTCATTTATTTGGTTAAATTGGGGCTGCCACCACGATTTCTACGCAGTCTGCGTTTTACGCGCTTAATAAAGCGAGCAACTTTCCAGGCACGCTTAATGCAATATCCATAGAGGAAGAATGCTAGCAAAAAGAGCACCAGCATGACCCACTCCGGGACAAAATGAGAATATTCTGCCAGCACCCCAATGGAGGCGAGCAGAGCTGCGGCAAGGGTAATCAGCACAAACGCCTGGCGGGAAGTAAACCCGGCACGCATGATCAAATGGTGAATATGCTGACGGTCAGGAGAGAATGGGCTCATGCCTTTACGCAGGCGACGGTACATAATCGCCACCATATCCATTAGTGGAATGGCGATTATCCACAAAGCGGTAACCGGGCTGATGGGATGAGTTTTGCCCTGGGTCGTTTCGAGCAGGATCCAGATAACGGTAAAACCAATCAGCGTACTGCCCGCATCCCCCATAAAGACTTTGTAGCGGCGACCCAGGATACCAAGGTTAAGCATGATGTATGGCAGGATGGCGGCGATCATCGCAAAGCACCAGATTGCGAGACTGGTTTGCCCGTCGAACCACAAAATCATACCGATTGCTGCAAACGAGACGCAGGACAACCCGCCCAGCAAGCCATCAATGCCATCAACCATGTTGAACGCATTAATGGCCGCCCAGACGGCAAATAGCGTCAGGAAGTAACCAAACGGTCCGAGCACCATCTCCCAGGAGCCAAAGATATAACCCAGGCTACTGAGATAAAGTTTGCCGAACACCATCATAACAATGCCAACAGCGGCCTGTATGGTGGCACGGATTTTTACGCTGATATCAAAACGGTCATCCAGCGCGCCAATGAAAACAAGCACACCGGCACAAGCGAGATAGAGAGATGCATGCGGAATATAGTAATCGACAATTCCGAACGTGAAGCAAATCCCTGCGTAAACCGAAATCCCCCCAACGAGAGGTATCAATCCCTGGTGACGTTTGCGGAAGTTTGGTTTATCCACTAAACCGACTTTTTTTGCCACCTTACGGGCAAAAAACAGAAACAGTGTCGTGAATAAAAAAATACTGATGAGATCAGTACTCACTGTCAGTAAATTCACAATGCATGCTCTCAGAGAAAATTATTAGCAGAAGTATAACCACGAAGACCTTTATTCAGAAGGGAAAGTCCGTTCCGAACCCACCAGTCCTGTGCAAAAATTAACCATTTGATATGCAAATTGCATAACACACCAGCAAATTCCAGGAATTTTCCTAGCATCGCCAGCGCGGCATTAAGATTACAGATATAAAAGCAAAACGCCACGTAAACACGTGGCGTTTTTGGCATAAAACAAATTTATGAGCGTTTCATCATTTCGAAGAAATCGTCATTGGTCTTGGTCATTGCCAGTTTATTAATGAGGAATTCCATTGCATCGATTTCGCCCATCGGGTGAATGATTTTGCGCAGGATCCACATTTTCTGCAGTTCTTCCTGAGTCGTGAGCAGCTCTTCTTTACGGGTACCGGAACGGTTGTAGTCGATAGCCGGGAAGACGCGTTTTTCAGCGATCTTACGAGAGAGGTGCAGTTCCATGTTGCCTGTACCTTTAAACTCTTCGTAGATAACTTCGTCCATCTTGGAACCGGTATCGATAAGCGCGGTAGCGATGATGGTCAGGCTGCCGCCCTCTTCCACGTTACGCGCCGCACCAAAGAAGCGTTTCGGACGATGCAGAGCATTGGCATCCACACCACCGGTCAACACTTTACCTGACGCCGGAACAACGGTGTTGTAAGCGCGCGCCAGACGAGTGATGGAGTCGAGCAGAATGATAACGTCTTTCTTGTGCTCAACCAGGCGTTTGGCCTTCTCGATCACCATTTCCGCAACCTGAACGTGGCGAGATGCGGGTTCGTCAAAGGTGGAAGCAACAACTTCACCTTTTACCAGTCGCTGCATCTCGGTTACTTCTTCCGGACGTTCGTCAATCAGCAGAACCATCAGCACACAATCCGGGTGGTTGTAAGCAATGCTCTGGGCAATGTTCTGCAGCAGCATGGTTTTACCGGCTTTCGGCGGTGCCACAATCAGACCACGCTGACCACGACCGATAGGTGATGCCAGATCCAGTACGCGAGCGGTTAAATCTTCCGTAGAACCGTTACCACGTTCCATACGCAGACGAGAGTTTGCGTGCAGCGGGGTTAAGTTCTCAAAGAGGATTTTGTTGCGGGCGTTTTCAGGTTTGTCGAAGTTAACTTCGTTAACTTTCAGCAGCGCAAAATAGCGTTCACCTTCTTTCGGCGGGCGAATCTTACCAGAGATGGTATCACCAGTGCGGAGGTTGAAACGGCGGATTTGGCTAGGGGAAACGTAGATGTCATCAGGACCGGCGAGGTAGGAGCTGTCTGCGGAACGGAGGAAACCAAATCCATCCTGCAATATCTCCAGTACGCCATCACCAAAGATATCTTCGCCACTCTTTGCGTGCTGCTTCAGGATGGCAAAAATAATGTCCTGCTTACGCATACGAGCCAGGTTTTCCAGCCCCATATTTTCGCCGAGAGTGATCAGCTCAGAAACCGGCGTATTCTTTAATTCGGTAAGATTCATAGTGGTGTGAGTTCTTAAACTTGGGGTAAATCTCGAACTTAATGTTGTGAATGGTATGGCAGGATCATCCATGCCTGTTTACGGTCATCGACTCATGTCTTTTCGCTGCCTGGTCACAGGAGAGTACGCAGAACTGAAACGACAAGACGGATTGAGTGACGAGCCAGAAATCTGTTCACTTCGCATTTAAGATAAAACGGGAAGCGTTGGAAATTACAAGATTCAAACTTAATAAGGTATGTTTAATACGAAGTCAACACTAAGTTAGCATGACTCACGCCGGGCGTCCAGTTTTTAGCGACGGGGCACCCGAACATGAAATTCCCTTACGCCAGATTAGCGTCGAGGAACTCTTTCAACTGACCTTTAGACAGTGCGCCCACTTTGGTTGCCGCCACTTCACCGTTTTTGAACAGCAGCAGAGTCGGAATACCACGGATACCATATTTCGGCGCAGTGCCAGGGTTTTGATCGATGTTCAGTTTTGCAACGGTCAGTTTGCCCTGATATTCGTCAGCGATTTCATCCAGAATCGGGGCGATCATTTTGCACGGACCGCACCACTCTGCCCAGAAATCGACGAGGATCGCCCCGTCCGCTTTGAGTACATCCGTGTCAAAACTGTCGTCAGTCAGGTGAATAATTTTATCGCTCATATATAACTCCACAGGAATAAGCCTGGCGTGTTGGTTTCGTTGTTGGTGTAACATTAACCAACTAAAGGTTGACTTTATTTCACCGGATACGCTTTCGTAAAGCAATAGTAAGCTGATATTCTACCACACTATGAGCAAAACACATTTAACAGAACAGAAGTTTTCCGACTTCGCCCTGCATCCGAAGGTTGTAGAAGCCCTTGAAAAAAAAGGGTTTCATAACTGTACGCCCATTCAGGCACTGGCCCTTCCGCTGACGCTGGCGGGTCGTGACGTAGCCGGGCAGGCGCAAACCGGTACCGGGAAAACGATGGCGTTTCTTACGTCAACGTTTCATTATCTTCTCTCTCATCCCGCGATTGCCGATCGCAAGGTGAATCAACCGCGTGCCTTAATTATGGCACCGACGCGTGAACTTGCCGTGCAGATCCACGCCGACGCGGAGCCACTTGCGCAAGCTACCGGCCTGAAGCTGGGTCTGGCTTACGGTGGTGATGGCTACGACAAACAGCTGAAAGTGCTGGAAAGCGGCGTTGACATTCTGATTGGCACCACGGGTCGTTTAATTGACTACGCCAAGCAGAACCACATTAACCTCGGAGCCATTCAGGTGGTGGTGCTGGACGAAGCCGATCGCATGTACGATCTGGGCTTTATTAAAGATATCCGCTGGCTGTTCCGCCGTATGCCACCTGCAAACCAGCGCCTCAACATGCTGTTCTCCGCCACGCTTTCGTACCGGGTACGTGAACTGGCGTTCGAGCAGATGAACAATGCCGAATATATTGAAGTGGAACCGGAACAGAAAACGGGCCACCGTATTAAAGAAGAGCTTTTCTACCCTTCTAACGAAGAAAAAATGCGTTTGCTGCAAACGCTGATCGAAGAAGAGTGGCCAGACAGAGCGATTATTTTCGCCAACACCAAACACCGTTGTGAAGAGATCTGGGGCCACCTGGCGGCAGATGGTCATCGTGTCGGTTTGTTGACAGGCGATGTCGCGCAGAAAAAACGTCTGCGTATTCTTGATGAATTTACCCGTGGCGATCTGGATATTCTGGTTGCCACCGACGTTGCCGCGCGTGGCCTGCATATCCCGGCTGTGACGCACGTCTTTAACTACGATTTACCCGATGACTGTGAAGATTACGTTCACCGTATTGGTCGTACAGGTCGCGCAGGCGCAAGCGGTCATTCCATCAGCCTGGCGTGTGAAGAGTATGCATTGAATTTGCCTGCTATTGAGACCTATATTGGTCACTCAATTCCGGTAAGCAAATACAATCCGGACGCATTGATGACCGATCTGCCAAAACCGCTGCGCCTCACGCGCCCGCGCACAGGCAATGGTCCGCGTCGTACTGGCGCTCCGCGTAATCGTCGTCGTTCAGGTTAAATAAAAATGTCATACTCAAAATCATTCAAACTGTATCAAGATGGCAAGAGAATGAATCCCGATGCGCATGCTGTAGTAAGTGATTTGGGTGAAAGAACGCAGCCAACGCAGAGACAGATTGAAGGATGAAGAGTATGGGTTCCACCTCGTCGCTGTATGCAGCCATTGATCTCGGTTCGAATAGTTTTCATATGCTGGTTGTGCGCGAGGTGGCTGGAAGCATCCAGACGCTGACGCGAATTAAACGCAAAGTGCGTCTGGCTGCTGGCCTGAATAGCGAAAATGCCCTGTCTAATGAAGCAATGGAGCGCGGTTGGCAATGTCTGCGCCTGTTTGCTGAACGTCTGCAAGATATCCCTCCCTCGCAAATTCGCGTTGTCGCTACGGCGACATTACGACTTGCCGTCAATGCGGGTGATTTTATTGCCAAAGCGCAGGAAATCCTCGGTTGTCCGGTACAGGTGATCAGCGGTGAAGAGGAAGCGCGTCTGATTTATCAGGGCGTTGCTCACACCACTGGCGGTGCCGATCAGCGCCTGGTGGTGGATATCGGCGGAGCCAGTACTGAACTGGTAACCGGCACGGGTGCACAAACCACCTCTTTGTTCAGCCTGTCGATGGGCTGCGTTACCTGGCTGGAACGCTATTTTGCCGATCGTAATCTGGGGCAGGAAAATTTTGATGCTGCAGAAAAAGCGGCACGCGAAGTGTTACGTCCGGTTGCCGATGAATTACGGTATCACGGCTGGAAAGTGTGCGTTGGCGCTTCCGGCACCGTGCAGGCGTTACAGGAAATCATGATGGCACAGGGGATGGATGAACGCATTACCCTGGAAAAGTTGCAGCAACTGAAACAACGCGCCATTCATTGCGGTCGGCTGGAAGAGCTAGAGATTGACGGGCTGACGCTGGAACGTGCGTTAGTGTTCCCGAGTGGTCTGGCGATCCTGATAGCCATTTTTACCGAACTGAATATTCAGTGTATGACTCTGGCGGGCGGTGCGCTGCGTGAAGGCCTGGTCTACGGCATGTTGCATCTGGCCGTCGAGCAGGATATTCGCAGCCGTACGCTACGTAATATTCAGCGCCGCTTTATGATCGATATTGATCAGGCACAGCGCGTAGCCAAAGTTGCAGCTAACTTCTTCGATCAGGTGGAAAGTGAATGGCATCTTGAAGCAATAAGCCGCGATTTGCTCATCAGCGCCTGTCAGCTTCATGAAATCGGCCTGAGCGTTGACTTCAAACAAGCGCCGCAACACGCTGCTTATCTGGTGCGTAATCTGGATCTTCCCGGTTTTACCCCCGCACAGAAAAAATTGCTGGCGACGCTACTGCTCAACCAGACTAATCCGGTCGATCTCTCATCGCTGCATCAGCAAAATGCCGTACCGCCGCGCGTCGCAGAACAACTCTGCCGTTTACTACGCCTGGCTATCATTTTTGCCAGCCGTCGTCGTGACGATCTCGTGCCAGAGATGACATTACAGGCTAACCATGAACTGTTGACCTTAACGCTTCCGCAAGGTTGGCTAACCCAACATCCGCTGGGTAAAGAGATTATTGCTCAGGAAAGCCAGTGGCAGAGCTACGTCCACTGGCCGCTGGAAGTGCATTAATGAGTAAGTGCCGGATGCGATGCTGACGCATCTTTTCCGGCCTTGATTATTTCCCTCGTTTTGCCGCCATCATCGCTTTCAGATTCGCCAGATGGCTTTGCCCTTTCTGCATCCGTTCTTCGGCGCTGACCACTTTGCGCTCCTGTTCCCAAATCAGATCATCCTGCGGCAGCTCCAGCAAAAAGCGGCTCGGCTCCGGGCGCACCAGTTCGCCGTACTGACGGCGTTCTTTACACAGCGTAAAGGTCAATTCCTTCTGGGCGCGGGTAATGCCGACATAGGCCAGCCGCCGCTCCTCATCGATATTATCTTCATCGATGCTGCTCTGGTGCGGCAAAAACCCTTCTTCCATACCGACCATGTAGACATAAGGAAACTCCAGCCCTTTCGACGCGTGGAGAGTCATCAGTTGCACCTGATCCAGCTCTTCTTCACTCTCACCACGCTCCATCATGTCGCGCAAAGTAAAGCGCGTCACCACCTGGGTTAACGTCATCGGCTCATCCAGTTCACTGCCTTCGAGCATCTCCGTCATCCAGCTAAACAGTTGGTTGACGTTCTTCATGCGCATTTCGGCGGCTTTCGGGCTGGGCGATGTTTCGTACAGCCAGGATTCATAATCCATGCCGTGAATCAGATCACGCACCGCGGCAATCGGCTCTCGCTCCGCCAGGCGCTGGATTTCTGCCAACCAGTGAGTGAAGCGGGTCAATGCTTCATAACCACGTCCGCTAAGCGTCTGACTCAGGCCCATATCAAAGCTGGCGGTAAACATGCTTTTATTGCGCGTCATCGCCCACTCACCCAGCTTTTTCAGCGTAGCCGGGCCAATCTCTCGCTTCGGCGTGTTAACGATACGCAGGAATGCGCTGTCATCGTCCGGGTTAGTCAGCACGCGCAGATAAGCCAGCAAATCCTTGATTTCAGGGCGAGAGAAAAACGACGTACCACCAGAAATTTTGTACGGGATGCGGTTTTGCATCAGGAATTTTTCAAACACCCGCGACTGATGGTTGCCGCGATAAAGAATGGCGTAATCTTTGTACTGCGTTTTATTGACGAAGTGATGCGCGATCAGCTCGCCGGTGACTCTCTCGGCCTCATGTTCTTCGTTATTCGCGCTTAAAACTTTTAGCTCTGCGCCATAGCCCAGTTCGGAGAACAGACGCTTTTCAAAGACGTGCGGGTTATTGGCGATCAGGATGTTCGCCGCTTTCAGAATACGTCCGGAAGAGCGGTAGTTCTGCTCAAGCTTAATCACCTTCAGTGCCGGGAAATCCTGACTCAACAGCACCAGGTTTTGCGGACGTGCACCGCGCCAGGAGTAGATCGACTGATCGTCATCGCCAACTACGGTAAAGCGCGCGCGGCTGCCCACCAGCAGTTTCACCAGTTCATACTGGCTGGTGTTGGTGTCCTGATACTCATCCACCAGCAGGTAGCGAATTTTGTTCTGCCAGCGCTCGCGGACTTCTTCATTGCGTTGCAGCAGTAACGTCGGCAATAAAATCAGATCATCGAAGTCGAGAACGTTACAGGCTTTCAGGTGTGCATCATACAGCCCATAACAATGGGCAAAAATACGGTCCCGCTCGCCAATCGCACTGGCTGCCGCCTGGGACGGTGTTTTGAGATCGTTCTTCCAGTTAGAGATGGTCGAAATCAGCTGTTGCAGGAGGACTTTGTCATCTTCAATCAGCCCCTCGGTCAGCTCTTTAAGCAAAGCAAGCTGATCGGTATCGTCAAACAGCGAAAAGTTAGCCTTCATCCCCAGCGCCGCATACTCGCGTTTGATGATATCCAGCCCCAGCGTGTGGAAGGTGGAAATCATCAGCCCACGCGCCTCTTTGCGCCCCAGCGTCTGCCCGACACGCTCTTTCATCTCGCGTGCCGCCTTATTGGTAAAGGTCACCGCCGCGATATGTCGCGCCTGATAACCGCAACCGCGGATCAGATGGGCGATTTTATTGGTGATAACACGAGTTTTACCGGAACCCGCGCCCGCCAGCACCAGGCAGGGGCCGGTAACGAATTCGACAGCTTGTTGTTGGCCGGGGTTTAGACGCATAGGAAAATCGCTCAATGAAAGTCGGGAGGGGAAAATAACAGCGTGGTAGTATAGCCAGCCTCATCCTTACCACTCAAGGCACGATCATGGCAAAAACAGCAGCAGCACTGCATATCCTTGTAAAAGAAGAGAAACTGGCTCTGGATCTTCTCGAGCAGATCAAAAACGGTGCCGATTTCGGCAAGTTGGCGAAGAAACACTCCATTTGCCCGTCAGGCAAACGCGGCGGTGATTTGGGTGAATTCCGCCAGGGTCAGATGGTTCCGGCGTTCGATAAAGTGGTTTTCTCTTGTCCGGTACTGGAGCCAACCGGTCCGCTGCATACCCAGTTCGGGTATCACATCATTAAGGTGCTTTACCGTAACTAACAGCAAGGCCTTCTCCGGGAGAAGGCCTTGAACTCTGAATCGCACTTAACCTGCAACAGCAATACGTTTCATATCCGTCATATAGCCGCGCAGTTTCTTACCTACCTGCTCAATCGCATGGCTGCGAATCGCTTCGTTCACATCACGCAACTGCGCGTTATCTACCGCACCTTCCGGAATAGCTTTACCCAGGTCGCCCGGTTGCAGCTCTGCCATAAACGGTTTCAGCAGCGGCACACAAGCGTAAGAGAACAGATAGTTACCGTACTCGGCGGTATCAGAGATAACCACGTTCATTTCGTACAGACGCTTACGAGCGATAGTGTTGGCAATCAGCGGCAGTTCGTGCAGTGATTCATAGTAAGCAGACTCTTCGATGATGCCGGAATCAACCATGGTTTCAAACGCCAGCTCAACGCCCGCTTTTACCATCGCGATCATCAGTACGCCTTTATCGAAGTACTCCTGCTCGCCGATTTTGCCTTCATACTGCGGCGCGGTTTCGAACGCGGTTTTGCCGGTCTCTTCACGCCAGGTCAGCAGTTTCTTATCGTCGTTGGCCCAGTCTGCCATCATGCCGGAGGAGAATTCGCCGGAGATGATATCGTCCATATGTTTCTGGAACAGCGGTGCCATGATCTCTTTCAATTGCTCAGAGAGCGCGTAAGCACGCAGTTTCGCCGGGTTAGAGAGACGGTCCATCATCAGCGTGATGCCGCCCTGTTTCAGTGCTTCGGTGATGGTTTCCCAGCCGAACTGAATCAGTTTTTCTGCGTATGCCGGATCGGTGCCTTCTTCCACCAGTTTGTCGAAGCACAGCAGAGAGCCAGCCTGCAACATACCGCACAGGATGGTTTGCTCACCCATCAGGTCAGATTTCACTTCCGCAACGAAAGAGGATTCCAGCACGCCCGCACGATGACCACCGGTTGCCGCCGCCCACGCTTTAGCGATCGCCATGCCTTCGCCTTTCGGATCGTTTTCCGGGTGAACGGCAATCAGCGTCGGTACGCCGAATCCACGTTTGTACTCTTCACGCACTTCGGTGCCAGGGCATTTCGGCGCAACCATTACTACGGTGATGTCTTTACGGATCTGCTCGCCTACTTCCACGATGTTGAAACCATGCGAGTAACCCAGCGCCGCGCCGTCTTTCATCAGTGGCTGTACGGTGCGCACTACATCAGAGTGCTGCTTGTCCGGCGTCAGGTTAACCACCAGATCCGCCTGTGGGATCAGTTCTTCGTAAGTACCCACTTTAAAACCATTTTCGGTTGCTTTACGCCAGGATGCGCGCTTCTCAGCAATCGCTTCTTTACGCAGAGCGTAGGAGATATCGAGACCAGAATCACGCATGTTCAGGCCCTGGTTCAGACCCTGTGCGCCACAGCCGACGATGACTACTTTTTTACCCTGAAGGTAGCTCGCGCCATCGGCGAATTCATCGCGCCCCATAAAGCGACATTTGCCCAACTGTGCCAGCTGCTGGCGCAGATTCAGTGTATTGAAGTAGTTAGCCATGGTGATTCCTCGTGATGTTGTGCTTCTTATTGTTCGGTTCGCGTTTGCGAGATTGGATTCACTATATGACAGGAAATTTATTGCGGAAATTGATATATTCACAACGTCACATTGCAATTTCTGCAACGTCAACATTGAGGGCTGCGCCATTGGATTTACGCGATCTGAAAACCTTCCTGCATCTGGCGGAAAGCCGCCATTTTGGCCGCAGCGCACGAGCGATGCACGTCAGCCCATCCACGCTCTCACGGCAGATTCAACGCCTGGAAGAAGATCTCGGTCAGCCGCTGTTTATACGCGATAACCGCACGGTGACACTGACGGAAGCAGGCGAAGAACTGCGTGTTTTCGCCCAGCAAACGTTGTTGCAGTATCAGCAACTGCGCCACACCATCGATCAGCAAGGACCGTCGCTCTCTGGCGAGCTGCATATTTTCTGCTCGGTGACCGCCGCCTACAGCCATCTGCCGCCGATTCTCGACCGCTTTCGCGCGGAACATCCGTCAGTGGAGATTAAACTCACGACTGGTGATGCGGCAGATGCGATGGAAAAGGTCGTCACTGGCGAAGCGGATCTGGCGATTGCGGGTAAACCGGAAACCTTGCCCGGCGCAGTGGCATTTTCGATGCTGGAGAACCTGGTGGTGGTGCTGATCGCACCCACGTTGCCCTGCCCGGTGCGTAATCAGGTCTCGGTAGAGAAGCCGGACTGGTCAACGGTACCGTTTATCATGGCCGATCAGGGGCCAGTACGCCGCCGTATTGAACTGTGGTTTCGGCGTAACAAAATTAGTAACCCGATGATTTACGCCACGGTCGGCGGGCATGAAGCGATGGTGTCGATGGTAGCGCTCGGCTGTGGCGTGGCCTTGTTGCCGGAAGTGGTGCTGGAAAACAGCCCGGAACCAGTGCGCAACCGCGTGATGATTCTGGAGCGTAGCGATGAGAAAACGCCGTTTGAGCTGGGCGTTTGTGCACAAAAAAAGCGGCTGCATGAGCCGCTGATTGAGGCGTTCTGGAAGATTTTGCCGAATTAGTTTTACGGCCCCACCATTACCCGAACGTGCTTCCCAATACGGCTAAGCATATTCACCAGAGCATCAATGGTGAATTTGCTGCATTTATTGTTGACGACATCCGAAACGCGCGGCCGTGATATATGTAAAACGGTTGCAACCTCGGCTTGCTTCATCTGGTTTTGCGAAATCCAGAGGGTAATTTCTTCCATGAGTTGTTCTTTGATGGCTAACGTGTTTTCGATTTCACTCATGGAATCAGCGTAAAGCTTTTCGGCTTCCTGCTTATCAAACCCCAAATCAGCAAAAACATTACCGCCCGATGGCGTCACATGGCGAATATCACTGTCAGTTTTGGCAATCACAGGCTGTTTCTCCGTTGCTGCACCACCCGGTTATAACGCGTTCTGGCGATGTTTTTATCGTGCTGACTGGTTTGTTGCGTCTGTTTCTGAAAGCTATGCAAAACGTAGAGCGCTTCTGCAAACTTAGCGACATACATAACGCGATAGATGCCATTGTTGTCACGAACCCGAATTTCATTCACCCCAGCCCCAATTTCTGAAAACGGTTTCCAGTCATCGGGTTCAATACCATACTGAATTTTGTGAAGCTGATAACCAACTGCTTTACGTACCGTTATGGGAAAAGTCAGGAGATCCTCCAGAGAAGATCCAACCCATCGAATTTCTTTTTCATTGGGGAGAGCTCGGGTGAGTAACATAACATCCTTGTGTATAAAATTTTATACATCATTTTTAACAGGCGCAAGTGATAGCGGTGCACAAACAACCAAAATGGTGGTGCTAACGATATGGTGAGCCGAGTTTCACCACAAGCAGGTTAAGCGTCTTCTGGAAAACGTCTCGCAAAATTGAATGACTGGATGCTTCGGACTGGCAGAAAAGCCCAATAACTGAGGGAAGATCATATCTGGATATTAGGCCCACTTTACTTTGTGGGCCTGAAAAACTAAACGCTGAATTAACCCGCCAAAAAGAACCTGAACGCCGGATTATTGGTTTCGTCGTGGCAATCGTAGTCCAGCTCATTTAGCCGGGTTTCAAAATCCGGTTCATGATCGCCAAGTTCGAACGCCGCCAGTACGCGCCCGTAGTCGGTACCGTGGCTGCGATAATGGAACAGAGATATATTCCAGTGCGTGCCTAATGTGTTAAGAAAGCGCAGCAGCGCACCCGGTGATTCCGGGAATTCAAAGCTGTACAAGCGCTCCTGAAGCGGTTTCGATGGTCGCCCGCCAACCATATAGCGTACGTGCAGCTTCGCCATTTCATCGTCGGAGAGATCGACCACGCTGTAGCCGCCGTCGTTGAGCATCTGCAAAATTTCTTTGCGCTCTTCGAGCCCTCGACTTAAGCGCACGCCGACAAAAATGCAGGCGTTTTTGGCATCAGCAAAGCGGTAGTTGAACTCGGTGACCGAGCGCCCACCAAGTAACTGGCAGAATTTGAGGAAGCTGCCCTTTTCTTCCGGAATGGTCACCGCCAGTAACGCTTCACGCTGTTCGCCCAGTTCGCAGCGTTCCGAGACGTAGCGCAGACCGTGAAAGTTCACGTTGGCACCGGAAAGAATATGCGCCAGCCGTTCACCGCGAATGTTGTGCTGGGCGATGTATTTTTTCATCCCTGCCAGCGCCAGCGCGCCAGAGGGTTCAGCCACCGCGCGTACATCTTCGAACAGGTCTTTCATCGCCGCACAAATCGCATCGCTATCGACGGTGATGATGTCGTCAAGATACTCCTGGCATAAACGGAAGGTTTCATCGCCGATGCGTTTTACCGCAACACCTTCTGCGAACAGCCCTACGCGCGGCAGATCAACGGGATGACCGGCATCCAGCGCCGCTTTCAGGCAGGCGGAATCTTCCGCTTCCACGGCGATCACTTTGATTTGCGGCATCAGTTGTTTGATCAGTACCGCGACGCCCGCCGCCAGACCGCCGCCGCCGACCGGTACAAATACGCGGTCGAGATGGGCGTCCTGCTGGAGCAGTTCCAGCGCCAGCGTGCCTTGCCCGGCGATCACCATCGGATGGTCGAACGGCGGCACCCAGGTGAAGCCCTGCTGCTGTGACAGTTCGATTGCTTTCGCTTTCGCTTCGTCAAAGTTCGCGCCATGAAGCAGCACTTCGCCGCCAAAGCCGCGCACCGCATCAACTTTGATATCGGCGGTGGCGGTTGGCATGACGATCAGCGCCTTCACGCCTAACCGTGCGGAAGAAAACGCGACGCCCTGCGCGTGGTTACCCGCAGAAGCGGTGATCACGCCGTGCGCTTTTTGTTCTTCCGTCAGGCCCGCCATCATGGCGTATGCGCCGCGCAGCTTAAAGCTGTGTACTGGCTGGCGATCTTCGCGCTTCACCAGAATCACGTTATCAAGACGCGACGACAGTTTTTCCATTTTCTGTAGCGGCGTGACCTGCGCCGCTTCGTAGACCGGCGCGCGCAGCACCGCTCTTAAATATTCGGCACCTTCCGGGGTACCGGACAGGGGTTGCGAGTCAGCCATTATTAACCCCCCAGTTTCGATTTATCGCGCACCGCACCTTTGTCGGCGCTGGTTGCCAGGCTGGCGTAGGCACGCAGCGCAAAGGAAACCTGACGTTCACGATTTTTCGGCGTCCAGGCTTTGTCGCCACGCGCTTCCTGCGCTTCACGACGCGCCGCCAGTTCAGCATCGCTTACCTGTAACTGAATGCCACGGTTCGGAATGTCGATGGCAATCATGTCGCCGTCTTCAATCAGACCAATGCTGCCGCCGCTTGCCGCTTCCGGCGAGACGTGGCCGATGGAAAGACCAGAGGTGCCGCCGGAGAAGCGTCCGTCGGTGATCAGCGCGCAGGCTTTACCGAGACCCATTGATTTCAGGAAGCTGGTTGGGTAGAGCATTTCCTGCATCCCCGGACCGCCTTTCGGGCCTTCGTACCGGATCACCACTACATCGCCAGCGACAACTTTGCCGCCGAGAATCGCTTCTACCGCGTCATCCTGGCTTTCGTACACTTTCGCCGGGCCGGTGAATTTGAGGATGCTGTCATCGACGCCCGCGGTTTTAACGATGCAGCCGTTTTCTGCGAAATTACCGTAGAGCACCGCCAGACCACCGTCTTTGCTGTAGGCGTGTTCCAGCGAGCGGATACAGCCATTGGCGCGATCGTCATCGAGAGAATCCCAACGGCAATCCTGCGAGAAGGCCTGTGTAGTACGAATGCCAGCAGGGCCTGCGCGGAACATATTTTTTACCGAGTCATCCTGGGTCAGCATAACGTCGTATTGTTCCAGCGTTTGCGGCAACGTCAGGCCAAGTACATTTTTCACATCACGGTTCAGTAAACCCGCACGATCCAGTTCGCCGAGAATACCGATAACACCACCAGCACGATGAACATCTTCCATATGGTATTTCTGGGTGCTCGGCGCAACTTTGCATAACTGCGGGACTTTACGCGAAAGTTTGTCGATATCACTCATGGTGAATTCGATTTCCGCTTCCTGCGCCGCCGCCAGCAGGTGAAGTACAGTGTTAGTCGATCCACCCATCGCGATATCCAGCGTCATGGCGTTTTCAAACGCCGCCTTACTGGCGATATTACGCGGCAGTGCACTTTCGTCATTTTGCTCGTAGTAACGTTTGGTCAATTCAACAATGCGTTTACCGGCATTGAGGAACAGCTGCTTACGGTCGGCGTGAGTTGCCAGCAGCGAGCCGTTGCCCGGCTGCGACAGGCCCAGCGCTTCGGTCAGGCAGTTCATTGAGTTAGCGGTAAACATCCCGGAGCAGGAACCGCAGGTTGGGCATGCGGAACGTTCAACCTGATCGCTTTGGGAGTCAGAAACTTTCGGGTCTGCCCCCTGGATCATCGCATCAACCAGATCGAGCTTAATGATCTGATCGGACAGTTTGGTTTTCCCGGCTTCCATCGGGCCGCCGGAAACAAAGATCACCGGAATATTCAGGCGCAGGGAAGCCATCAGCATCCCCGGGGTGATTTTGTCGCAGTTAGAGATGCAGACCATGGCGTCGGCGCAGTGAGCATTGACCATATACTCAACGGAATCAGCGATCAGTTCGCGAGATGGCAGCGAATAAAGCATCCCCCCGTGGCCCATGGCAATCCCATCATCCACCGCAATGGTGTTGAACTCTTTGGCAACGCCGCCAGCCGCTTCAATTTGTTCGGCGACCAGTTTACCGAGATCGCGCAGATGGACGTGACCCGGTACAAATTGGGTGAACGAGTTCACAACCGCGATAATCGGCTTACCGAAATCGGCGTCGGTCATTCCGGTGGCGCGCCACAGCGCACGAGCACCCGCCATATTACGACCATGAGTGGTGGTGGCGGAACGGTACTTAGGCATACTTTATTTACTCCCAGTGTCTGTCTCGTAAATGGGACGGTGCGTGCCGTCCCATTTTTTGTATTTATTGATTAACTTGATCTAACCAGCCCCATTTATCTTCGGTTTCGCCAGTGAAGAGGCCGAAGAAGGCTTGCTGAATGCGTTTGGTAACCGGGCCACAACGGCCTTCGCCAACCTGAATACCGTCTACGCTGCGCACTGGCGTGATTTCTGCCGCCGTACCGGACATAAACACTTCATCCGCCAGGTACAGGGATTCGCGCGACAGCACCTGCTCACGCACTTCAATTCCCAGCTCTTTTGCCAGTTTGATGATGGCATCACGGGTAATACCCGGCAGCGCGGATGAGGTGAACGGTGGGGTGAACAGCACGCCGTCTTTCACTTCAAACAGGTTTTCGCCTGCGCCTTCAGAGATGTAACCATTCACATCCAACGCGATACCTTCCTGATAACCGTGGCGGCGCGCTTCGCTACCCACCAGCAGGGAAGAGAGGTAGTTACCACCGGCTTTTGCCGCCGTCGGGATGGTGTTTGGTGCTGCGCGGTTCCAGGAGGAAACCATCGCATCGATCCCCTGCTCCAGTGCTTCTGCGCCCAGATACGCCCCCCACGGGAAAGCGGCGATAATCACATCGGTTGAGTATCCCGCTGGCGGGTTTACGCCCATGCCAACATCACCGACGAAAATCAGCGGACGGATATAGGCGCTGGTGAGATTGTTTTTGCGGATCACGTCGCGACAAGCTTCCATCAGCTCATCAATGCTCTGTGAAACCGGGAAGCGATAGATTTTGGCGGAGTCATGCAGACGCTGCATATGCTCACGATGGCGGAATACAACCGGTCCTTTGTGCGAGTCGTAGCAACGGATGCCTTCAAAAACCGAGGTGCCATAGTGCAGCGCGTGCGACATCACATGCACCTTCGCGTCTTCCCAGCGAACCATCTCCCCATTGAACCAAATGTAATCAGCTTTCTTCGTGGTCATTTTTATATTCCTTTTGCGCTCAGGCGCGGATTTGTTGTGATGTGGTTGTGCTCTGGCAGATGGCAACGTGTGCGACGTCCACCAGTTTATTTAACTGACTAAACAGTAAGTCGACCGACCGTGGGCTGGCAACGGTCAATTCGATATTTATATTTTGTGCATCGCTGGCGGCGGCCATATTCATTGAGCAGACGTGGAAACCACGATGACGCACCACGCGTAAAACACGTTCTAAGGTTTCCGGATTGAAGCGAGCCGATACATTGACCTGATGTTGCATCATGATAATTTCTCCAACATTTCTGAATTACTGGCGCCAGGCGGCACCAGCGGCCAGACGTTCTCAAGTTCGTCGATTGAGACATGAAGCAGGTATGACCCATCACTGTTCAGCATGGTGTCGAGTGCCGCTTCAACCTGGTCTTTACGGGTGATGTGTTGGCCAGGGATGCCGAAGGCGCTGGCTAACATGAGGAAATCGGGGTTATCGGTAAGGGTAGTTTCGCTGTATCGTTCCTGGAAAAACAGTTGCTGCCATTGTCGAACCATCCCTAACCGTTGGTTATCGAGTAAGACGATTTTCAACGGTAACTGCTTGCGTTTTACGGTGCCCAGCTCTTGTACATTCATCATGAAAGAGCCGTCACCAGAGATACAGACGACGGTATCGTTCGGTCGCGCGACTTGCGCGCCAACCGCCGCCGGTAAACCGAAACCCATGGTGCCTAAGCCGCTGGAGGTGATGAAATTTTCCGGGCGAGTATGGGCGATGTGCTGGGCAGCCCACATCTGGTGCTGCCCCACATCTGTGGTCACGACGCAATCCGCCGGTTTACGATCCGACAGTTGTTTTAGCAACAACGGCGCGTAGATAGCGTCACCGGGATGGTCATAACGCCAGGCATGTTCATCACGCAGTTGTGCGCAGTGTTGCTGCCAGTCATCGATATTTAACGGCTGCTGTAATGCTGGTAACAGAGCATTTAAATCACCCTGTAATGCCGCATGTGCCTGACGCAGCTTGTTCATTTCTGCCGGATCGATATCCATATGGATAACGCTGGCGTGTGGTGCGAAGGTGTTCAGTTTGCCGGTCACCCGGTCATCAAAACGTGCGCCCACGGCTATCAGTAGATCGCACTCCTGAACCGCGAAGTTCGCCGCTTTGGTGCCGTGCATTCCCAGCATGCCCAGATAGTACGGATAATCTGCTTCAACTGCGCCCAGCCCTTTCAGCGTGCAGGTGGCAGGCATTTTTGTGGTAGCGAGAAATTCACGCAAAGCCGAAACTGCCTGCGCCATGCCCACGCCACCGCCAACGTACAGCATCGGTTTTTGCGCTTTTGCCAGCATCTGACGCGCTTGCTCGACTTCGGCATGTGGGAAAGTCACTTCGTTTTCAACGGTGGTGAACCACGGTTCCAGATCGCCGCTGGCTAACTGGATATCTTTTGGAATATCGACCAAAACCGGACCAGGACGACCAGAGCTGGCGACGTCAAACGCTTCGGCCATGATACGCGGTAACTCTTCCAGTGATTGCACCAGGAAACTGTGCTTGGTGCAGGCTAACGACAACCCCAGAATATCCACCTCCTGAAATGCGTCAGTGCCGATAAACGGTGCGGATACCTGACCGGTGATAGCAACAACGGGGATGGAATCTAACAGTGCGTCCGCAAGCCCGGTTATCAGGTTGGTTGCGCCCGGACCAGACGTGGCGATACATACGCCAGTTTTGCCAGTAGCACGGGCATAACCGATAGCCGCCATTGCCGCACCCTGTTCATGTCGGCACAGCAAGTGCTCCATGCCGCCGTCATACAATGCATCGTAAACCGGCATAATTGCGCCACCCGGATAACCGAAAACGGTATTCACACCCTGTGCCCGCAACGCATGTACCACCCACTGTGCGCCATTCATAGTTAGTTCCCCGTCCTGAATCTTGAGAAACAGAATTTTGTGCTGTTATTCATTGTCTGCTCCTCGGTTATGTTTTTAAGGTCAAAAAAAACCCCCGGACCTTTCGGTGCGGGGGTCTTAGTTCGTTAAGGCTTGATCTCTAAGCCTTTCCTCGTCCAAGTGCAGCCCCGCACGGTGGGATAATAATCACCACCACGCTAATCACGACCAGGCTAATCACTCGTAGAAGGGCTGTCATTTTGTCTTTTCTTGCATCTTGTTCGAAGGAATGCCTAAAGAGTTACCATAGATTTTGCGAATAGCACAAGATATTTTTTGGCCGATTTTTATGATGTCTTTAATAATTTCAAGAGAAATTGTTGTTTTTTAAAAAGAAAATAGTGAGTGAAAAAAATTCAATTTCAGTATGAATGTTGTTCCCTTCCTCGTAGTTCATCCTTTGCCCGCTGCATTTTTGCGAGCATCATTCCACCGCCAGAACAACTCAACTTCACTTGCACAAATAAACAGGAATCAGCCACTAAAATTCACGAATTAGCGGGCTACAGCAGCGATATCTTATGCACATAATGGTGACTCAAGGAGGGCTTATGTCACTGTCAATTGTTCATACCCGCGCAGCCCTGGGAGTAAATGCGCCCCCAATCACTGTTGAGGTACATATCAGTAAAGGTCTACCAGGCTTAACGATGGTGGGCTTACCAGAAACAACGGTAAAAGAAGCTCGCGATCGCGTGCGCAGCGCCATTATCAATAGCGGATATGAATATCCGGCGAAAAAAATCACCATCAACCTTGCTCCAGCCGATCTGCCAAAAGAAGGGGGACGATATGATTTACCTATCGCCATTGCGTTGCTGGCAGCCTCAGAACAGCTTACAGCCAATAAGTTAGATGAATATGAATTAGTCGGAGAACTGGCGCTTACAGGCGCTCTGCGTGGCGTTCCCGGCGCAATCTCCAGTGCAACTGAAGCCATTAAGTCGGGCAGAAAAATTATCGTCGCGAAAGATAACGAAGATGAAGTGGGGCTAATTAACGGTGAAGGATGCCTGATAGCCGATCATCTGCAGGCTGTCTGCGCGTTTCTGGAAGGTAAGCACGCTCTCGAACACCCGAAACCAACTAATGCAGTATCCCGGGCGCTACAACATGATCTCAGTGATGTTGTCGGTCAGGAGCAAGGAAAGCGAGGACTGGAAATTACCGCCGCTGGCGGGCACAACCTTTTACTGATTGGACCGCCGGGAACAGGTAAAACAATGCTCGCCAGCCGTATTAATGGCCTTTTGCCAGATTTAAGCAATGAAGAGGCACTGGAGAGCGCTGCGATATTAAGTCTGGTAAATGCTGAATCAGTACAAAAACAATGGCGGCAGCGCCCGTTCCGCTCACCTCATCACAGTGCGTCGTTAACTGCGATGGTGGGCGGTGGTGCAATTCCAGGGCCAGGTGAAATTTCGCTGGCGCATAACGGCGTGCTTTTTCTTGATGAGCTACCTGAATTTGAACGGCGTACACTGGATGCCTTGCGAGAGCCGATTGAATCCGGGCAGATCCATCTTTCACGCACACGAGCAAAAATAACCTATCCAGCCCGTTTCCAACTTGTTGCGGCGATGAATCCCAGCCCTACCGGACATTATCAGGGAAACCATAACCGCTGCACACCAGAACAGACATTACGTTATCTCAACCGGCTCTCGGGGCCCTTTCTCGACCGCTTCGATCTCTCACTAGAGATCCCATTACCGCCCCCCGGCATTTTGAGTAAAACGGTAGTGCAGGGAGAAAACAGCACCACCGTTAAACAACGTGTAATGGCCGCCAGAGAGCGCCAATTTAAGCGGCAGAATAAACTGAACGCCTGGCTGGATAATCCGGAAATACGCCAATTCTGCAAGCTTGAGAGCGAAGATGCGCAGTGGCTGGAAGAAACGCTGATCCATCTGGGGTTATCGATTCGTGCCTGGCAGCGGTTATTGAAAGTTGCACGAACCATTGCTGATATTGATCAGTCTGACATTATCACACGTCAGCATTTGCAGGAGGCAGTTAGCTATCGTGCGATTGACCGTTTGCTCATCCATCTGCAAAAACTACTGACATAAAAAAAGGGCATTTCGCCCTTTTTATTAATCGTCAGAATCGGTGTAGTCTTCAGCACCTTCAACCTGCGGTTTACCGCCGGAAAGGGTGTGAAAACGTTTTGGACGCTTGATACGCGTCATATACTTGGACCACACGCGTTCTGCTTCTGTCACTGGCTCACGTTCGCCACGGCATACTGCTACGAAGAGTTTCTCTTCCTCGGTAACCGGCTCGCGTTTGCCAAGATCCAACTCATTGAAGGCATAACCATGACGCTCAAGCAGTTGTGCCTCTTTGATGGTGAAGTCACCATGACGAGAGAATCCACGTGGATAATGTTTATTGTCGAAATATCGATTAGTCGTCGTAAAGCTTTCCGCCATCCTGCACGCTCCTAATTCTTTGACCGAGCTAGTTATGGCGCGGAGTATTAGTTACGCTTGACAGAGTGTAAAACAAAACATTTAAATCATAACGACAAATAATTTTGCGGAGAGCACTGTGGATACGGAATTGTTAAAAACTTTCCTGGAAGTTAGCCGAACGCGTCACTTTGGTCGAGCGGCTGAATCGCTCTATCTGACCCAATCAGCCGTGAGCTTTCGAATCAGACAACTGGAAAATCAACTGGGTGTGAATCTTTTCACCCGCCACAGAAACAATATCCGTTTAACCGCTGCCGGTGAAAAACTACTGCCTTATGCAGAAACGCTCATGAGCACCTGGCAGGCCGCCCGTAAGGAGGTGGCGCATACCTCACGACATAACGAGTTTTCTATCGGTGCCAGCGCCTCATTGTGGGAATGTATGCTTAATCAGTGGCTGGGACGCTTGTATCAAAATCAAGATGCCCATACAGGCTTACAGTTCGAAGCGCGAATTGCCCAACGACAGTCTCTGGTAAAACAGCTGCATGAACGCCAGCTTGATCTTCTTATTACCACTGAAGCGCCCAAAATGGACGAATTTAGTAGTCAGTTGCTGGGGTATTTCACTTTAGCGCTTTATACCAGTGCCCCTTCTAAACTAAAGGGAGATCTTAACTATCTGCGACTGGAGTGGGGGCCAGATTTTCAACAGCATGAGGCAGGTTTGATCGGTGCTGACGAAGTTCCCATTCTGACAACCAGTTCTGCTGAACTGGCACAGCAACAGATTGCGATGCTTAATGGTTGCACCTGGCTACCCGTCAGTTGGGCGCGTAAAAAGGGCGGCCTGCATACCGTTGTCGATAGCACAACACTTTCACGGCCGCTTTATGCCATATGGCTGCAAAATAGCGATAAAAATGCGTTGATTCGCGATCTATTGAAAATTAACGTGCTGGATGAAGTGTATTAATCTGAATGGCTGGCAAGGATGCCGGTAGAAGGATTTACTTCGGAGAGGTTATTTCAGATAAAAAAAATCCTTAGCTTTCGCTAAGGATGATTTCTGGCAGGGGCGGAGAGACTCGAACTCCCAACACCCGGTTTTGGAGACCGGTGCTCTACCAATTGAACTACGCCCCTAATTAGGGTGGCGGAACGGACGGGACTCGAACCCGCGACCCCCTGCGTGACAGGCAGGTATTCTAACCGACTGAACTACCGCTCCACCGAATTCTTTTACAACCACCGGTTTTATGACCGGCTTACTGCTTAATTCAATGCCTGGCAGTTCCCTACTCTCGCATGGGGAGACCCCACACTACCATCGGCGCTACGGCGTTTCACTTCTGAGTTCGGCATGGGGTCAGGTGGGACCACCGCGCTACGGCCGCCAGGCAAATTCTGTTTATCAGACCGCTTCTGCGTTCTGATTTAATCTGTATCAGGCTGAAAATCTTTCTCTCATCCGCCAAAACATCTTCGGCGTTGTAAGGTTAAGCCTCACGGTTCATTAGTACCGGTTAGCTCAACGCATCGCTGCGCTTACACACCCGGCCTATCAACGTCG
>NZ_JBJQJP010000032.1:0-39155 GCF_046487365.1 Escherichia sp. WS1451
CCACAGAATGATGTCACGCTGAAAATGCCGGCCTTTGAATGGGTTCATGTGCAGCTCCATCAGCAAAAGGGGATGATAAGTTTATCACCACCGACTATTTGCAACAGTGCCACGCAAAGACGTAATGAGCAGTGTATCCCCTGCCACAATACCCTCTTCAGGGATGCTGTCAGTGGACGTCCAGTACTGACCCGCCAGCAAAGAATGAAATCGCTCTAAACGGTCAATGCTATTTTTGCTGACCAGGTCACCCATATACTTTTCCTTCCAGATTCGTGTGTTAGGTGAATCATACCAGATTGCCCTTGCCGTCTAATAACGCAGAAAACTGTGAATCCAAAATTCCTTAAATTCAAACCTGTCCAATATAAAAGATGGCTCTTTTTCTTATCCAGTGTTAAGCGATAATGCTCAATTTTATTTCATTATTGTCAGAATCAAAATAATCTGAAAATAAAAAAGGCTTCAGAATTGAAGCCTCTATATTATACAACGTGAATGTATTTTATTTATCTTTCACCGGGTTCATTTCCCAGTATCTTTCACGTACGTTTTCTTGGCAATGGTCCGCTCGCTCCGGCGTGTCCCTTTTACGAGTAGCAAATGCTTCAATTACGGCATTCAAGTCTTTTTCTTTGATTTTAGATCCAACAGGCAAGTTTTCTTCAAACTCAGTCCTTACCAGTTCTTTCGTTTTTTTATAATCGGTTTCACTTTGGATTTCAGGTTTTAAACAAATATCGGCAACCATCACATCTGATTTGCCCGGGATCGGTTTTTTCCCGTTTTCAGATGCAAGGACCGCAGAGGAGGTAAAGGCGACAGACAGAGTTGCACATAACAGAAGGTATTTTAATTTCATGACTCACTCCATGATTATCAATGATGGTTGCTCAGACACATCATTTATACCATGCCTGTCACCGAATACGAGATCCCCATATTTTGGCTTTAAATATTATCCAATAGGGTTTCATACACCTGGCTTCTGAAAGCAAGGTTCAAGGAGCTTCAGGGGGAAATCAGATTGTTGTCGACCCAGTACTTGTGCAAACCTACCACCCAATTCCTGGAAATGGACGAAAGTTCATGCGCCAGTTCACGACAGCATTCAGGCGTAAAAATACGTATGGGTCCTGAAGTACCGATATCAACAGACATGATAAACTCCAGAATGTTGCCATGGCATAGGTTGTTTCTCAGCCTGACAATTTCTGCTTCAGGTGTTCTCCCGGCTGCTACCTTAACCAACATATCCTGCTCGGCTGGAAATGAAAGTAATTCTACCGGCACCCCTTCCTGCTTGGCCTTTCTCAGTAAGGCATTACTCATTACGGAGATACCCTCCAAGTCCACCAGCTCAGGAGCTGCATGCTGATCGTTAACTGTTGGTTTCAGCATCAGCGACTTCAACGTAACCATGAGTGATGTTTCAATCCCGTTCAGGAAGCTCGTACAGGCCGGTATCCATAGTTCGTGATGCAACGCCTCGGTTGCTTGTTTAAAGAACCAGTCAATCACGGGGACAGTGTGATAATCATAATAGTGATTTATCTCGCTGAATCTTGACATATAAGCATCGTACTCAGCCTGGTCTTCAGGAGATAAAAAATTTGGTGGGAGGGGCATCAGAATCCTTTCATCCTAGCTTGTATACCTTCTTCGTAGGCCAGCTCGCCATTATCGGTAAAAGATGGTTTTTGGTGTTTGTGACAAAGCTTAATTTTTCGTCAGGCTCGATAGCGTTACCGGAGAGATTTGATCTTTTCTCTGTAACTCGCAATACTGTTTATACATACAGTATGAGAATTCGAGTGTAGCTATGTCTGTTATCCTTGAGCACATTAGCAACAAGCCTTACGAAATGGCACCTTTTTTCAGTGATTTACTGAGCTGTGGAGTGATGAGTCCGTGCGCCGGGCATGAAGATAATGAATTAAATTTGCATGAATATGTAGTCCGTAACCGCCCCTCAACCTTCTTTGTCAGGGCGGCGGGCCTCAGTATGATCAATGCCGGTATCAATGATGGCGCTATTCTGGTTGTGGATCGGTCTTTAACGGCACGACACGGCTCTATCGTCGTTGCGCTGGTGGATGGAGAGTTCACGGTAAAGATCTTACACACGTATCCTGAGCTGCTTTTGATGCCTTCTAATCCAGCCTATAAGCCGATACGTGTAAATCCCGAATCCCTTGAGATATGGGGCGTCGTCACCTTTGCACTGAATCAGTTTAGCCATGTACATGCACGTTGATATTAACGGGGCCTATGCGGCATTTGAGTGTGCGATGGATCCCAAGCTGGCAAAAAAGCCGCTCATCATAGCCAGCAATAACGATTCGTCCGTCATTGCAATGAATAAACTGGCTAAAAGCGTTGGTATTAAGCGTGGGACCCCAATTTTTAAGTGCAGGGATTTGATTCAGCAACACCAGATCGAAGTCCGGAGCTCTAACTTTACTTTGTATGAAGACTACTCAAATCGCTTCCATGAAACGCTGGAAAGCTTCGCGCCTCAATCGAGTCGATATAGCATAGATGAAAATTTCATGTTATTGAAAAACATGAACAAGATAATAGATTATGAAGATTACGGCCGGTTGATCAGAAGTACACTTCTTCATAATCTGTCCCTTACCTGTGGTGTGGGGTGTTCAAGCACCAAAACCCTGGCTAAATTATGCACCTATGCGAGCAAACGATGGGCAGCTACAGGCGGGGTTGTAGTTTTGACTGATCAGGCCAGGATCAGGAAGCTCCTGGGCCTTATCAGTACCAGAGAAATATGGGGTATTGGTCAAAAGATCAGTGAACGCCTGTCGGCTTTCGGGATCATCACTGCCGGTGATTTTTATAATAGCGACGTTCGCTTTTTACGTAAAAGCTTTGGCGTTGAAATCGAGCGTACCTGGCGGGAACTGCATGGCGAACCATGTTTCCGGCTGCATGAATCCCCTCCTGTCCGGCAACAGATTATCGTTTCCAGAAGTTTTGGTCAGCGCCTTAATGAGATAGGCAAGCTACATGAGGCAGTTTCATTTTTTACCGCCCGGGCGGCAGAGCAGCTGCGCAAGGATGGCTCGTGGACCCGTCAAATCACAGTCTTCATTCAGAGCAGCAATTATGCGCAAGGTGAAAACCGCTACAGCAATTGTGGTATCGAGCCGCTTACCGCTACACAGGACACCCGCGATCTGGTTGATGCAGCCATGACCATCCTGAACCGCATTTACAAACCCGGGATAGCGTATGCGAAAGCTGGGGTAATGCTCTCCGCTATGACTGACGGCACAGAGCAACTCAGCCTGTTTGATGAGCGCCCGGCCAGGCCTGGCAGTCAGGCACTGATGAAAGTTATGGACCGGTTCAATAAAGAAAAGCGCGGAGCTCTGTTTTTGCTGGGGGAAGGCATTCAACAGGATTTTCGTATGAAACAGGCCATGCTATCACCGAGATATACGACCCGCTGGGATGAATTACTCGTTGTAAAAGCGTAGCGGCCATGACCGGCATGGCCGTACTCATCAAAAGTGAAAGTAACTTTAGGCCCCGCGAGCTTTTTCGATTGCGCCCTGCAAAGTTGCTGCGTCCATAGCCCCGGGGATAAATGTGGTAGTCGCCGCATTCGGCTTTTTCATATTCATAATGATGAAGCCGGGTGTGCCGGTGATCCCAAGCGCTTCGCCCAGCTGCATGTTGCCGGAGATCACGTTTTCATATCGGTTTTTTTCCCTGTCAGAAAACGTGCTGTTAAACCCTGACTTATCCACCACAGTATTAAAGTCGCTGAGTTCGAATTTGCGTTGAGAGGTCATGAAGGTATGAGCCACAGCCATCAGGTTGTTGTGGTATTTACGATAGGCTTCAGCACCGAAATTCTGATAGACGTGCAGACCCGTAGCGGCCCCCATGGCAGATACAGGTTTTGAACCGGCAAAAATCGGGAATTCTTTAAAGAAGAATTTTACATCTTTGCTCTGATTCATTACCGATTCAACAACAGGTGTAACCCGCATGCAGTAAATACACTGATAGTCGAAGAACTCGATTACCGCGACGTCGGCGTCATCCGGGCCGATGTTTGGCGTCTCCTTGGTATCCAGCAGAGCTGGCGCATATGGAATTATTCGTTCCACTGAGGCACTTACGTTCTGATTTTCCAGCGCCTTACCTGCTTCCACTAAATAATGGGGATTTTTTACCAGGTAAGTAGCGGCAATTTTGCCAATTTCTTCCTCACTGAGCACCTTCGGTTTAAAATAAGTTGCCGCGATTAACGCCGAGGCAGCGGTAGCAATTACCGCAGAAATTAAAATCGTGGCCATCGGTTTTAAATAAAATTCTTTAGACATAGCTACCTTTATGCTTTTCAGCCTGTTAGTTATTAACCTGCGATGGATTATACTGGCCCGGTAAATCGGAATTATTCGTGAAACAATGCTTTTTGGAGATTAAAGGATGATTAGGCAGGGCTTTATACTCACAACCGCAATGCTTTTGAGTGGTTGTGGATATCATTTCGCAAACCAGGTAGATGCGTACGATCTAATGCCTCGTCCTGTTACAAATAAAAGGTTTCAGATAGTCCCTCCGGACGAAAGTATTCAGTCCAGAATGTTTTCAGGCCGTTTTGCTGATGGATTAGCAAAAAAAGGAGTCATTATTTCCACTCACCAGCCAGATTATGTGCTCAGGTTCCGAATGAGCAGCTCACAGGAGAACATGCAGTATAGCGAGCAGCTTCTTACTGGGGTGACAGGCTACGTTGTAGATAAAAAGACAACGAGAACTGACAAGCATGGCGAATCGCATACTGACTATGACTACAGGCCGGTCGATGGGGTAATAGGCACTGAGACGATGTCGCAGATGCACTATATGCGACAGCTGGATGTCGAGGTATACCCGTCAGCGAAAGGAGCAAAGCAGGTTCTGAAAGTGAGTATGCAAAGCAATGCACCTGTGCCGTCAGACAGCATTGCTTATTCAGCAATGATCGACGCCTTTACTGATAAATTTGATGCGCCGCTGCGTTCCGGAAATTATGTTGCAGTGATCCCCTGGAACTGAAAGCAGACGGCGGGAAGAGAATGTTCAAAAGTGACTTTTGGACACGCACATAAACGTGGCTATCGCCCTCCCCCATTAAAATCATAAAGTCGGTAAAGATCGCCCATCGTGATGGAATTGGGCTTATTAATGATTAGATACTGTAACTGTTCTTTATGTTGAGTACTGGCGGCTGCATTCATAAGCACTTCCAGGTAGAACTTGTAGCCTATGCTTCGCTCTGAATACATATACTGGAACTGCATCAGTAAAATGCCTGACATAACATACAACAGCAGCAGACTGAGTAACACAGTGCTATCAGGCTGTTCCAGTGCCATACTGACATACCCTGAACCCAGAATGCACAGAAGCCAACCCGTCATTAGAGCAGGCACCCTACGACTCAGACGTTCATAACAACGTTTTATTACGGGATCCCGGAGATACTTTTTGTCAGGTATCCCCGTTGCCCTGATGACGAAGTTACTGAGTATCGACATCTTTTTTCCTTCTGGACGCTCTCAGTCAATAAATCAGGCCAGGCGCTCATTGAAAGCTACCACGAGCTGCGAATCGGGATTTTTTACCAGTTCGGGCCGGATAACTTTTAGTTGCCTCGTTGGGGCGAGCTCATCTGTAGGCCTGATGGTGGTATTACCCGGCCCCTTGCGGGTACTGTCGGTGTTTACCTTGAGCTTTTTATTTCCCAGGTAGCTTTCCATCTTTTTAGAGATGGTGTCACCTGTGGTCGCAACACCAGAGAGTTCCTTTAGTTGTTCACCTTGATCCATTTGTACCGATGACATCAGAAATACGATTCCTGGATCGTTTTCCGTTCCACAGGCTCCGTACTGACATTGTGCAGCGAAAACGGGCTGTACACCTACAGCAACCAGCATTAACGTACTCAGTAAAGTAGATTTCATACACACCTCTTACAGTCGGAAAAGTTACTTTTGCGCAGCGCCCATTTGGGTCACCAGGTTTTCCGGGCTCAGCCACCCCGTAAATAACTGCGGTTTGCCGCTTAGTGTCACCATGGTAGGAGTACCTTGCAGCGGGATTGTTGAGGCCACCTGGAAATGCGATTTGATAATGTTTAAGCAAGCCTCATCAGGACGTCCTTCCGGGATAGTTGAAACCGGATTCATCGCTGCATCCAGAGCTTCGTTTGGCTTTGCTGAACACCAGATTTTGGCCATGTTCCCGGCTACTACCGAGTTCAGTCCTGCACGTGGGAATGCAAGAAACTTAATCGAAATACCGGCATCAAGATAAGACTTCAGATCATGATGCAGTTTTTGGCAGTATCCACAGGTTATATCGGTAAAGATAGCAAGCCGGTATTTTTCGTTTGGTGATTTGTAGTCGATGGATTTTGTTTTGGATGCGAATTCCCGGACGCCCATTAAAATGGCCTGCTCAGTGGTGTTTACCACATCTTTACCTTTCACGTGGAATAAGCTTCCGGTAAAAATGTAATCTCCGTCTTTGCTCACGTAACTTACCCCCTCCCTGGAAATCACCGTAAAAATATCTTTTACTGGCGAGGGTTCGACGTGCTCGATTGAAAGCCCAATGGCTTTGAGCTTATCCCGGGCTGCATCTGGCAGTACCATTGTATTAACCGGCTCGGCATTCATCGTGAAGGCGGTACTTAATGAAAGAAGTAATACCGATGCCTTAATAATTTTTTTCATTTATGCTCCTTGAATCGAGCACTAATATTATCACGCCCAAAAATTCCAGAATTTTGCTTAAACGCTTAAATCAACGGGTAAAGCCGAAAGAAAGTCGATAGATATATGGGAGAATAGATAAAACGTAGATTCAGTGGAGAAATCGTTGTGTTTACACCACCAGCAGATGATGTGAAACCTATTCCCGTTCCTGATGAGATTTACACTCAGTGCATTACGGATGCCGCCCGCTTCTTCGGAATTGATGCCGAACTGGTTTTTACGTTGTTTGACAATGAAGGCGGTAAGGTTGGTACTTTCAGCAGGAATACTAACGGCACTTATGATATTGGCCCGATGCAGATCAACTCATCCAATCTGCCTGAAATAAAAAAGCATTTCCCGACTGTAACGTGGCGGGTTCTGGCTTACGATGCTTGCGCTAGTTTCTGGGTTGGAACATGGTGGCTCTACAGAAAAATTGTTGATCGCAAGGGCAATGTGTTTGAAGGGATTGCAGATTACAACAGCAAAACCCCAAAGGTACGTGCAAAGTACATATTTAACTTCATGGTAAAGTACAATCGCCGGATCCAGCAGCGTAACGGGATGGGTGAGCTTTATCAATGGACCCAACAACCTCCTCGATACAATGGCCATATAGCTAAAAATGTCCCGGAGCAAAACCCGACTCCTGTTGTTAAATAAATTCAACCTGATATTACAGAAGATCATCGAGTAGCTTGGGTACCCCCCCGCAAAAAATTCGCATAGACTCAGGGGTAATAAATTGTCTTTTTCTGCAAGAAATATATTTAAGATTCTCTCTTCTTTCTTGATGCAGAAAAGCCCTCTTCATGAAGAAGTATGTGTTCCTGAAGAAACAACAGCTGGTTTATGGGGCCCTCTCCCTGATTCGCATGTCGTGCTTTTCTTAGATTTCGATGGGGTTTGTCACAGGTGCAAAAATGAAACCTTTGAGCGAATGCCATTGGTGGAAAAATTACTGGATAAATGCCCTTCCATGGTGATTGTCATCTCCAGTTCGTGGCGTGAATGTGCCAGTATAACTTACCTGAAATCTCTTTTCCGGCTACCTTATAGAGACAAAGTCATAGGTGCTACCGATTCGGTATATTTAAAACCTAATCAGTCAGGTGTGCGGGCTGCTGAGTGTGAGGACTTTGTATTTTCACATCGAGTTAAAGCATTTATCTGCCTTGATGACGACGAATCATTATTCCCGGTCGGTTATCCACATTTGCAAAAAACCAATTATTACACCGGCCTCACCGAATCTGATCTTGCAGCTCTTAACACCAGGTATCATCTGCTTATGAAACGTTGGGCTTCCTGAATTAAAGTAACTTTTACGGAGAGCATGCCCGCATTATCAGTTCTATGCTTCTCCATTTCTGCCCCGGGTCAAAGCATTGCACAGTTGGAAGAAAACATGCCGGTCTCTTAAGCTTGCTGCTCAGTTTGGTTCCGGTGCTGAAAAACCTGCCAACGGTGCTTTAGGAATTCAGTATTGATGGGTTTACGCAGCGGCTTAATAAACTCTCCTTGATATGCCGCTAAATCATGATCTACCGCCAAAGCTTCAGCGAGAATGTTAACCTCCAACGTCACCGGATGAATGGCAATCATGTTTGCGTCGAAAAGATCGTGTATATCATGGCGTAAGAGCAACCCATTTGTATAATGGTCTACTCCTCCGTTACGATGCTCCATCAGATGAGCAGCCTCAGTGCGCTGGCGCAGTCTAGAGCCTGTAATCACACATTGGTCATAACAGTTGTTGCGGACGGCTTCTGCAAATGAGGCCTGATCTGGTCGTGTCTCGACAGTTGTCTTACTACCCTTACGCTTACCCGGTACAGTAGTTTCATCAGGAATATTCGGCTGAAGCTCCTTTTCTTCTATACCATCAGTCTTCATAGCGACCATAATCGCGGCCGGTGGAGATTTAGGCTGATCTTCCTGCGATCTTTCGCGGCCACCAACTGGATACCCTAGAAAACCCTCAATGATCTCTAGTGGAGGTAATGTAGCGTTTGAACGTGCATAAATAGCGAACTCTGCGGCACGTCCGCCGGGAATATATCTACGTACCAGTATTGGAAGAGAGGCTTCTTCATCTGGTTCCTCTTTTTCCGACAGGATTATTCGTTCGGTGAGACGGGCTGAATTTTTTTTCATTTCACTCAACAGTCTATTGCGTTCTTTTACCTTTCGGTCATTATCCTCCAACATCTTACGATGACTAACCTTAGCCAGATGGTCTTCCAGTTCCTGTATATATTCGGGATCGATAGTGTCAATTAGACCGAACGCCATCAACCGCTCCCCCCTTGTTTTACAAGATTCTAGCCGAACGCGAATGTACTCCTTACGCTTGGCCATCAAATGTTCTTTTTGTTTTTTTTCTCGAATTACACGGAGCTGAGTATTGTAATTAGAATAAACGGTTTCGCTATTCTGCTCTGTCTCTAGAGCAAATTTTTGTAGGTGTTCACGTAGTTTTTTACGGGTATTTTTGGGGGCATGCATTACGGTACGCTCAATGTATGAGCCTGTGCAGCGTAAAGAAAGTACAGTTTCAGCATGGGAATAACCAGCATTGAGACGATAGCGGGCAATTTTAAGCAAATTATTAAAGTGTGCACCATTACATATACCTAGTTCTTCCAAGACACGACGTTCTCTATCATTAATAGATGGATGGTTAATATCTTTTACTTTGTTTGCCATGTCCTGTGTCTCAGTGCCTATTCAGCCGGAACATCTACTACATAAAGAACGAGATTGTACAGAAATCAGCTAAGTTTATGAATAAAAAAGGCCGCAAATTTATACTTTGCGGCCTTCACTGTTTAACACCATATTTTAGTAAATACGTTTAATTTTCATTAGGTTATATTTGAAACTCACCTACCTTTTATTTTCATTAAGCCACTGATCCGCTTTATCGACACGTGACTGGTAAGGCTCATTTGTGTTGCTCAGCTCTGACTTCATGTACTGAATGAATTCATCTGCTTTCTGAGGCCCAAAGCGTGGGTCATCCGTCAATTGCTGCCGGATAGCCCTTTCAGAGTTCTGCGCTGCATTCGCATAAGTCGAAACGCCGTCGCTGCTAATACTCTGATACCGGTCACTTACAGCTGCGACGCCATCAGACATCTGCATGTGATTAAGGACTTTACCCTGGAGAGAATCAGGCATATTTGCAGGGTTAGAGGCATCATTTGCTATCGATGTCTGGGTTTGAAGGATGCCCGCTCCCGTAAGCATCTCATTTACCGGTTTCGCCCCAACGCTGGTTAGCGTATCCGAAACAAATTGCTGGCCCCCGAGTAGCGCACCAGAAATCGCGCCCCGCTCAGTGTTGGCCTCTATCTTTTCCCCAACCAAGCGATCTGTGACGGTCTGAGTGCGGTTACCAACGAGACCACCGCCCGACCCACCCTCTCCTAGGTTTGCCCGTACGACTGACTCAAGTGAACCATCAGCTCTGTTATGAGTGTTGAAACTGCTATGGATGCTCTGAACGTCATTCATACTCCAGTTAACGTTATAGTTACCCAGTTCATTAAGGATCTTCTGGGTATCCGCTTTGAGCTGCTCTCTTTCGGCACCGGTAGCCATGGTGCTGGCACCATAGGTAAAGACAGCTTGCTGTGCCAATTCAGCTCGCTTATCGTCCCGGCTTAAGTTCGGGTTGTTGGCAACACGACTAAAGTAGTTATCAGTGTTATTAGATAAGCCACGAACTTGACCGCTCTGATACATACTGTTCAAAGCAGTGGCTCGTTGATCCATTCCATCACCAACCACCCGACCTCCGGTAGCCTTTTCCAGATCGTTAAATGTGCCTTCTGCATTTCTGACATCCTGACCTGAATTGACGACTTTCTCTACACCCTGATTATTCAGTACAGGGCCATTCGTTTTGAGAGAATTGAGCACATTCCTTTCTTCATCAGAATAAGTGCGGCCCACGTTGTTGTTATGTATTCCCTGAATATCGCCTTTGCCCGCGTTATCAAGGTTATACGGAGTAAAGCCAGCTTCACTTTTTCCAGGGACACGCTGAGTCGCGTCCTGAGCGTTGGAGGAAAGACCGAGTTTAGCCTGCGAATCAACACTTCCACCCAGTTCCCCTACGCGTGACGCACTCATCACGCCAGACGTATTTACGCTGTCAGGAGTTCTATCCTGTGCCTGAGTGATAGTATTAATTCCTGACCCTTCGCCTGAAATTCTGTCGAGCTGATTGGTGATAGGTAGCAGCTGCTGTGCATTACCACCGAAGTCGGAAACCAGACTTTTAAGCAGGCTGGAGGTTTCACGGAGATCCTGTTTATTACTTTCGGCCGTCTCTCCCCGGGCGGTATCAATCGCAATTTTTTGCTCACTGAAATCTCGTGTTGCAGCCACAAGCGCGTCAGTACGTTGAAGCTGCGAACCAAGCTGATTACTGGCCTTGAAGGTATCGTTATAGGAGTTGAATTTCTCCATAAACGCATTCTCATCCAGCCCATTCTTACGAGCAAAATTCCTTACATCATCATCACTGAAGTTTTTGTTGCGAATAGAATCGGAGAACCTGTCCAGGTTAATGCTTTGTTTAGAATCAAGGCTCATTCCACTATTGGAGCTGGCGTTAGTCGATACCGATGTAGAAATGTTTTGCGCCATCGTCTGTGTCGCCTGGTTCATTTTCGACGATGCTTCTTTAAACGCATTAGTATTGGATATCTGATCGCTGCTTACCTGAGACGCCGCTTTACTGAACTGGTCAGTCAAAGCAGAATCCTGGCTAAGCTGATTCGTGATTGCTTTTGAAAGGTCATTTGAAAGCGAGTCACTGCCTGTATTGGTCTTAGATGCGCCGCTACTCAATTGCCCTGCTACAGCTGCTTTCAGCCCGGCTCCGTTGCCAGTTCCAGCACCTCCATTAAGCCCAGCGTTTAGAATAACATTTGAAGCAATGCTGGCCATCTGAGACGCACTCACCCCATGTTTCGTTGCAATACCTTCTGCTACAGAGGCACCAATCTTATCCGAGATCTGCTTCATTGTTTGCAGGTTGGTTGAGAACTGCTGGCTCGACTGTCCTGACCTTCCAATTTCACTCATCTGACTGTAACCAGCCTGGAATGAATTACTTGCCGCACTCATAACTGATGAGGTTACAGCTGATCCTTGCCCCTGGCTGTTAGCGATACTTGAACCAGCATTCCACATTCCAAGACGGAAATTACTTGAATCAACTGCGCCGCCATCGCTGTATCCCTGACCGGTACTGGTCAAGGCGGTTCGTGTCACGTCACCAAATGAAGATTTACCGCTGTTAGGGCCATCCCATACTTTGGGCGTTACATGACCAGTATCCACCGGCGCATCGGGGGTCACTCCCTTAACCGCATTCATCATCGGGTGAATCGACTGTGTCATCAGGAATAATGTGAGTACCGGAATCAGAGCATAAAGCGCGGAAGCAACAGACAGGTATGAACTGTATGTTTCCGCAAGCCCTGGGAGCCCCATCCACGTGACGGCATTATTCTGGCTGTTGAGGGTGCTCCAGGTATCCAGATCGGCCGTCGCGACTTTCTTCACATACGCGTTGACCATTACTGCCGTAAGCGGCCACATATTCACGAAGAGAATAAGTTGCAAATATTTCGCCGCAGCGGCAACACCATTACCACCTAACGCCAGCAGCATAAGCAAAGCAAATGGAGCAACCATGTAAGCAAACATCTCAAGGAATGCGATTGCTGCTCCAGACAGTTGTAACCACAACTGGCCCTGTGAAGCCATTGTGTTGGTTCGCTTCAGAGAAGCCTCAAACAACTGCATATCGGAAGCCAGACTGAGTGGGGTCTTATATTTGCTTGCGCCATTTCTGAGCTCATTCATTATGAACAGGTTCAGGGTGGCGTCATACGAACCAATAGCCTTACCGTACATACCATTTGCTGACGCCATAACATCAGTAAAACTTGCGCCGGTAGGTGCACCATTTGCTTCGTCTGGAGTAAGGATGCCGTTTGTCTGTCCTATAAGGGAAATAGTCTGGCGAGCTTCAGCTGTACTGGTAACCTGTTTCACAGTTGACCAGACCTCATCACACGTACCAGATTTTGAACCGTTAGCGCCAACAATACTGGCAGAGGCATTCTTCAGTGCGCCTTTCATCGCCTGATTAATCCGGTCCATGCTATCTGCCAGATTAGCTGAGAAAATATCGTTAAAAATAGTTTCTTTACCGGCAATATTTGCGCTTGAGTTTTGGGTAGCCTTCAGGCAGTTGTATGCAAGAGACTGAACGGTAGCACATACGTTCATTGGCCCTAGCCCGCTGGCCGGTTCAGGAAATGCAGAACAGTAGCCCTGGCTATCGCCGCCCCATTGCAAAAACTTCACGAATCGGATCATCGGACCGAGGGTGATGTCATCGTCCAGAGTTGTTGCAGACAGGTCCACCGGAGAAAGCGGATCAAACGCAGTTTTATAATCCTTCAGCAAACCCTGGCTTAAGTTAGTGGTGACGGTGGCCATCGCAGCAATAAAAATTGGAATTCCGTCGACGTTTCTGACCTCTCCCGACTTTACAGATTCAATAGTTACATCCACTCGAACCATTGCCATCATGAAAAGGATCAACCCCAAAAACCAGGAGAAAAACGGTAATTCATTTTTGGTCGGAGCCTGAAGCCATAGCCACGTTTTATAGAATAGGCTCACACCTGCTACAACGGCGGCCGTGGTCAGGAACTCTTTTACACCAGTATATTGAGAAAAGATTAGGGCAATACCGGTAAAAGCCGACCAGACAAAATCAATATCACCCAGGGTATATATGTTGTAATCCATGTCAGACCTCAGTTACGTGTGCCACGAATACTTTCAGTGAAAGCCTTCCGTTGCAGGCGACGGTTATCCCAGGTTGAAATGACGTCCGAGCTGGTACCGACCTGGCTGTGCGATAGCTCATAGGCGGCTTTAACCTGTTTTGAGAGATTGTCTGTTAATCGGTTGAGATCATCCCTTTTACCCGACAGCGACTCACTCGGTATGCTCATGGTTGAAATTTTGGCCTCAACCTGGCGCAACATGTTGATTACGAGGCTCGTCGCAGCAATAGTGCTTATGTCCTGAATGTATGCGTACCCTTCCGGTGCTTCGAATGTTTGCAAAGAGTCGATAATGGTCGGGATGCCGATATAGGAGATAATGCGTAATTCATCATCTGAAACACGAACGTCGTTGATGATTTTTTTCTGTACGTTTAAAAGAAGATCAGAAATGGTATCCTTCAATCCCTTAAAACCACCGTCATTAACTTCTGACATGACAAGGCACTGAGCCTTTCGTGGGGATGATGGATCTGGTGCCGGAGAACACTTGAGCATTTTAATTGATCCGCCAGCTGGTGGCCCCATGATGTAATCCGTGACAGTCATGGTAGACGGGCGGACTTCCATTCCCGCTTTTTCGCCTTTGCTATCCCAGTTGATAATGACAGTACCCACGAGAGACATAAGTTGTTCTGCCAATTTATAACCGGATAACTCCGTTACCCCTCCGATGTTCATTGTTCCCTTATCAATATCCATGAACGACATATAGAAGAGGTTACCACTGAATTTTTCAGCGAACTCTTCGGGATCCTTTGCTTTAACCTGAGAAGTGACAGCTTCAGGTGACTTTGTCATCGATGAGCCAAAATCAGGAATGAGACCATTAATCGATCCCAGAATTGAGGCTGGTCCAGAGCTAACTGAGTTAGCGAACTGGCTTGGCGTACCCACGTTTTCAGAAAGGAAAGAGTAAGTTGCATTGCATGAATCTTTCGCAAATTTATTTAGCGCTTGCAGTTTGTTTTGGATGTCATTAATCGTTGCAGCACAGTCAGCACAAATAGCTGAAACAGCAACGTTAAAAGCATAGATAGCCGCACCCTGGGCAATACCACGGGCCACCTGCACAAGCTGGTCCCCGTTGATCATGCTGAAGGACCCAAGAAAAACGTCAATACCATTACAACCGACAGAAGCTTTTGGAAACGACATGGAAACAAGGTTGGTATTAACGTTTGTTGTTCGGTAAGACATTGACCCGCCAACTATGCCTGTACGGGTTGCTGTGGAAAAGGTGGCCGGGCTGGTAGACGTCATCATGCCATTGAAAATGTTACGCATTGCGTTGTCTGCATTTGCAGTCGGGGCTAAAATTGCAGCACAAACAGAAAGAGACAAAAGTAACTTTTTGAAGTTGAAAACGGCATTACTGCGCATAAGTGCCTCCAAAACTGCCGCCAGCATTGAGATAATTGACCGGATCGGCCGTAGGCATGTCATAGCCTTCGAGTTTTTGGTCCATTATTTTTTGAAGTAAGAATGGGTCTGATTCCATTTCGGATTTATTAACGGTAATAACGCCATCATCACCGATGGTATATTGCCTTTTAATATCTAGAGTTGACTGAAACGAAGCGTCATCGATCAGATTCATGCCCTTCGCGGCAAGTATAATAGTGTTCTTTAATTCATCAGCGGAGATCATGCCTTCACTAATGCGCTGAGCTGATGTCCCATCCTTTGAAACCAGGAAAATTGTAGGTACCTCTCGAATTTTAAATTGATCAATAATTTGTGCATTGGGGATGTTAAAATCCTGAAAAAGGCCATTATGCAATGGCCTTCCATCCATACTGATTGGAAGAATATCTACCGAATAATAGTTCTGCATAAATTGAAGTATTTGGCTCTCTTCGTGGCAAAACTGGCAAGTACTCTGGAAAAAGAAAAATAAACCTGACTTAGTAAAGATATCTTTCATTACCGTTTGCTGATTTTTTTCAACAACAGTGCGGTGAGCATCCAGTGCCACCTTTTCCACTGGTTGCCTGCGTTTTTCAGACATCATCGGGTTTTTAAGAAAATAATCTTTTGATTTGTCAGAAAAACGCGTACTGATATCCAGCATTAACCTTTGCGCCGTGTAATAACGTGATAGATTTTCTGCGGTAGGGTTATCCATTGCCTGCGTTAACAGTCGAGGCATATTCTCTTTTAGCCATTTTGAATTTAAATCTACCTTTTCCTCTTTTGAAGGCGAGCTAGCAGCACCGGTTGGTGGCAAAACCTTTTCTTCTTCAGCTTCGCTTTTTTTAGCAGGATCGTCATACCAGAAGAAACCCTTCTTATAAGCCTGGCCTGATACAAAGGGCGTATCTTTTATTAGGGGTTGCTCAGGGCTGGCGTGGGCACCAGTAATTACCAAAGACATAAGCAAAACCATCTTTGAAGGCGCTAATGCAATACGAGTCATAGACCGTTCTCCTTTTCTGATGCGGTTATGATGGCATACAAAAAAAAGGTTAGAGCTCGTATAGCATGGTCGTTTTTATGTTGAAAAGGACGGAAAAGGAGTGCTGACTAAGAAGATAGTCTCGGTGATGGAAAGATCATCCATCTTGCACATTGTGAAAAATCCGGTGTAACAAAAACATGGTTTTATCGAATATCTAAAAGCAAATATTGCTTTGAAAACAGGTGTATTAAGAGCTGAAAAAAATCATCACCAGTAACGCTGTTTCTATATTTCAAAGAAGGAATAGCTAAGGATCAAAGAAGCGAACTTAGGCAAGAATATAAAATATATTAATTGAAAGCGATTAAGAAGTCGTCATGCATAGAAGGTTTTAGAGAACCTAAGTAGTTTTACGTTTTCAACAGAAAAAAAGGTGAACATTTTTTGGAACGAAGAAAGACTGTATAAAGAAAAATCAAATTATATCTTTACTTGTCAAGAGTTAATATTTAAGTTGTAACTAATATTTGATTGTAAAGCAAACAACAGAATTTGACTTAAGTCAATATTTAGATTCAGACAAGGCAAGTTTCGCGATATCTTTTTTAAATTTAATCTAATTCTTCTTGAGAATACCTCTCTATGGCTGAAGCAGTTGAAGATAATCTGCAACGTGGACAATAAGCATCATTTGTCACTGGCACAATGTATGGGCGTTTACATTTTTCGCAGGCACCTAGTTCTTCAATTTCTTTCATAGAAGTAAGGATTTCTATTATTTTATTAACTTCCGGTGCGCATACAAAGTATCCCAGATTATGAAGGACACTCATTATTCGGTTGAAGTCAATTTGCCGAAAACTCGCTTCCGGATTTATTGGATCAAAACCAAAATAGTTAACTGCGACATCAATAACAGCAGAAAAAGCTCGGCGGTTATCTGTGCGTTTGCTCCAGCCCCGGATACCTTTTTTGAGTTTTGTTTTTGCACCAGGCTCAAAATCGATATTTTCAGCAACATGATTACCGTACAAAATTCGTATTGTATTTTTATTTGCCCCAAGCGACATAGTCCTTGCTGCTCGCAATAGAGCATTAGCTTTTGTTTGATCGACCTTTGCCATATTAATAATCCTTTAACATAACTTTATTTGTTAAAGTGTTGAACACATCCTGACGGTGACTGGTGAACATAGTGTCATAACGTAATAGTTCCATCAAATCATCACTAACTTTTCCTAACCGGATGTCAGCAGACAATTCATAAGCCCAGGCAAAAACTTTCGTTTTAAGTGAAACACTCTCTTCAATATGCCCTTGTGAGAAAGCAATTGTACGTGGGAAAAGAACGACATCGTTAATTGTTTTTAACGATGAATAACCAATGTCTTTAATAGCATCAGCTGTAGTTGGTTTTAAACCAAAGAAAACACTTACAAACTCTGGTGCGAGCATTGAGATAAAGAACACCTGCATAAAGTAGTCATTCTGTATATCAACACATTTAGAACGCAACTCATGAATCTTCTTGGGATTATAGATATCCACTGTACCATTCAGAAAAGTCACTTTTTCACCGGCATCGTAAATACCATAGTCAATATCATTTGTATCATATTCACGAATTACATTGGAATCACCGTCCAAGACCGCAGAAAAAAACCTCTCCCATGTAATTTCCTTTCCGAGTGTACGCGGAACCAAAAAACTACCTGGACGTGTTTCCACTTCAAAAGCTAAATCAGCGGCTGTACTAAATCCTTTCCCAAATAGGCGACGCTGGAGAAGAGGAGTCCCAGTTTGATATGCAGAAGATCCATGCACAGGCAATAACATTAAAAATGCACGGTAACTACGAATAAGCGAAATCTCAGTGCGGAAAAGTTTACCGAGTAAGCTACGAGTTAAATTATCAGATTCTGACATGTGCTGATTGTCCTTGCGCCATTACAATTGTTCAAATCTTCAACATGGATTTTTTGTTAGGTGTTCGGTAGGGTGAAAAGTAACTTTTAGTATTTTCTTAAGGCTTGAATAAGCCTTAAATCTATCCCTTCAACCACACCGCTTACTTGTAACACTTTTTAACCAAACTGACCAGAATTTTATCAAAATTTCTTCGCATGCTAACGAAATGTGAAGCGATTAAAAAAAAACCTAAATCCAGCCCCTCCCAACGTTGGATTAGAATAACGACGTCTTTCACTGACCGTCATAAACTGACATTTTTACTTTTCATCAACCTCATGCTTACATAGGATCACTAAACAAAGAAAAGTGACCCTATGAATACCTCACATAGGGTCACTTATGTTTGAAAAGTGACCCTATGTAATGTCGTCATAGGGTCACTTTTTATAAAAGTGTCACTATGGACAAAGTTCCATAGGGTCATTTTTTTTGGAAAAGTGGCACTAGATATATGTATAACTTTAATAGAGCAATGCACATTATCAAAAGCAATAATCCACAATGGTCATTCCCTCAAAAGTAACTTTAGAGGGTAGCGATGGAAGTGAGGCTAAACTCGCTGTTACTGTTTCTGAAGGCCCCTCCCGAATGGGGGAAACAGCGAGTGCATTACATCTGTTCAATTCCCTCATCAAAGAGCATTCAAAAATCTTCTGTTCGTGAAAAAAAACGGAAATTTCCTCCGGTATAGTAATTTCACATCAGGAGGCGTCATGAGTAATTCGAATCTTATAAGTTCTATAGAGCTAACACGTAAAAATTTACGTGCTCAGATTGAAGGTTTGCGTGTTGAGGCTGAAGATCTCATTACAAAATACTGGATCAAGTGGAAGGAACGAAACCACCAAGAGATTAACCTTACCCGACATAGCAAAGTTCCAAAGAGGGAGTATCTGGGTTCTTACGCACCAAAAGTTGAGCTAATTGGTAATGCCAGAAAAGTAACGATCACTTGGCATCAGTTCAGCCCTTATAAAACAAGAGCGCCTAGTCACATGTCAAAACGGGTGCAACCAATGAAAAGTGGAAAATATTCTAAGAACTGTTTTGTAAACCATGCCAGCTGGGAATACGAAATGATTTCTGAAACGGAAGCATTGCTGGAGCCTTACAGAGAAATGCTTGAGCTCTATCATTCAGCATATATCGAACTTGGACGAAAAATCCGTCAATACTCAAAAACTAAGGTGGCACAATGACCGACGCAATTATCACGGACAATGAGCGTATTAACATTGAACCAAAAGATGTAATGGTAAAAGGTTCAAATAAAAAGCAAGGCGTAAACGCTCAAACTTCTACTCAACGTAGACCAGAGCACCAGGGTATGGCCAAAGTTATTATTAACCCCGGCACCCCAGATTTTAACCGGTTTTTAACTGCCAGAAATGGAGCAGTCATCAGAGGTTTTGATGATGTGAGTATCGCTATTTCCTCTCTCTTTAAAACGGTTGATGCAGTTAAACATCCTGACCTTGTTCAGGCTATTCAGGATTGGTTCAACGAGCTGCATGAAGAAAACAATAAGATGAAAGAAAATCTTGTTGCTTATATTAAGTCAATTGAGTTCGACAAGAATGACTCATTCATGTCATCAACTCAGTTTGTACCTTTCAGTTTTGAACCAGTACAACTCAACTTCAATAACCACAACACCATGAGGTTTTACAAGTACATCTTCGAGATGAACCAGCTCATGAACACAATGTATGAGTACAACTCATTGGGTTTACTGGCTGTAAGCGACTATCCGGTTATGTCTCACAACATTATAAAGAGTATTAATTTATATGTTGAGAATGTGAAAAAGACTCTGAATGTTTCTCGCCGTAAGGATGGGCCATACAGTCCAGCAGAGTTCATCACCAAAGTAATGCAATATAAAAGTGTGCAGGCATACATTGCAGCCGAACTGTCAGGCAAACGTCGATAAGGTATGATGATGAATTTCAGGGCGCTGTATTTATGTATTAAACGGATTTTGGGGATATTCTCATCTCAGGAGAATGATGCAACCTCTGTAATGATTGAGGATATATCAAGCCTCTCTCCTTTTGCGCAGATTCTAGGAGATCAGAAGTACACTGTTCCTGATCATCCAAATCCAGAAGTCCTGAAATTCATCGAGTATCCAACTCGTCCGACGGGCATACAGACATTTAATGAACAGTCAATCCTGTCTCTGTATCGGGAAAAGCTGCACTCAATTTCAATGATGTTAGCTATCAGCGATAGCGACATCAGGGACGATGCATATACATTTACTAATTTAGTATTAAAGCCCTTGGTTGAATATGTTCGCTGGATACATCTTTTGCCAGCTTCCGAAAATCATCATCATAATGGTATTGGTGGGTTACTTTCTCACAGCCTGGAAGTGGCCATACTCTCTTTAAAAAATGCGCATCACTCAGAACTGAGACCAATCGGATATCAAGATGAAGAAGTAGTCCGTAGAAAAGTATATCTCTATGCTGCGTTTATCTGTGGTTTAGTCCATGATGCCGGAAAGGTTTACGATCTCGATATTGTAAGCCTGAATTTAGCTAGTCCGATCATTTGGACGCCAAGCTCACAAAGTCTTCTTGACTGGGCACGTGAAAATGACGTGGTTGAATACGAAATCCACTGGCGAAAGCGTATTCATAATCAACATAATATCTGGTCCAGCGTTTTCCTTGAGCGAATCCTAAACCCGGTATGTCTTGCATTTTTGGATCGGGTAAATAAAGAACGTGTTTATTCAAAAATGATCACCGCCCTAAACGTTTATACTGATGGGAATGACTTTTTGTCTAAATGCGTGAGGACCGCTGATTTCTATTCTACTGGTACAGACCTTAATGTTTTACGTGACCCTATCATGGGTCTGCGTTCTAATGATGCAGCAGCAAGGGCCATTAGTACCATCAAGCACAACTTTACCAGTATCAATATCAACAATTACAATGCTAAGCCTATGCACATCATTATCGTAAATGGTGAGGTATACCTTAACGAGAACGCATTCCTTGATTTTGTTCTCAATGATTTCGAATTACATAAATATAACTTTCCTCAGGGAGAGGCTGGTAAGACGGTATTGGTAGAATCCCTAGTTCAACGTGGTTACGTCGAGCCCTATGATGATGAGCGTGTCGTTCACTACTTCATTCCGGGTATCTATTCGGAAAACGAAATATCAAACATCTTTAGAAATGGGATAGGGAAACTAGAATTCTATAACCTTCTTAAGCTAAGGTGGATTGGTTTAATCTTTGATTCCTATAAAATCCCTGACTCAGTGCCGGGTCTTTTTAGCGTTAATGCCAATAAAGACTTTATTTACATTGACGAGCAAAAAACAGTTACTGAATACAGAAGACCAGTGCCCGGTCGGGACGCTATAACTAAAATTACTGATACTGTTGAGACGGCTGTTCTTAAGGTTAATGATTTAGGCCGCTCCACTGCCTCTATTGATGTTGATATACATTCTAAGAAAAATGAAGGCTCATCCGACGATTTTGAGAAGAAAGCCGAAAGTGATAATGAAATTGATAATGACACGCAGATAGTTAAATCTGAGGGTGAGGAAGCAGCTGATCCTGTCATTCCTGATATAGAAGAAAGTGAAGATGAATCGGCAAAGGACACGGAATCCCATGTCCTGGTCAACCAACTTCATGAACTCCTTTTAAGCGCTCCACTTTCCAATGACTATATAGTGTGTGTAGATGCTGTCCCCTACCTCAACATAGATGCCACTATGGCATTGCTGCCGGGATTAGATGAAAAAGCATTTAGTGAAGAGCCCTATTTCCAACTGACATTCAGAGAAGGCTCTCTCGATGGAATGTGGATAGTAAGGGACATTGACGATCTGCGTTTAGTCCAGCTCGGCGATAACTGCGCCGGGTTCCAGCTCACCTATCATGAGCCAAGAAGGCCAACAACTTTAAAGTCACTTTTCAATACTTCTATGTATCAGGCATTAGTGATTAATGATGAGTCTTCTGTTGAAAACTCTGCCCCACGTCCAAAGCAAACGCTTGAGCTGCCTCCCCCACGTGTAAATGCAGTCGAAGAACATTCTGGCGACGTGGAATATCATGGAACCGATAGTGCATCCGCGACTGGTCCGCTGAAAACTGAGGCTGTGGAATATGAACATTATCAACATCTTTTTGAGGAAGAAGATGAAGAGCATGAGATCATTGATTATACCGATTTCACACAGCTTAGTGTTTCTCGGCCAGAAGTCGGTAGTTGTGCAACAAGCTCTTCGGTCCATAATGAAAAGCTTCTCCCCGAGCCGTCAGAATTACCAGAACTTAACCGAGAACAGAACGCTGATCCCCAGGGTACGATTGAACGCTCTATGGATGTTTCTGTAGGACAAGAAAACTCAGAACCAGATACTGAGGGTAACTGCCCACCACCAGCTGAAGTTGTGTATTCCCAGACCGAAGCAGCCGCAACCAGTGTGATGGCAAGTGAAGAGCCCGCCTTACCTCCTGTACTTGAAGAATCAAATGGAGAGCATGCGCCCACAGACGCTAAGGGGCATCATCTTTCGCCAGCACTGGCCAGACTGTTCGCCCCAACAGCACCGGTAGAAAAACAAAATCCCAAGCGCAACCGGAATAAATCATCGGACAAAGCAGAAGTACAAAAACCAGCATCACCTGTTTCTGGTCACAATCTGAACAGTAAAGTCTTTGCAACTACTGAATCAGACCAAAATGGTGAATTCTCGCTTATAAGCGAAGGTGACGTTACAGAGCTTGAATTTGTAGAAATTGCGTCAGTACTGCATCAAATTCTGTCCAAAATGGAGGTGGCGTTTAAAAGAAAGCGCAAAAACAGATTTATGGTAAGTACTCCTAATACTCTCTATCTGACCCAATCTTGCGTGGAAAAATTTGGGTCGCAGTTAGAGGCTCAAGATCTTTTCAATAAGCTTCCTCAGTACCTCGTTAATTCTGGTGCTGTGATCAATACAAAATGCCATGCATTTAACATGCCTACTTTGCTGGCCGCATCAGACCGGGCGAAAGTGGACATTGAACGAATTATCAATAACCTGAAAGAGGCTGGGAACCTATAATGTCAGATTCGAAGAGGACTAACCTCCATGCACAAGAGAATTTTTATCGGCCTATTCTTGAGTATCGTAGTGCCTCAATACTTTTGATTTGTTCGGTTTCTATGCTTTATATGGGACTTTCTTCAGACGGACTGGACATCGCCCCAATAGTTCTGTTCACCTCAATATTGCTTTTTTTGCTGTGCCTTTATCGTTGCAAAACAGCAGCGCCATTCTTGATGGCTCATTGGCGTGTATTCAAGCGACATTTCATGTTCGTTAGTCTTGATTCACTGCGTGTAATTAACAAAAGTAACTTTTTCTCCAATGAGCGAAAGTATCGTCAACTGGTTCAGGATTATCAAAATAAAAATAAGGATATACCCGAGCGAAAGTCCTATTTTTGTGATGGGTTTGAGTGGGGCCCGGAACATGCGGATCGGGCATATCAAATAGCTAACCTCTCCAGTGATAAACGTGAGATCGAGTTGCCATTCGTCTTCAACCCAATTAAGAGACATTTTGACGCAATGGCTCGTAAGATGGGCGGCAGCAATGCAATTTTTGCTGTGGAACGTAGGGAACCCATATTTGTAACTGAAGACAATTGGTTTGGTCATACTCTGATAACCGGAAACGTGGGTACCGGGAAAACGGTGCTACAGCGTTTACTAAGCATTAGCATGCTTCATCTTGGTCATGTTGTTGTTGTCATAGATCCAAAGAACGATGCAGAGTGGCGAGAATCTCTAATGGAAGAGGCTAAGACCCTCGGTCTTCCTTTCTATAAATTTCATCCTGGCCAGCCAGCATCTTCGGTCTGTATTGATGTCTGCAACACCTATACTAATGTTTCTGACCTAACATCTCGTCTTTTGAGCTTGGTGACAGTTCCCGGTGAGGTTAACCCATTCGTTCAGTATGCCAAGGCTCTCGTTTCCAATGTGATTTCCGGGCTTTCTTACATAGAGAAAAAGCCTTCTATTTATCTGATTCACAAGAACATGAAAAGCCACATGTCTATTGTGAATCTTACAGTCAAGGTAATGGAGTCATGTTACGCGAGATATTATGGTTACGATGTCTGGACCGAAAAAGTTAAGTACGTCGCTAACGAAACCTTGCCGGTACGTTTCAAGCGTCTCGCTGAATGGTTTACGGCTCATTTCATGAATTACGAGGGGTCCGAACAAATAGACTGGTTAGATACTGTTTCCCAGCTTATTGATTACTCAATGTCCGACCCAGAGCATATGGCTAAAATGACCGCAGGTATTATGCCTGTTTTCGATATGCTCATTGAAAAACCTTTAAATGAGCTTTTATCTCCTAACCCGAACTCAGTATCATCAAGAGAAATTGTAACAAGCGAAGGGATGTTCAGCACTGGCGGGGTGCTATACATTTCGCTTGATGGCCTTTCAAACCCCGATACAGCAGCTGCTATTTCTCAATTAATAATGTCAGATCTGACCTCCTGTGCCGGTAGTCGCTACAACGCTCAGGATGGTGATATGTCAGCTAATTCCAGGATAAGTATTTTTGTTGATGAGGCACACTCAGCCATTAACAACCCTATGATTAACCTTCTGGCGCAGGGTCGTGCAGCGAAAATTGCACTGTTTATTTGCACCCAAACCATCTCCGACTTTATTGCTGCGGCAAGTGTTGAAACTGCCAATCGAATTACGGGGCTCTGCAACAATTATATAAGCTTGCGAGTCAACGATACTCCTACTCAGACGCTTGTTGTAGAGAACTTTGGTAAGAGTGCGATAAGCACAAATATGGTCACTTATACGACCGGTTCAGAAACATCTTTGCCGCATAATAACTTCTCAGGTTCAATCTCAGAAAGAAAGCAGACAACTTTAGAAGAGAGTATTCCAAAGGATCTCTTGGGTCAGGTCCCTATGTTTCACATAGTTGCCAGGCTTCAAGATGGCAGGAAGGTTGTAGGCCAAATCCCTATTGCTGTTGCTGAGAAACAAATGAAGCCAAACACAACTCTGTCGGAAATGCTTTTCAAGAAGGCCGGAAAAGTTACTTTGCGTCAAAATCTCGATATCAAAAATCTTAATAAATTTCTAAGGAAGTTTCATTGATGGATGAAAAAATTGTCCTGACGCGCCAGCAAATTTTAAGCTCTGCACTAAAAGTCAGCAAATGTCGCTCGCTCGTAAAAAGGCGCTTTCAGTCTTTGGGTTTAAAGTACGCAGATTCTCAGGAAGTTCGAGATCGGCTAACTAAGATAGAAAAAAACGCGTTTCATCATTTGGGAAAATTTTGTCAGAGCAACGATATCGATTCCCTATTCTCCATGGCAAATACCCTGTCTGAGCTTTTCCTTTTAAAGGGAGAGTTGATCACGACTGATCCCTTTGGGGACCGTGAAACCAGCTACTGGTCGGTACCACAAGGTTCATGCCATGAATGGATTCAATCGCTGACCACCAGCGAAGGTCCTGAACGTAAATTCGTTAGTTTCCGTATTTCTTTCGATAACAATGACGAACGGTGTGATCTTGTAAAGAAGAATGCCCGTATGCTTGGTTGTTATCTTTTGCCTTATTTCGTCGATTTGACACGCACGGTGGGCGCATTCATTAATTTGCCAGGTAGTGTCTCTTTTAAACAAGTACAGCGCATCAAACCCCAGATTCATCCAGAAACAACACATAGTCATATAGTTACTATTGAGGACTCTCCCTTTCTTTCTCGGTTAAAATTTAAAATCATTACTGCCATAGATCGGCTTCCTGACCCTAATGGCCTTTATACAAACACCTTTAACAGCATTATTGACCGTGCACTGCTGACTCATCTCAAAACCGAACAGGAAAAAATAGATAGTCCAAGAGTCTGCAAAAATGTGATTTCGGCTTTTGCCGACTCAACTCTTTCTCTGCCGGTGTTTAACATCGGCCTAAACGAGCAGTACAGATACTGGACGCCGTGGGGCATCAACTTTATAGAATTTTCCCGCCAGGCCGCAAAAGTAAGGACCGCTGTATTTGTTCCTGATGTGGGACAGATCGAGTGGAAAAGCGCAGAGCATAAAGAACTGGCGGAGTTAAGCCTCATCGACCAAATCATACCTAAACAGTACCACTGGCTCCTGGGTATCCCGACGATGTGGCGTAACAACTATTGCAATCACGATCAGAGGCTAGCTCTTTTTCGTGAATGGAGGGAAAGCAATGGCTGCGGATAATACAAGCAGAGCAGCAGTGCTCAGAACAATGCTTTTTTTTGGCATGGTCATTTATTTTGGTTACAGCCTGGCTTTCCAGAATACTGAGGAGCTCAAATATCAGATTACTCAGGAGGTTAATGCAAGCCGGTCCATCATATCAAATGACCGTTGGAAGTCTGTTATTGCAAATAGTGAAGCGACTTTAAATTGGTTGGTACATGACTATAAGTTAATTGACTATCTGAATACTATTCTGATCCCTGACACCAAAAAACCAGCCAGAGGTATTAACATTGTTGCTGAAAAATTTACCTCTATTAATTACACTATGGCCAAAAACATACCCCTCTTACTTTATCAGTCCATTTTCCGGTGGAACTTAATCCTGGGGTGGCTAATCGTTTTTCTGCCCTATCTATTTGCCATGCTAGCAGATGGAATGTACCAGTGGAAATTGAAGAGGTACGTATTTGGTAAGGTTACAGTTCAGTTTTATCGTATTTGGTTTCGAGCATTTTGGGTGATCAGTGCTTTAACGATGGTCTACCTGGTCATGCCGAATATGTCACTATTTAACAATATCGCTCAACTTTTCCCACCAGTCGCTTTATTGATACTGGGAATTGCATTGAATCGCTTGTGGTCTAACTTTCAAAAACTCATGTAAAGGTGGTCAGATGTTAAGCAGTAAAAAAAGGAAGTCCCCTACAAATATCAAAGAATCGCTCAATGATAACGCTGACCGTTTTTATAAGATGTTTCGCATTCATACCACGGCAAAAGTTGCTATGTCGCTAATTGCCATGACCGCTGTAGGGTTTTCTTTCTACAATCTTTACGAACAATGGCAGGACGCTGAAGGGAAGAAAGACCATATAGCTGTAATACGGATTTCTGGCGAGATGGGTACCGGCTCGGAAACGGGCGATGGAACAGTGATCGCAACAGCTCTTGCCAAAGCTTACAATAATCCCCATGCCAAAGCAGTTATTATCGAGGCAGAGTCAGGTGGTGGTGGTCCCTCTGACGCCATCATTATTTACCGCCAGATAAACGCGCTTAAAAACCACCAGCCACAGATTGAACGCGTATCAGATGCCGGTTGCTCTCTTTCATCTGTAGCCGCTGACAAGAGTAACAAAACCGGGAGCACAGAACGTGGCGATGAAGCACGGTCGAAGCAAAACTCCCTCGAAGTACTCTCCAGCGGTACCGGTCGTTTTTTCTCTGATATCGCAGACTCATATAAACCAATCATCGTTAGTGTGAAAGGCATATGCGCATCCGCATGCTATTACGCGGTATCGCCCGCTGATGCAATTTATGCCGACAGTAATGCCCTGATCGGTTCTATCGGTGTGCGTATGGACCACTGGAATCTGTCAGAGATCATGAGCACAGTAGGCGTCAAGAATGAGCCCCTTACGGCCGGTGAGTTCAAAGATGCTCTTGACCCCTTCCACCCATTGTCCGATTCAACGAGGGAGTTCATGCAGAAGGAGATCCTGAACACGATGCATGAAAAATTTATAACTGATGTTGAACTTGGACGGGGTAAAAAGCTTCTCTCGCGTCATGATGCCGATGCTGTTTCTCTCTATTCAGGCCGTGTATGGCCAACACCTCAGGCAGTTAAGTACGGCCTGGTGGATGGAGATCTTACGTCAGTAGAGATCCGTACACGTCTTTCAAAAATGTACTCCACTGACACGTTCAAAAACTACAATGAGCCTCATCGTAATCTCCGTTCTGCACTCGGCATGCTGATGAGCCTGTCTTCAAATATTGAGAGCCTTACCGGTACCACTACCCGCTTGGTAGAATCTGTTAATGCCACCAGCTACCCCTCTGTGAGGTAACATGGATGCTTTCAATCTGCTGTGGAGCATTACGGGGGTAGCTTTCATTATCCTTATTTTCGTCGTGTTGCTGTGTCTGTTGGGTTTTATGACCTCTGCCATAGCGGAACGGCGGACTGCAAAGGCAATTGAATCTGGGCTTCCTGAAGAAGCTCAGGGGCTACTTAGTGATCTCACCTTTCAGTTGTCGGCTCATAGCACTACTCAGGTTGATCACATTCTCGTAGCCCCACATGGTATATACGTCATAGAGCAGAAAAACTACGTAGGCAAGCTCTACGGTACTCTGGAGGAAAGCCACTGGCGGAAATGGACTCAGTCCCGAACCCTCAAGTTGCAGAACCCGTTTAAGCAAAACCAGGGGCACATCAGGGCTATTCAGTCTGCTCTTAAGGCTAGAGAACTGGAATGTATCAATGTCGTCATCATAAACGGACGTTGTAAGTTTGATAGCATCAAGCCGGAATGGTTATGTATGGGGATGGACGATTTTATCCATAAAGTCAAACAACGACGAGGGCTACGGTTGTTCACACCGGAGTCTGTTCAGCACATCTGTTCGGTGTTGAAGTCAACAAGGAAGTCGCCAGGGCTCTATACGGACCTTACTCATATTCACAACATAACGACAAAGTACAAAGCCCCGATGAAATTCGAGCAACGAGTAACATACATTCTGCTCAACTTTATCCATTATCTGTGGGCAAGTCTGTTCACTAAGCAGAAGCCTTAGCGCTCTATCATTGGTAAGGCTGTAAAATGTCTGCAAAAGGCCCCATCGGTAAATTGTTGGGGCTTTTTCTTTGCGTAGTTCTGATACGGTTTATCCTGTGGAGCATTATGGCCACCAGCCAGCTGGTGACTGGCCAACGCTTTGTATGACGTAGCCTACTCAGGGCAGGCTATTTTAGAGGGACCGATTTTTATCCGGGCTAATTTAGAAAGAGATAATTTGAACTTAGGCGGGCTGACCACCAGCAGAGAGGTAAATCACTAGCCGGTGATATTGACAGAAGTCGTCAGGGGTTTAACGCCGGAATATTTTGCCAGGCCTCCTGCAAGGTCTGCAAGACTTCTACAAGTGATAGTGACGGCCACAGGACTGTTTCCGTCATTATCACTCCAGGTGGCTCGCACTCTACTGGTACCAGAATTAAAACAACACGAGTTCCTTTTACCTGGTAGGCAAGGTTTACTGCCGGTTGGCGGTAGGAGGCCAGTACACCCTCACCATATTGAGCAGGGTTACTTGCCCAGTTCCGCACCATTGCATACACCTGAGGCATATACCGACTATCCAGATCCCCTTTGGGCCGTCTGAACGGCACGATTTCTTCTGAGCGGTAGGTGGTCGTTGTTGTATTGGTTGTCATCTTTGTCACCTCCCCTGTTCGTCCATTTAGAGTTTTAAGCTGCTTTACACATCACACTCAACTGATTATTTAAGCTGGTCATCGTCTCTGGCCAGCATAGCCCAACCATTCGACTGGTTTTCGCGGGAGTAAGGATTCATTTCAAAATAACTATCTACCGCGTCGCTGTCCGCAACAGAACTGTTGTTAGCTCTCTTTGAACCCTGAACCACTACAGCATCAACCTCTGCGGCTTTCCCGTTGCGCTGTACCAGGATTTTAACCGTCTTGGGCTTACGTCTTGCGAGCAGTTTGTTGGCGATAAAAAGCACAACAATCCAGGCCAAAAGCACGTATAAAAATTTATTCATAATGCCCTCCTTTGTATGTGATTATTATACCTGCTTCCATTGCAGGCCAAACAGGTTCGGTGTATGAAAAATAGACTTCTCTCCGGCGTATAGCAATCTACTTACTGATCTGTTTTCGTATCAAACTGTATGGCATAACCGAGGGGCGTACGTGGTGAGTCAGAAAGTTACTTTTCCGTAATAGTTAATTTCAGATCCTTCTTCCAGTTACGCTTCAGTATAAAACCGATACCCTCTAATTCAGCATCCTTCACGTTTAATACGCTTCACTTTAAGGCAGGGCTTTTCGGTTGATATGAATTCTTTTTCCGGTTGCTGGACATGGGTTTCATCCTGATAGTTAAAATTGCAGGCTATCAGTCACCACCACCACCTCCTCCTCCTCCTCCTCCACCGCCACCATCACAACCACCAGCTATGCTATTTTCACCATTACAATCACCTCCGAGGGGGTTCAAATGGCTGCTCCCCTGTAGATGGTGTCCTTGCCAGATCGAACCCGAACCAGCGCCTCCTGAGCGTCTTTGCTTGCCCTGAGGCAATTGTGCAGGCTCACCAGCACCGGCGGTCCCAAAAATGTCCCGGGCAATTTTATAAAGAAGGTAAAAAGGTACGCCCAGCATCATAAAAAAGATTACTGAAAATATTACACGTTCCATTGATGATCTCCTGTCTTGTGAGAGACCAGTTATATCAGGGTGATTCAGTATTTCCGTTTAGAAAAGAGTACTAATTTGGCCCTGTTCGATCTTAATTTGCCATCCGGGAAAAAGTCATAGGGATAGGCCTGCCAGAGTCAATAACTTCCAGTGATCTGGAGGAGACCCCGGCTCTCTGAGCCCTCATGGATGGTACGGCTTTACCCCCTGTAAACAGATTCACGTTCCGCAGGACAAACATCGACTACTGACGTCTCATATTTGCTGACGCTAATCCGACGTCTCATTGCCGTCTGCTTGTTTTCTTTAAAGGGTGTATTAGACGAATATCAAATCGGAATGGTAGGGGATGTGTGGGCACCATGCCCGGCCCTCTTTGAGCATCTGAGAGATTGGAGACCTAGCCGGGTAAGATAGCTACTTTCTTACGGGTTACCCTTCAAATCCAAAGACGAAACGGACGCTGCCGTTCTCCACGTGGAGACGCTTTACTTCTTCGACAAATTCCTGGATCACCTCTCCGGCGTTATCGGGTGGTATGGCTGACAAAATTTCTTCCGAAGTCAGCCATGAGTATGAATGTTCACCGAATAAATCATCATCTTCGGACGGTATATCATCAGGTAATCCGCGTAATGCGTGGATAAAAACTGCTGATGTGCTCGCCCTTTCACGATCTACATCAAATCCGAGCCAGGCAAAGTGGAGATATGATCGGTCCCCTTTATAATTGCTTGATAAATTAATCCATTTACCAGGCTTTTCTTCCCTTTGAAATCGCCAGCAGATATCAACGCCCATTAAGAAACTCCATTACTATCGTTCGTATGAGATAACTATCATTTCAGAATACTATGACTTCTTCCCGTATAGAACTAATCGCTCACGCCAACTGGGCGAAGCCAACCGGTTCCGCCACTTCGCTCATTGGTTTTTAGGCGTAAGCACTGAAGCCAGTCTCCATGCTAACTGGCGAGCCTGCGAAAGTCAGACTCGTTGTTATAAAGCGGCATATCGTAAGCGGTGTCTGAAATGAACATGCGGATCTGCTCAAGCGTCATGCCACAATGAAAACGGTTTACGCTCACATTGGCCCGGGGGAAGTCAGCACAAAACGCATTCAAAACATTTTCATGGACAATGCCAATGTTGATCAACGCAGCTGGCCCGTTGTCACGGAAGGATACGACACGGAATCCCCCATACCAGCCTGAATGGGAGAAAAATGAAAATGCGCCGGATGCCAGACCATTAGACAGGTCATAGCGCAATTTCCCGCACAGAGACTGGCTGTCTTTGCTGTACACGCGATTAATGAAAATACCGGGACCAACTTCTACCGGCTGCTTGTTGCTTGCTAAACACGGAAAGCCCACCAGCGAAACCTCCCTTTCTCCTGACCAGTTTACCTGATACCCGGCAGTGAGAAAGTCCGTCAGTTCTACGCCAGAAAGAGCATTAATGGCCGCGATATCGGTAGTCAAAATATTTACGTTTTTCATATTCATCTCATCTTTATTCTAAAGTGCGTTTTTTGTCTATCAGCCCGAGGATTGAAAATTTGAATATTTAATGTGACAGATAAATACCTGTCACTTTTTCAAAAACAGCCTGTAATTGAATATCGAGAGAGTTCATTTTAAAATCCACCAGCTCAGCTTTATTATCGCAAACCAAATAAAAATAGGAGTCAAATGCGTCTGTATCTTCATCTTTAAAAATACGGAAGGAATTAATTTTATCATGCCCTTCAAATTCGGCATGAATACCATAGCGAACCGAGCCGTCATCGAACTGAACAACCCGTCGTACAGAATTAATCCGGACGTACTGTTTTAAGGCCCTCGCGAAATCGGCATTTAACGCCAACGCTCGTAAGATTGAATCAGCGGTTTCATTCTGCTTTTTACGATCGTATTCAAATATCCCACAGCCGGTGTTACGAAAGACCGGCTGAAGAGCATTAACCAGGTTGAAGGAATCCACGTTTCTGTCGTTTCTGTACATGAGATATCTCCTGCCCCTCCGCTATACGAAGGGGCTTGATAGGGTTACTGCCAGGCTGCGATCACTTCTTCGCACTGGAAATGAGATAAGCACTGCTGGAGTAGAAGAGCCAGCACCGCTGTGTTAGGGACGCGATTGTTACACCACGCGTTGAAAAGCAGCTGCCATGGACCGGCATAATACCCGGCCAGTTTCTTTTTTTGTTTAGCTGTACGGCAGCGGGAAATGGCCTGCTGATAAAGGCTTTCATTCTCATCACCAGCCCGTTTTTGCAGAGTGCGATAAATATACGAATAAAGACTGTCAGAACAGTTTGAAGCGTACGCCAGTTGTTTTTTCATAATACCTCCTGTTTAGAAGTATTATATGTAAACAGCCTCAGCGGCTAATAACCCGTAGCAATATAATTTGCATTTTTTCTATTTCTGAAGACGCTTTTTAAATTAATATTTACTGAGTTATCACAACTTATTATTCTTCCCGTCTGCTGTTTTATTAATCCCCCAGTTAGTAATCACGCCAAGTCGGCGCAATTTTTCACGTTGTTCATAAATAAAAAAATCGCCAAGGCAGTCTTTTAAAACTTCACTATCCTGATATTTTATTTTTTGAAGCATCCTCGCAACTATGGCGCGTTTCAGGAATATGGCTGCATCAGACTCAAGCATTTGTGAGGACTGTCTGACGGTCTCCTGCATGTCGACGATACTGCTGAGCTTTCGTCTGACCACGCTTAGCATAGTGTCCGGGAACCGCTTAGCGGCTGAATGTAACCCGCAACAACGTTACGCATTGTTTTACTCACTGCAATTTTCCATTTAAGTCTGTTTGTTCCACCAGCTGCTAACATCAGCGTTATTCATCCTGAGGTTTCGCCCGCGATTGACAGATCAGAGGCAGCATGGATGAAATTGCCAGAGTAGATCACTGCATACGCGAATAGTGGTTTGTATTCAGTTCTGCGTTTGCCTGCTTTTCCAGTGCTGTCATAACCCGGCGGAGCATCGCCAGAGCCTGAACAGGCGAGCTCCCAAACTGCACTTTCACTTCAGCCGTATCATGATCCTGAATCAGGTCGAGTATATTCACTTCGATCCCTGCCCCGTTTTCATCTTTTGCCGTGCACTGAATACTTACCCGGGTCACCGAATCCGTCAGGACTGGCAGTGGGTTAGTTTTGTCTACGTTGATAACAGCCTTCTTCATTGCCCTGTTTCCCCTTGTCCTGAAAAAGTTACCGACCCGTCCGGATGGAGGGGTCGGTCAGAAAATCATGACTGTCCCTTGTTCATCTTATCAGCATGCTTACGCAGGTACTCTTTCAGGTCAGCATGAGCGTTGATGATATCGTTCATTTCATCATTGGTCAGAACAAGCGTGTAAGTATCAGTACTGACAGATTCACCTTCTTTAAGCTTGGCTTCTTCAGCAATACGTTCAAAAATCGGGATCGCGGTGTCTGCAATGACGGTCACAGTCTTTTTGTTCAGAACGCTGGACATGGAAGGTGCTTTACCTGCCGGGTTCTGTTTAGGAGCGCTGTCCTTTGGAGCTGGAGCCGGTTCCTGTACCGGTGGCGTATCCAGCGTCTCCGTATTGCTTTCATCGTTCAGTTGATCCGGTACCGGGGTGTTATCGGTAGTATCATCTGCCGGTTGCTCAGCACCGATGTTTTCCGGAGTCTGCGGATCTGCCATGCGCTCTTCTACCTTGGCAGCTTTGACGAATTTCAGCGTGTTTTTCGTCGCCTTGCCATAGATGGAGATCGCTTTGTTGATGTTATCTACCGCATCCTCACCGCTGTACATATACTCGTCCAGTGCAACGTACATGCTCACCTGATCGCTCACAAGCATGGTCTGTAGTTCAGAAGGCAGGTCCAGTACGCGAACCATCTGGCGAAGATGCTGCTCTGATTTACCACGTTTTTTTGCCAGTTCCGCAAAGGTCTTAGGCTCTTCTTTATCTTCAACCAGACGCTTAATTGAAAGCGCTTCAGCTACGACAGACAGCGCCAGGTTGGAGTTGCCGGTCAGGGTGAAGAGTTCTGCTTTTGAAGCGCTACCGCGAAACTCTTCGCAGCGAATACGAGTAATGCGTTCACGCCCTTCTGCTTCCAGCTGGCGGTTTGCAATAGCGATGGAACGGATACGGCAAGCCCCCTGACGCAGTACAGGTACGCCATTAACCATCTGAACAACGATAGGCGTCACGCTGAACGGGTCTTCCATGTAGGCATCGGCCAGGCTGTTCAGGTGTTCCACAACGTGAGGCATTGAATAGTAGAGCTCGCCCATACCGGCCGTGCGGGTGTTAAAGCCTTCCTGCTCTACAACAACCGAAGGGTCAATGATAAGGCCGTTGCCTTTACGGGCACCGTTACCAGTGCGTTCCAGGTAACCACGAAGGCTGATTTCGTTGCTGTTGTTTTTTACTTCAGTTTCGATTGCGGACATTTTTGTTCTCTTTTTTGGTTGGTTGTTTAACTGCGCTACAACACAACAATACCAGGTTCGACATTTTTCCTAATAGGTTGCGGAGAAGAAAAAGTAACTTTTTTTAAAAATTTTCCTGAGGCAATACTACTCGATCCGTCCGTTTTAAATCTTCACAACAGTGGGCCGTTTTTACGTTTAAGCAAAATAACTGGTTCAGAAGGTGACTCAGAGAGAAAAGTTACTTTTCCGGTTGTCTGGGCCAGTGATGGGAGAGTGGCAGGACAGGAATGGCTAAACCGGTGCGGGTCTCTTGTAAGTCGCAGGGGATTCAGGAGATATAGAGGTAAACTGGTACGTTCAGTTTTTGGATTGAGCCGGGCTTTTGGCCCGGGCTTAAGGAAGCAGAAATTTGAACGAACTGGCAGGTAATGCTTTATGCCGCCGACAGCTGGCCGTCAGTGCTTTGCTGTTCTGGTTTGACAGTTGGGGGATAACCGGCAGTTAGCCGCTGGCATTCCGCATCACAGAAAGCCCTGAGGTTGCTGAAGACGGACTCCATGAAATCAGCATGAGCATACGAGTCTACAGGACGTGTCTTGTTATCTTTCATCTTGTTCTCCTCAATCATTATTAAAACCAGCGGATTTAGTTTCTGGCGCTCCATCTGCTGACCGGCTTTCCCAGAGAGCAGCGATGTGTCGGGTTCTTTTTCTCATTTTATCGTTTTCATCGGGCCCATCCGGGCGTATAAGAGACCGATTTGGCATGTTTAGGAAACGTACTGGCGTAATTAAAAGCTGAGGTTGGATTTGGAATAAAAGGATGCTTTTCCCGTTTGTCGGGTCTTTCGCCACCGCTGCACGATGATTCTGTCAGGCATTCTGCGCCCTCCCAGGCTGCACATCTGGAAACAAGCGTTGGGATGTTCCCTTCCCCTGCTCACCGTAGAAAGATCGGCAAGTCCCGACGGTCGTTCCGTACGAGCCGGGTCCAAATAATGAATAAATAAAACGCCGCTTCAATTGTATTGACAATAGAAGTCAGGAGGATCATAGTGTCATTCATGGTGCGGCTTTCGCACCACCGCCCCGGCGGTACCGGGCAGAACTGGAGTACCTCATGAAACTTTCCCGTCAGACGACTTCTGATACTTCTGTTGATGGCCGTTCACGCGCATATGCCTGGGGCCGTGTCCATTATTTCATTATCGAACATGCACCAATGGCTGAGCTGGTCGCTATTGACGAGCTGCTGGAAAAAGCTGGCTGGAGCAATGACGGCTGTCCGAACTATGAGAAAGATGACGAGTTTGGTAATGCTGGTTACAGCTGTGGTTACTGGATCGATATTGACAGCGTGGGAAGCTTCAAGGCTGACTACAAACGTCTTAAGGGGGAGATTAGTGCGCATATCGCCTCAAAGGCGGCAGAGGTGGAGATCCGCGTACTGGACTCGATGTCCGACAAAGAATGTAAAGATGTTGCCTCGGTGGCATCTACTGTTCGCCGTGACTTACGTACGCAGTCCGAATCGCTTCATTCACTGCGTACAATCGTAACGGTTGATCATTACAATCCCTATGTGACCACCAGCCGCCCGCTGAGCATTTCCGCCTGGACACTTATCCACGACTGTCTGAAAACAGGCACCATCAATGACGTCTGTTCACGGTTGAGTTCATTAATCCTGCACTCTGAAGCCGCGATTGCCCGTTGTAAGGGAAGCTCCGACTACTCTTCGGAACACGCTCAGCTATCGTTTTTTGCTGGTAACGACTATGTCACCAGACGCACCCTTGTTGATGCAGCTCACGAAGAGGCTCTGCGAATGAACCGCCGCTTTGATGAACGCATTGCAATGAACGCGGATTCTGATGCCAGAAGGCTCCAGTGCGAATTCAACCTTAGCAACCATGTCGTACAGCGTAGGACCGTTGAATCTGCTCATATCCAGGCACTCAATGAAGACGTCACCCGTTCACAGGCGGAACCACGCTGCCCTGGAAAGCTTCTTCTGAATATGACCAGTCATGAGGAAGTGCGGGACTCACTGAGCGCCTGTTAGTCCAGCGACACCCCCTGCGGCTCTACTACCGGGCCGCAGTCTGCTCCTGCCCAGATGGTGCCAGTGGTGTAATGAATTTGTTTAATAAGGCTAAGTATGATGAATAAAGAACAACTAATCGACAAACTGGAACGCGTGGTATGTGGTCAGTACTCCTACGAAATGCAGGAGCTTGCGTATTCGGCCCTCTGCTGCATTAAAGGCACCCCGGACGACTGCGCTAAGTTCCCTGTTACGCGTCCGCTGCCTGACACCTTAGTGGACGTATGGGACGAAATCGGGCAATACCTTGGCACAGGCAAAGCCATTGAAACTCGCAGTTGCGGCGTTTCGCTTCTGCTTCATGGACACTGCTACGATTCAAATCATGTGCTTTACTGGCGCAATGCTGGCGCACTTCCAGCAGCTTGCGATACGCCACTGGCTGGTGGGTCTCGCAAACTGTTCACCTGCTCAGCCTGTGGAGTGGACGGTCTGGATGAACCACCTGAAACCAGTTGCCACTGCTGCACAGAGGGGGCCCACTGGGTTGAGAGCAGGCTCTTCACCTCCGGGCAGGCAGACCCTGAAGAATTTAGACCCGTGGCGGTCGTGAAAGAGTGTGCAGGCTCAACGCCGGATGATCGGCTCATCTGGAGTGTGATTGAACAGCTCAACGGCGAACTGGCGGAAGGCGATAAACTATTTAAGCGACGCTGACAGATCACGGCAGCATTTATAACAGACGAACTCCAGAATAATTTAAAGCAACCATGAACATGAAAAAGCCCAAAGCTGCATTACAGAATGCCATGAAAGAAGATGTGCCAGCTGTGACACAGATTCAGATGCGATCTACGGTTTCCAGAAAGGTTCGCTATGTAAAACAGGCAAATCGAGAGGGTCTGAAATTATCTGAGTGGATGTCGCGGCATCTCGACGCTGTCTGTGATACCGCAGATGAGATTCATAAAGGCAAACGCTCAACTCCGGTTGCGCCTGGGAAGATTCCCCCAGAGGTATACCAGGTGATATACGATCAGTGCGGCGGGTTCGTGGAGTGTGATGCTAATGCCCAGGTTATCTGGGAAGCCTGCCGTAATGCCATTCTTAACGGAGACAAAGGGTAAACGGCAGGTATCGCCTGTCATTTTACCCTTGTGAGGACAATACTGATGAACCATGAGAGCCGAACTGTATACCTGAACACGGCCATTGAGGCCCTGCTGAAAGCTGAGGCGGCTCTGAACGATCTGGCATTAGCCTATGAGCTTAAACCTGATGAAAAGGCAAGCGCATGCCATCCCAGAACCGGCACACTTTCCACTGCGTCCCAGGTAAAAAAACTCCGCCGTGTCCTTGAGAAGCAGAAGGTATGAAGGGCTGCATCAGCCAGGCCCGGATATAAATACATGCTCTGCCAGGTGAGTACCACTGCCCGGTAGCCGAATGATAAGTTTTGATTTCACGGTTGCAATTTCTCCCTCTGGCATCACTGCTCCACGATGCACCCCGATCAGCTTAGCGTCTGAAAATGAAGATGCACCGGACCTGCATGAAGCGGAACGGTGCCCAGCTGAGTGTTTGTGGGCACAATGAACCGCAATTTCATGATGGGAATGAAAGATGGCTGGTGGCCCGCTGATATGAACGCTTACCCTGCATAACGTTACTAACCACAATCTTTTCACTAAAAGAAAAAAGGGTTCCTCCGCTTTAGAGGAACCCTTTCAAAAGGTGCCGATGGCATACTAATCCACACCCTGAAAAGAGGGGGGTTGCCCCCCTCTTTGTCAGCTACTTACCGGATTCGTAGGCCAGGATAGCAAATACCTCCCTTGTTCCGTCTTTCATCCGCAACTCGCAAAGCGAGTTTCGTGTGAGCCAGGTGAATATCAACAGCGTTAAACAAACTATTAATATGCACAAAACAATGGGTTGGTTCGGCATTTTCATGGCCTTCTTCTCCTTGCATTTAAGCAGGCAAGAGGCTACGCTGTGTGTGACTAGCATACAGGGGCCTCGGGTTGTACTGACCCCAGAAAGTTGGACAGTTAAACACGAGGCATATAGGTCTGATTCCGATATTCAATTGGAGTCAGACCTTTTAATTTCAGGCTAATTCTT
>NZ_JBJQJP010000033.1:0-36032 GCF_046487365.1 Escherichia sp. WS1451
GTGTGGTTCGGGCGTAGGTGAAGGCCATCATGACCCGCTCACCCGGCAATACAAATGCCACCTGACACTGGTACACCTGCTCGTTACCCCGGAGAAACTGGCTCTGTATTTCCAGTCCTTCTTCACCGTCATTAATCCCCACCCGTGTTACCTGAACGGGCGTGTAGTGAAGATCCTTTACCTGTTTCTCCAGTTTTTTCATTTGCTGTTCAATCTGGGAGGCTAATTCGTCTCCTTCCTGCATCTGGCCCCGGCTGATAATGAGTGCAGCGTCGGGATCGCTGAGGCGCAGCATATTAATAGTACTGTCCTGAATAATATTCCCGGAAAAAGTTACAACAGTTTCATTGAGATAATACTCCGTCATAATGATATGAGTCCTTTTAAATTAATAAATTATTTAATGATGGTTTTTGTTTATTTTTTAGTCATGAAGGCGACATCTATCGCCAATTGAAGGGCTGTTTTTTCCGATGTTCCTGGCGGAAGTATATCTGCCGCCCTGTTATTCATATTTAAATCAAGCTGACCTGATTGTGTATTTATCTTTCCATTTTCTGTTGCAGTAATATTAAAATTCTTACAGGTTATATTAAATATTCCGTCACTGGTCATTTGCAGGATAGTGTTCCCACAACTAAGAATTATGGAATCTCCCGCAGCAAGGCGTAAATTCTGTACGGCCTGAATCGTTTTATTTTGTCCGGCAAGGGAGGTATCATCCATCTGAACTGTAAGAGAACGTTCCTCACCAATTATCGCTGTTTCTGTTTTATCAATGACTTTAAGGCGATTATTGCCCACCCAGTGGCTTTCATTATTATTTACTTCAATCCGCTGATCTTTTTCGGCATGTAGCCAGACCTCTTCACCGCCAGGTTTATCCTCAAAACGTAGTGCGTTGGCATTGGTTGGGCCGCCGCCGATAGTGTGACTGTAAAATCCGCTTTGCGTCGCTGCGCTCGGTAGTCCCCACGGTGGCATGGTGTCCTGATTGTAGGTACGCCCAACGATTATCGGTAAATCCGGATCACCGTTTTTGAAATCCACCAGTACTTCCTGACCAATGCGCGGGATCTGAATGCCACCGAATCCTTTACCCGCCCACGGATAACTGACACGGACCCAGCAGGAACTATTTTCGTCATTCTTACCGTAACGATCCCAGCCAAACTGAACTTTCACCCGGCCATATTTATCTGTCCAGATTTCCTGCCCTGCCGGGCCGGTGACGATGGCGCTCTGCGGGCCTTTAGTGTGGGGTTTGCTCAGAGTTCGTTGTGGGCGGTAAACTTCGCTGGTGGGATGCAGTTCAAAGCTGGTTGAGTAAGAGAAATGCTGCTCCTGGCCGCTGTGTTGCGCATTGTCCTGTATAAATAGCGTGGTCTGTACCAGCAGATATTCCCGGTTCACTTCGGCTGTCGGATAGTTTTCCAGGGTGAAGGTAAAACCTGTCATCAGGGTACGAATATTGCCGCTGCCCTGTACCCGACTACCTGGGCTACGCTGTTCTTCCATGCGAATGCGTGTCAGCATTTCACCTTCACTCTTTGTGAAGTAATCTCCCGGCCATTCGTAGTGCTCATATTCAGCAAGGCCGGTTTCACGCGGATTAGCCACGGTGCTCTTCAACAGTGAACGCGGCTTCATAAAGTCGAAATCATTCAGCACCCACTGTCCGCTGCGCAGACTTTCATTTGCTGTGATGGTATGGATAAACTCCTTGTCCAGTTTCAGCCCTTTCTGGTAATAACACACCAGCGGCGAATCTGCGCATGCCTTGTGGACATTAATGGCATCAGCCAGCACTAACGTGTGACTGTTCTCGCTGTGCTCAAACCACCAGTAGATACCCCACTCCTGCATCAGGCGCTGAACAAAATCGAAATCTGTTTCACCGTACTGCACCTGCCAGGCGCGAGTCGGATAATTTTCCACCAGTCGTTTTTCCACTGGCCAGGGGTACTCATCCAGTACCTCATCCAGGATCTCCACCACGTTTTTATTCTGAAACGCTTTGTAGTCACTAGTGTGGGTCAGTATTTTTAACCACGGTTCGAGCCGCAGTTCATACACCACCGAACGTCCTTGATGACCAGCCACGCGTGCCGCCGTCACCAGCCCGCTGATATAACGTTTTCCGCCGCCATCCAATTCGATATTGACGCACAGATCTTTGCCCACCATCGGTTTGAGCTGCAGGTTGGCTGCGGGGGAAACATAGCCCAGGTTCAGGATGTCAGGAGTTTTTAATTTAATAGAATAATTAAATAGTTCCCCTACTGTTTCTGTACCCCCTAAGCTTGCAAACAGTAACATTCCATCAGGAACTGCGCTGCCGCTCAAAGTCACGTTATGTGTACCCGATCCAGTTAGTGCGCCGGATGGATAATCTGTAGCTGCAAAACTCATAATTAATCCTTTTAACTAGAAATGGATAAGTGCTAATAAGAAATCTTACAGAGAATAAAATATGCAATATATTCGTAGCTGGCATAAAACATCTCAATACTTATGCGTGCTACTGAAGATACTATCAACCATATATGCCTTGAAGAATGCACCGTCATGTTAACCTGGTGGAAACATTCACCTAAAGTACATTAATAAAACTAATAAAATTATTTAATCTGTTATTTGATATGATTATCATCAAGTCTTAAAATACGTTCTCCGGTTCTAATTATGCTAAAACCATAGTATTCTTTTTTACTTCCGGAAGAGAGCATGTATTTCCCGATATACATAACATCTGAAGATAGCTCACTTATATCAATACATACGGGTTCGAACTGACCTGTCACTCTTTTCAACTTTATTGCATTGCCATATTTACCTTCATATAAAACATAATTTGAAATAATATTCCCATCGTCTGGTTTTGAACAAATCTGTCCGTCTTGCAAATATACACTACCGGGTAACAATGGGCGAACATAATCACCAACAGTGCATCCCGACAAAAAGAAAAACAAAAAGAATCTCTTCATATGACACCCGCAGGAAATAAATTAAGCACCTTTTTGTATTTTTCCGATAGAGTGTTCACTGATTCAGTTGTATCACCTACATAGTTAACATTTGCCAAATCAGCCACCAGTCCATAGTTAATTAATAGCCAATAATCAGCAACTATAGATGCTTGTTGTTCCATGGAATAAGAAGAAATTGACTGTAAATTAAGATCGTAATGATAATTTGCCGCCCAGGAAAATAAACCACGCGACTTAACTGCATACCCTTTCTGATATTGCCAAACATGCATCATTTCATGAATAAACAAGTGAGAAGCACCTGCTACTGTTTCACGATCGCCAGGCATTGCTTGCGATGAATAATCTGAACTATAAACAGCATCAGGATAATACATTTCCCCGTTTGGGGTTATCGCTGTTCTTTCCCCTTGACCAGGCAAATATTTTTCATTGTGGATCCATACCTTGCTATAATCAATTGTATTCTCAAAAGTCGATCTGGCCAATGTTAATTCACCAGATGTCATTCTCCTTAATGACATATCCTTTCCCCTGGAAATAATATCTTTCAGATAAAACACAAACGCTCTTTGATGTTCAACATTCCCACTTTATACAGTATTGATGGCATCATCTTCATAGAAAATGAAATCAAAGCAAGTTATCAACGTTTCCCGTTATGATTTCTTAACATTAATTCTCAGCATTTTTATTAATCTATCTTCAATATCAATAACCGATGCAAATGATTACGCAGTTAACATAATTCTCATCAATTGATTAATATCTGTAAACGCTACCGCCCCACCCTGATATCTTAATCTGCACATAGCAATCTTAACGTTATGCCCCATACATTAGTAATGTAAATTAAGAATTCGGAATATATCAAATTCACTTCATAAATTAATATCGGGAATGATATACACATTAATTATATTGAAGTAATGTTTTAAGAGTTGTAATGACCATGGAACAGGACTAATTCCAGAAACTCCTGTTGGGCAATAGCGCGTTTATCATCCTACATGCCTCTTACATTTTTTAGCCTTTTCTTTAACGTCAGCAATTGGCTCATTTAATCAGCAATGGTATTGGTATTTGGCGTATTACCCCTGAAACCCGTCATGTGCTAGCACCTCACTATTCAATGAGCCAACCACGCCAGTGTCCACTGCAACCACTGGCGTTCAGAGCGACGAACGAGTGGCGCAAGAGTAGGACTGCCGTCGGGCATCATCAAACCAATAGTGGTTGTTTCCGTCAAAATTTCATCAGGTTGCTATTTGGTTGCCGGCCGCCTTTATCCCCACATATTTATAGCGGGATTATTTTGCATCGTTACACGATAAAAGGTAGGATTCTGCGCCGACAGTTATACCCATAAAGAATAATGGTGAATCTTGTCATCGCCAGGATGAATAAACATTGTTCATGGCAACTTATATGACTTTTTCATTAAAGCAATCAGGGAGAGCAATGAGTAAACACGACACCGACACTTCAGATCAGCACGCCGCGAAACGCCGCTGGCTTAATGCCCACGAAGAGGGGTATCACAAAGCGATGGGCAATCGCCAGGTACAGATGATCGCCATTGGCGGCGCGATTGGTACGGGTTTGTTTTTAGGCGCGGGAGCCCGACTGCAAATGGCGGGTCCAGCACTGGCACTGGTTTATTTAATTTGTGGCTTGTTTTCGTTTTTTATTCTGCGTGCATTGGGTGAGCTGGTGCTACACCGCCCTTCCAGTGGCAGTTTTGTCTCTTATGCCCGTGAGTTTTTAGGAGAGAAAGCCGCTTACGTTGCAGGCTGGATGTACTTCATCAACTGGGCGATGACGGGGATTGTCGATATTACCGCCGTCGCTCTGTATATGCATTACTGGGGTGCGTTTGGCGGCGTGCCGCAGTGGGTCTTTGCGCTCGCTGCGCTGACCATCGTTGGCACCATGAATATGATCGGTGTGAAATGGTTTGCGGAGATGGAGTTCTGGTTTGCGCTTATTAAAGTGCTCGCCATTGTGACCTTTTTGGTCGTGGGTACAGTGTTCCTCGGTAGCGGTCAGCCGCTGGATGGCAACACCACTGGCTTTCATTTAATTACCGATAACGGCGGCTTCTTCCCCCACGGTTTGCTGCCTGCGCTGGTGTTGATTCAGGGCGTAGTGTTTGCTTTTGCCTCCATTGAAATGGTGGGTACAGCGGCCGGAGAATGTAAAGATCCGCAGACCATGGTGCCTAAAGCGATTAACAGTGTGATTTGGCGTATTGGTCTGTTTTACGTCGGCTCCGTGGTGTTGCTGGTTATGTTATTGCCGTGGAGCGCGTATCAGGCGGGGCAAAGTCCGTTCGTGACGTTTTTCTCTAAACTGGGTGTGCCATATATCGGCAGCATTATGAACATTGTGGTGCTGACCGCTGCCCTCTCCAGCCTGAATTCAGGTCTGTACTGCACCGGGCGTATTCTGCGCTCGATGGCGATGGGCGGTTCCGCACCGAGTTTTATGGCGAAAATGAGTCGTCAGCATGTGCCGTATGCCGGGATTCTGGCGACACTGGTTGTGTATGTCGTCGGCGTATTCCTCAACTATCTGGTGCCGTCGCGCGTATTTGAGATTGTGTTGAACTTCGCGTCGCTGGGAATCATCGCTTCATGGGCGTTTATCATCGTGTGCCAGATGCGCCTGCGTAAAGCGATTAAAGAAGGCAAAGCAGCGGATGTCAGTTTTAAACTGCCTGGCGCGCCCTTCACTTCCTGGCTGACATTACTGTTTTTACTGAGTGTCCTGGTGCTGATGGCGTTCGATTACCCGAACGGGACTTATACTATCGCGGCGCTGCCGATTATCGGTATTCTGCTGGTTATAGGCTGGTTTGGTGTGCGCAAACGCGTTGCTGAAATTCACAGCACTGCGCCAGTCGTCGAGGAAGATGAAGAAAAACAGGAAATTGTGTTTAAACCTGAAACGGCGAGTTAATTGCAAAATTGCCCGGCTGCGTGCCGGGCAAATTCAAATTACTGAAGAAGGTGCCGGATACGGCGTGATAAAAGTCAGGCAAGTCTCTCCGTTTTCACCCTCGCCATATCTATTACAGCGCAATACGAATCACATCGTCCGGCTGGGTAGCTTCCTGCTGTTTAGTGGATTTTTGTTTCACACTGACATACAGCGTTTTGCCATCTGCAGACAGCGCCAGGCTGTTCGGATGAGTCGGCGTATCGAACGTTTTCACCACTTTATAGCTTTTCGCGTCAATCACACTGACTTTACCTGCCTGACGATGCGTCACGTAGGCTTCATTACGCGCTGGGTTAAACAGCACAGCCAGTGATTCCGGTGCCGCAACCTTCGCAAGAATATTGCCATTACGGGTATCAACCACTAACACTTCTGCCGCTTTAGAATCGGTGATAAATGCACGCTGATTGGTGGTATCAAGGCTGATGTTGATAAAGAAGTGCTCTTTGTCGTCATCCAGCAGCTTTTTACGGCTGAGGATTTTATTGTCGGCGGTGTCGATGGTAATCAATTCGCCGTCAGCGTTAGTGGTGTAAAGACGTTTGCCTTTGCTATCCAGCGCTAAACCGGTACTCATTTTACCGGTGTTCTGGATGGCGGTTTTCAGTTTGATATTCTCGCCATCAACGACCCAAATCACGCTCTCTTTACCAATACCACTGATGTAAACGGTGTTCGTGGCATCATCAGCTACCAGCTCACGCGGTTGCAGCGGGAGCACCTCTTCCGTGCGCTTACGATCATCCAGCACCAGACGGCCTTTCACTTCGCCCGTTTTGGCATCTATCGCCGTGACCGCGCTGTTTACAGTGTTACCAAACCACAACGTCTGAGTCGTGTTATTGATGGTGGCACCAAACGGCTTGAGATCGTTATGGATCGCCTGCGTCACTTCCAGAGTAACCGGATCAAGACGATAAACCACGCCGCCTTTATCCAGTTTGCGGCTTTGCGAAGTGGCGAGCCACAGCGCGTTTTCTTGCTGGCTATAAGCCATTTCGTAGGCACCTTTACCTACCGCTTTACGCAGCATTTCTTCTGCGGCCTGCGTACTGAATGATGAAGCAACAAGCAATGAACCTAACAGTAATGAACCACGCAGGCGCGATGAAAACAGATGACGTAAATGCATGACGACTCCCTTTGATGAACCGATATTTTTGCTGCTTCACAATGCTTCGCTAAGCGTAATCATCGTTACGCCCTTGTTATAAATGGGAATGGTAATCATTATTTTCTCAAATGTGGAGCATTTCTTGCCGTTACGACTACAATTTTCTCAATTACTTAACGTATCGTGCCGTTTCGTTTTCCATAAATTTACAATTTTATTACTATGACGGTGTTTTCCCCATTCTTAACCTGGCTTTTTTCATGAAGATTTTTTCCGTCCGACAGACCGTTTTGCCCGCACTGCTTGTCCTTTCCCCCGTTGTTTTTGCCGCTGATGAACAGACCATGATTGTCAGTGCCGCACCGCAGGTGGTTTCAGAACTGGATACCCCAGCAGCCGTGAGCGTGGTGGATGGCGAGGAGATGCGCCTGGCAACACCGCGCATTAACTTGTCTGAATCACTGACCGGAGTGCCTGGTTTACAAGTACAAAACCGGCAGAACTATGCGCAAGATTTACAGCTGTCGATTCGCGGATTTGGCTCCCGCTCCACTTACGGAATTCGTAGTATTCGCCTGTATGTGGACGGTATTCCCGCCACCATGCCCGACGGACAAGGGCAGACATCCAACATCGATTTAAGCAGTGTGCAAAATGTGGAAGTGCTGCGTGGCCCCTTCTCTGCTCTGTATGGCAACGCGTCTGGAGGTGTAATGAATGTCATCACCCAGACCGGACAACAGCCACCAACCATTGAAGCCAGTAGTTACTACGGCAGTTTTGGCAGCTGGCGCTATGGGCTGAAAGCAACAGGCGCAACGGGCGACGGCACACAGCCTGGCGATGTCGATTACACCGTCTCAACCACGCGTTTTACGACCCACGGCTATCGTGACCATAGTGGCGCACAGAAAAATTTAGCCAATGCCAAACTGGGCGTTCGCATTGATGAAGCCAGCAAATTAAGCCTGATTTTCAATAGTGTGGATATCAAAGCAGATGACCCAGGTGGGCTAACCAAAGCAGAATGGAAGGCGAATCCACAACAAGCGCCTCGTGCAGAACAGTACGACACGCGAAAAACCATCAAGCAAACTCAGGCTGGGTTGCGCTATGAGCGTAGCCTGAGCGCGCAAGATGATATGAGTGTGATGATGTATGCCGGAGAGCGAGAAACGACCCAGTACCAGTCAATCCCCATGGCCCCGCAACTTAACCCGTCACATGCGGGCGGCGTGATTACTCTGCAACGCCATTACCAGGGGATAGACAGCCGCTGGACACACCGTGGTGAACTGGGCGTTCCGCTCACGTTCACTACCGGCCTGAACTACGAAAACATGAGTGAAAACCGCAAGGGCTACAATAACTTCCGCCTGAATAGCGGCGTGCCGGAATACGGGCAAAAAGGTGAGTTGCGCCGCGACGAACGCAATCTGATGTGGAACGTCGATCCCTATTTACAGACGCAGTGGCAGCTGAGCGAAAAACTGTCGCTGGATGCTGGCGTGCGCTACAGCTCCGTGTGGTTTGATTCCAACGACCATTACGTTACTCCGGGTAACGGCGATGACAGCGGTGATGCCAGTTATCACAAATGGCTACCTGCCGGTTCGTTAAAATATGCAATGACCGATGCCTGGAATATCTATCTGGCAGCCGGGCGAGGTTTTGAAACGCCGACGATTAATGAGCTGTCTTATCGTGCTGATGGACAAAGCGGTATGAACTTTGGGTTAAAACCCTCCACCAACGATACAATTGAGATCGGCAGTAAAACGCGTATTGGTGATGGGCTGCTTAGTCTCGCATTGTTCCAGACCGACACCGATGATGAAATTGTTGTCGATAGCAGTAGCGGTGGGCGTACGACTTACAAAAATGCCGGAAAGACCCGTCGTCAAGGCGCTGAACTGGCATGGGATCAACGTTTCGCGGGAGATTTTCGCGTAAAAGCGTCCTGGACCTGGCTTGATGCGACCTATCGCAGCAATGTTTGCAATGAACAGGATTGTAACGGTAACCGGATTCCAGGGATCGCCCGTAATATGGGCTTTGCGTCGATAGGTTATATACCGGAAGATGGTTGGTATGCAGGCACGGAAGCGCGTTATATGGGCGATATTATGGCAGATGATGAAAATACGGCCAAAGCGCCTTCTTATACACTCGTCGGCTTATTCACCGGGTATAAATACAATTACCACAATTTAACCGTGGATTTATTTGGTCGTGTCGATAATTTATTCGATAAAGAATACGTTGGCTCTGTCATTGTCAATGAGTCAAACGGGCGATATTACGAACCTGCGCCCGGACGAAATTATGGTATCGGCGTGAATATTGCGTGGCGATTTGAGTGATTACCTTGATGCCCGGTATTTGCCGGGCACTTACTTTAACGATTATATTGCTGGTATAACATAGCAACGTTTTTTTGCATAATTTCAGCAAGACAATGTCTGCATCCCTCTTTGTCTTTTACTTTTAACGCGGCGAGTAGTTCATGATAGCTTTCTATACGCTCACGTAATTCCGCTGGGTTAATCGCTTCATAAAGATAATGTAAACCAGGTCCCATCCTGATCCACAGTTGCTCAATCATTTCACACAGGATGGGCATATTTGAACGATGATAAATCGCTAAGCGAAATAGCCTGTTCGCATTAATGATTTGTTCCATGTCGCCCTTTTCTTGCGCCTGCTGTAATTTCTCGAGCAATTCCTCGAGTTCCGCCAGGTCTTGCGGGGTGAGGTTTTCAACAGCCAGAGTAACTGCCATTAATTCCAGCTCGTAGCGGATCCGATTGATTTCGTCTAATTGACGTTTCCCCACTTCCGGAACTGTAAATGCTTGCGCTGGTGCGACAGAAAGCGCATTCACCGAAACCAGACGTAATAATGCTTCACGCACAGGTGTAATACTCATACCTAATTGCTCCGCCAGATTTTTAGTAATCAGGCGTGCGCCAGGTTTTAATGCGCCAATACTAAGCTGATGTTTCAGGTCGTTCTCAACCTGCAGAGTCAAACTGACATGTTTCATTTTTCCCGTTCCAGGCATTTTAATTCCTTCGCGTGTTTTCTGTCCAACCCTGCCTGCATGGCAGAAGGAGTTCACCTGGTGTATTAAAGTGAATAATCATAAACCACTCACCTTTGTTGTTATTAGCAGCAGAACAATGACGTGGTTAGTTAATTAAAGCTGAAAATAAGCTTTTTGCCTGGATTTTTATGGCGGCTTTACGCCGCCGTCGTATCTTTAATCATCACACGCCACGCGGATCACCACTTTGCCGAAGTTTTTACCCTTCAGCAGGCCGATAAATGTCTGTGGCGCATTCTCTAAACCGTCAGTAATTTCTTCGCGGTAGTGGATTTTATCCTCTTTCACCCATTGCCCCATCTCCTTCTGAAACTCATGGATGCGGTGACCATAATCCTGAGCGATAATAAATCCTTGCAAGCGAATACGTTTTTTCAGCACCGTAGCCATCAACAGAGGTAAACGATCCGGACCGGGTGGTAGCTCTGTAGCGTTATAGCTGCTCACTAAGCCACAAACAGGAATGCGCGCAGATGTATTAAGTAAAGGTAGCACTGCATCAAATACCTTACCGCCCACGTTTTCATAATAGATATCAATACCTTTTGGGCACGCTTTCGCCAGTTGTTCGGCAAAATCGTCCGCGTGGTGATCAAGGCAAACATCGAAGCCTAACACCTCGGTAGCATGGCGGCATTTTTCCGCGCCACCGGCTACCCCCACCACTCTACAACCTTTAAGTTTGCCGATTTGCCCCACCGTCGCCCCCACTGGTCCTGTCGCCGCCGCAACCACCAGCGTTTCGCCCTCTTTAGGCTGACCGATATCCAGCAGCCCCATATAAGCGGTAAAGCCTGGCATCCCCAGCACACCCAGCGACCACGATGGATTTTGCGGATGATCGCCAAGTTTCACCAGTTCATCACCACTGGATATGTCATAGTCCTGCCATCCACTGTAGCCCAGCACCCAGTCGCCAGGCTGATAATCAGGATGATTCGACTCCACGACACGGCTCACCGTGCCGCCGACCATCACGCCGCCAATATCAACAGGCGGTGAATAAGATGGCTCATCGCTCATACGTCCACGCATATACGGGTCCAGGGACAAATAAACTGTGCGCAGTAACACCTGTCCTTCACCCGGTGTGGCGACATCATCTTCTTCAAGACGGAAATTCTCCGGAACCGGCGCGCCATGCGGACGCGAGGCCAGAACCCAACGGCGGTTACGCTGCTTTTGTTGCCCCATAATGCTCTCCTGTGCTTTTGGCATGAATCCATCAATAGTAGCAGGCTCACGGGATTGGTTTTGTTTGCAGCCGTCACATCCCCTCTGCAACACGCAATAATTTCATCGAGGAATCCGTTGCTTCGGGCTGTTTTCGATAGTATTGATAACATCATCATCATTATTTTATCGAGGCCAGACATGTCCATCCGTTTTGCCCGCAAAGCCGACTGTGCTGCCATTGCGGAAATTTATAACCACGCCGTGTTGTATACGGCGGCTATCTGGAATGACCAAACGGTGGATGCAGATAATCGCATTGCCTGGTTTGAAGCGCGGACTTTAGCTGGTTATCCAGTGCTGGTGAGTGAACAAGATGGCGTAGTGACGGGATATGCCTCGTTTGGCGACTGGCGTAGTTTCGATGGTTTTCGCCATACCGTGGAACATTCGGTTTATGTCCATCCCGATCATCAGGGCAAAGGTCTGGGGCGTAAATTGTTAAGCCGATTGATTGATGAAGCGCGGGATTGCGGGAAGCATGTCATGGTCGCCGGGATCGAATCGCAAAATCAGGCTTCGCTGCATCTCCACCAGTCGCTGGGATTTGTCATCACCGCACAAATGCCGCAGGTGGGCACTAAATTTGGGCGCTGGCTGGATCTGACATTTATGCAGTTGCAACTCGACGAGCGCACTGAACCGGACGCGATTGGATGAATCAGTCGCTCACCCTTGCTTTTTTGATTGCCGCCGGAATTGGTCTGGTAGTCCAGAACACGCTGATGGTGCGCATCACCCAGACCTCCTCTACCATTCTCATCGCCATGTTGCTGAACTCACTGGTGGGGATTGTGCTCTTTGTTTCTATTTTATGGTTTAAACAAGGTATGGCGGGGTTTGGCGAACTGGTGTCCAGCGTGCGCTGGTGGACACTTATACCTGGCTTGCTGGGATCGTTTTTTGTCTTCGCCAGTATCAGCGGATATCAGAATGTGGGAGCGGCGACAACTATTGCAGTACTGGTCGCCAGCCAGCTGATTGGCGGTCTGGTTCTGGATATCTTCCGCAGTCATGGCGTACCACTACGGGCGTTGTTCGGCCCAATTTGTGGCGCAATTTTACTTGTGGTTGGCGCCTGGTTGGTAGCCAGACGCTCATTTTAATCACAGGATGGTGCCGCCTTTGGTTAACTGTTCGTGGCGCGCTTCCATATCTTCTTTATGTTTGCGACCGTGATGGGCGATCGCTGTGCGCAGACGCTGCTGCTGGGTGTAGCGATCTTCCCGACTTAACTCCGCGTCATCGCTCAGGGCGATTAATAATTCGTTCATATGGGCAATGACGCTCTCTTCAATCGCGGCATCCACGCGCGCGATGACTTCATCCAGATGCGACATACTTTCTCCTTAGCCACTTGTGAAATTTATCGATTCATCCAAATGATATAAGTCTGCGTGGTGCCGTCAAGCCAGTGAGTAAGATTTAAAACAGTGAAAACAACAGCGCCACCGGGAAACTCATCGGCCATGTTGCCCCCACCAGAAAGGCGCTTAAGAAACGGATGCGTTTCTTATCGTGAGAAAGAAACCAGGTGATAAGAAATGCGATTGCTGCCATAACCGCATAAAAAACAAGCATGTGTTGATAGAGAGACATGTACGGGCGTCCAGCCAGATGAATAAAACGCGCGCAAATATGCGTCATTTTTTGACGTGCATCAAGTTTTTTCACCAGTTTGAGAAAAAATCATCAAACAGCAACTTGCCCTTATCCATCTTCAGAATGAGTATTATTGCGGATTTTCTTAACCCGTACTATACACATAGGGGCAATGATAAAAGGTGGCAAAAATGAATGTTTCCAGTAGAACTGTAGTACTGATAAATGTCTTTGCTGCTGTTGGTTTGTTTACTCTTATCTCTATGAGATTTGGCTGGTTTATTTGATGTAGTGATTTTGCACGCAGCACGTACTGTGAGAGAAATCAGTGCTCTGACAGTACGCAAGATCATCTCATACTATTACGATCTGCAATATTATCCTTAATGTTTAACCATGACGTGGCGGACGACGGTGTAATCCTCCAGCCCATAAAGTGACATATCCTTGCCGTAACCAGAAAGTTTCTGCCCACCGTGCGGCATTTCACTTACCAGCATGAAATGGGTATTGACCCAGGTACAACCATATTGCAGCCGCGCGCTGACGCGATGCGCCCTGCCCACATCTTTCGTCCATACCGAGGATGCAAGTCCGTACTGACTGTCATTCGCCCAGTTCACCACCTGTTCTTCGTTGTCGAAGAGCGTAACACTCACTACCGGACCAAATACCTCTTTTTGCACGATGGCATCATCCTGTAATGCGCCAGCCAGTAGCGTCGGCGCATAGTAATAGCCATTACCCTTGCGCTTTTCACCGCCAGTGATCACTTTGATGTGCCCTGTCGCTTTCGCCTCTTCTACCGCCTTGCTGACGCGTTCGAGATGCGCCAGCGAGCTTAAAGGTCCAAGCTCCGTAGACTCGTCATCCGGCGAACCCGATTTTAACGTTGCCACCGCAGCACCGAGTTTTTCCACCAGCGTACCGTAAATGCCTTTTTGCGCGTAGAGCCGACAAGCCGCAGTACAATCCTGTCCGGCATTGTAATAGCCAAAAGTACGTACACCTTCGACCACAGCTTCAATATCCGCATCATCAAAAACAATCACTGGCGCTTTGCCACCAAGTTCCATATGAGTACGCTTAATGGACGGCGCGGTATGGCTGATGATGTGTTCCCCAGTGGCGATAGAGCCCGTCAGCGACACCATCCGCACTTTGGGATGTCCGGTCAGCGGATCGCCCACCGTTTTGCCTCTGCCAAACAGTACGTTAATCACGCCAGCCGGGAAGATATCTTTCGCCAGCTCTGCCAGCTTCAACGCGGTCAGCGGGGTAATTTCTGATGGTTTGAGCACTACGCAGTTCCCTGCCGCCAGCGCCGGAGCCAGTTTCCACGCTGCCATCATCAGCGGATAATTCCACGGTGCGATAGAAGCCACGACCCCCAACGGATCGCGACGGATCATCGAAGTATGACCTTCAAGATATTCACCTGCCGCCAGACCATTCAGACAGCGCGCCGCACCAGCGAAAAAGCGAAAGACATCGACAATCGCCGGGATTTCATCATTGAACGCACTACGCAGCGGTTTGCCACAGTTACGGGACTCCAGTTCGGCAAAAACCTGACCATTTTCTTCGATAACATCAGCCAGTTTCAGCAGGCATTCCGCACGCGCTTTTGGCGTGGTTTGCCCCCATTCGGCAAATGCTGCATCTGCCGCGCGCACAGCAGCATCCACCTGCTCTGCGGATGCCTCGGCAATCTCTAGTAAAACGTCCCCCGTTGCCGGATTATAGACAGGCTGTTTTTCCCCTTCGCCGCTAACCAGTTCTCCGTTAATCAGTAACTTATGATGCATAGCATATTCCTGTATCAGTGGTTATTGACCATTGTCGCCTTCGCGGGTTAGCCACCAGGCTCCCAGGATCGGCAAGGTTGTTACCAACATAACCAGCAGTGCCACCACGTTGGTTACCGGTACATCACGCGGTCGCCCAAGCTGATTGAGCAACCACAACGGTAACGTTCGTTCATGACCTGCCGTAAAGGTCGTCACGATGATTTCATCGAACGACAAGGCAAACGCCAGCATTCCTCCTGCCAGTAGCGCCGAACTGAGATTCGGCAACACTACGTAGCGGAAGGTTTGCCAGCCATTGGCCCCAAGATCCATTGACGCCTCAACCAGACTCCACGAGGTGCGGCGAAAACGGGCGATGACATTGTTAAACACCACCACTACGCAAAAAGTCGCATGGCCGACCATGATGGTGAAAAATCCCGGCTCCAGATTGATGGTTTTAAAGGCGGTTAATAGCGCCAGACCAGTGACAATGCCCGGCAGCGCAATGGGCAGCAGCAGTAACAGCGAAATGGCGTTTTTGCCGAAAAAGTCTCGTCGCCACAGCGCGGCAGCGGCCAGCGTCCCTAACACCAGCGCAATTAATGTCGCCAGCGCCGCCACTTTAAGTGACAGTGTCACGGCATCAAGAATATCACTACGCTGTGCTGCCACGCTAAACCAGCGCAGCGTCAGGCCTTGCGGTGGAAAACTAAACGCCGCATCTTCAGTGTTAAACGCATAGGCAGCGATAATCAGGATGGGAAAATGTAGGAAAACCACGCCGCCCCAGGCCGCCAGTTTGAGGAAAAACGGTGCGCGTTCAGAGTGCATCGAACGCTCCCAGACGTTTCACGAACGCCAGATAGAGTGCGATGAGAACAATCGGCACAAGGGTGAATGCCGCCGCCATCGGCATATTGCCAATCGCCCCCTGCTGGGAATAAACCATATTGCCGATAAAATATCCTGGCGGGCCAACCAGCTGCGGGACGATAAAATCGCCCAGTGTGAGTGAGAAGGTAAAGATAGAGCCAGCGGCAATACCTGGGATCGCCAGCGGCAGCACCACATAGCGAAAGGTTTGTCGTGGACGTGCGCCGAGATCAGCTGACGCCTGCAACAATGACGGCGGCAAACGCTCAAGCGCCGCCTGCACGGGCAGGATCATGAACGGCAGCCAGATATAGAGAAACACCAGAAAGCGCCCCAGCCCGGAAGTTGACAGCGTATTACCTCCCACCGCCGGTAGCGTGAGGAACGCAGTCAGCAGTGGTTCCAGCCCAAGATGTTGTAAAAACCACTGAGCCACGCCATCTTTTGCCAGCAATAACGTCCAGGCATAGGCTTTAACAATGTAGCTCGCCCACATCGGCAACATTACCGCGATATAAAAAAACGCTTTCATTTTTCCGCTGGTATAGCGCGCCATATACCACGCCATTGGAAAAGCCAGAATGGCGCTGGCGATAGTGACTGCCACAGCCATGGTCAGCGTGCGGACAATGATGTCGTAATTCGCCGGATTAAACAGCGCACGGATATTCGCCAGCGTCAGTTCCGGCGTTACCGACATGGTGAAATCGTCAAAGGTATAAAAGCCCTGCCATAACAGCGTTAGCAGCGAGCCGAAATAGACAATGCCAAACCACATTAGCGGGCCAAGCAGCAGCAAAAACAGCCCCAGCCCCGGATTACGCCAGAAGAAACCGGACACCTTACCCAGACCTGGACGTGAAGGTGATTGCAATACGTTCATCGCCATTCACCTCTCCTCAACCAGCGGTACCATCACATCACGCGACCAGGAAACCATCACCTGTTTTCCGGGCGTGAGCGTGGCGGGCAGTTCTTCGCCTGTCATATTGGCCTGACTCACCAGCAGTTTTTCACCGCCGTTCAGTCTCAGTTCAAAACGGGTCGCCGCGCCCTGATACTGCACCGCCTGGATCGTGCCATTAGCCTGCACTTCGCCGTGGATGTTGAAGCGGATATGTTCCGGTCGCAGGGCGAAGCTTCCCGTCATGCCACAAAGTTTGTCTGCCATCAGTGCATCAAAAACATTCGATGTCCCGACGAACCCGGCAACAAACGGCGTGCGCGGGCGCATATAGAGATCACGCGGGGAATCGACCTGCTCAATGCGTCCATTATTGAAAACCGCCACACGATCGGACATCGATAACGCTTCGCCCTGATCGTGGGTAACGAAGATAAAAGTGATACCGAGAGACTGTTGCAGCTTTTTCAGTTCCAGTTGCATCTGCTCACGCAATTTGAGATCCAGTGCGCCGAGCGGTTCATCCAGCAACAACACACGCGGTTCATTCACCAATGCTCTGGCGATAGCAACCCGCTGGCGCTGACCACCAGAAAGTTGTGACGGTTTACGTTGCTGAACAAAACCCAGCGCCACTTTCTCCAGCGCCTCTTGCGCCATCGCATGCCGCTGTTTTTTATCCACGCCTTTGACCATCAGCCCGTAGGCGACGTTGTCAAGAATCGACATATGCGGGAATAGCGCGTAGTCCTGAAAGACAGTATTCACGTCCCGCTCCCACGGTGGCAGATTGCTGGCGGGTTTACCAAAGATAGAGATAGCCCCGCCGGAAAGCTGTTCGAAGCCAGCAATCAGGCGCAGGCAGGTGGTTTTGCCGGAGCCGGACGGCCCCAGCATAGAGAAGAACTCACCATCTTTTATCGCAATACTGACGCCATCTACTGCGCGCACGTCACCGTACAACCGCGAGACGTTGTCAAACTCCACTGCGTATGTCATAAAACACCCCAGCGAAGTTAGCGACCGCCCATAATGGCAATGTAATCCTGCGTCCAGCGACTGTAGGGAACAAACTTGCCCCCTTCTGCTATAGGCGTTTTCCAGAAGGCGATTTTATCGAAATAGTTAAAACCGTTGGTTTCACAACCTTTTTCGCCTAATAACGGACTGGCTTTACACCCTTGCGGCACTACCGGTAACGAGCCAAACCAGGCCGCCACATCACCCTGCACTTTTGGCATTAATGACCAGTTCATCCATTTGTAGGCGCAAACCGGATGTTTCGCTTCGCTATGTAGCATGGTGGTGTCAGCCCAACCGGTAACGCCCTCTTTCGGGAAAACGGTAGCGACAGGCTGGCCTTCGGCTTTCAGGGCGTTGGCCTGATAGGGCCATGCACTGGAAGCAACTACACCCTCGTTTTTGAAATCGCTCATTTGCACGGTAGTGTCATGCCAGTAGCGATGGATCAAACTATGTTGATCGCGCAGCACTTTCAGCACCGCCTGGTACTGTTCTTCGGTGAGTTGATACGGATCGCTGATGCCCAACTGCGGCTGAGTGGCTTTAACGAACAACGCAGCGTCCGCAATGTAGATAGGGCCATCATAAGCCTGGACGCGGCCTTTATTGCTCTTGCCGTCCGGCAGATTCTGCTCAACAAAAACCACTTGCCAGCTATTCGGCGGCGTCGGGAAGGTTTTAGTGTTGTACATCAGCAGGTTCGGCCCCCATTGGTAAGGTGTGCCGTAAACTTTGCCGCCAACGTTAAACCAGTCGCCTTTAACCACGCGCGGATCGAGCGCTTTCCAGTTGGGAATCAATGCGGTATTAATCGGCTGCACGCGTTTGCCCATAATCAGGCGCAGCGAGGCATCGCCGGATGCCGTAACCAGATCGTAACCCCCTTTGGTCATCAGACTGACCATTTCATCGGAAGTCGCGGCGGTTTTCACATTCACCGCGCAGCCTGTCTCTTTTTCGAATTGCGTTACCCAGTCGTATTGTTTATCAGTTTGTCCGCGTTCGATGTATCCCGGCCAGGCGATAATATCCAGTCGCCCTTCCGGTTTATCTAAATTGGTAGGCGGTTCGGCGGCGTGAGCGGTCATTATTGTCATGGTGAGCGCACACAGGCTGCTGCGGGCAAATATCTTGCTCATAAGGTCTTACTCCTGTCGTAATTAATTGTTCAGCCGCCGTGCCGTAAAAATATCTCCTTGTTTAACCATAGACGGCGACTAGCAGGCACACCTTCGCCCCTGAGAAAATTTAATCAGGTTGTGAGCTACCGCGCATTATGCCCTCTGTAAGGTTATCTTCTGGAGTATAGACAAGGAGTTAGGAAATATGACTGCTATTCGAAATTCATATTACCCATCCTGAGAGGAATTAAATTAAACGCTATTACAGCCGTTCTTGAATAAGTTTGCCTAATTGTTTTACCGCCTGTTCTTCACGTTCTCCCCACTGCCACGCGGTATTAAAACGAAAAAAACGTGACCAGTTTTCACCGGTAGAAAACATTTTACCCGGCGCAATACTGATATGATGCGTCAGTGCCACCAGGCTTAATTCTCCTGCATCTAACGGCTCGGGGAGCTCCAGCCAGAGAAAATAACCGCTGTCATTGTGATGAATTTTGACTTCCGCAGGCAGATAACGCAGCAAAGCCTGCCAGGCGCGTTGTTTACGCTCCGCAAGCTGGCGACGCAGACGACGAAGATGAGCATCGTATCGGCGAGTAGAAAGGTAATCCACCAGCGCAAGCTGCATCGGTGAGCTGGTGGAAAGCGTACTCATCAACTGCAAGCGTTGAATTTTACGTGCATGTTTTCCGGCGGCGACCCAACCAATACGAAAACCAGGCACCAGACATTTCGAAAACGAAGAGCAATGCAAAACACCATCGTGGTGATCCCACGCTTTCGCAGGCAGCGGTTTTTCCCGTCCAAAATAAAGTTCGCTGTAAACGTCATCTTCAATCAGCGTTACGTTGTACTGATTGAGCAACGCCACCAGTTGTGCTTTTTTTTGCGGTGTTAAGGTAAATCCGAGTGGATTCTGGCTATTAGTCATCAGCCAGCACGCTTTCACCGGATACTCCTGCAACGCCAGTTCCAGCGTCTGAAGATCGATCCCTTCTTTAACGTCCGTCGCCACCGATAACGCCTTCAGCCGTAACCGCTCCAGCGCCTGCAAAGCGCCGTAGAAACAAGGATTCTCTACTATCACCCAATCGCCCGGTTCAGTTACCACTTGCAAACTGAGGTTTAATGCCTCTAACGCCCCGGCGGTAATGACAATTTCATCTGGAGAAATAGTGATGCCCTGTAAGGCATAGCGACGAGCAATAGCCTGACGCAGTTCTGCGTTTCCTGGCGGTAAGTTTTCAATCACGCTCATCGCCGTGGCGGTTTTGCTTACCTGCGCCAGCGAGCGGTTTAGTTGTTGGAGGGGGAAAAGTCGCGGGTCGGGAAAGGCCGAGGCAAACGGAACGACCGACGGATCGCGACTGGCCTGCAACATATCAAAAATATAAGTGTTGATATCGACTGCTTCATCTCGAGTGACTGGAATGACTGGCGCTTTCGGCATTTTTATTGCCTGTGGCGCAACGTAATAACCCGACTGCGGTCGTGCGATAATATATCCCTGACTTTCGAGCAACTGATAGGCATGGCTCACGGTCATAAAGCTCATGCCAGAAAGTGCCACCTGGTCACGCAACGAAGGCAAACGATCTCCGGGTTGCCAGATACCCGACGCAATCTGCTCGCGTAATTGTTCTGCAAGCTGCTGGTATTTTTTCATTATCGAATCGTTATTATGTGCAGGTGATTCGGCAGTCTATATCAGTTGTTAAAAATGACAACTTTTCATTAACTGTTATCAAACCATCACCAGCGATAACTCCTTGCCTAGCGCATTAGCCGCGAGCTGGAAGGCGTCGATTTTTTTACCTCCGTGTGTAATTTGCTCGAAAATAGCACTAAATCGCCGCAACGGCAGAATGCAATGCAAAATCAGGAAGGAAGATTCCAGAATTTCTTTGCGCTAATTTGCAAAACTGAATAATAACCTCAAGAAACGATTGGCATCATAGCGGCAAAAGGTTAGAAAAAGGTGGCGGGATGTTTTCGAAGGCGTTATCGGTTGTCTTATTAACGTGTGCACTGTTCTCAGGACAACTCATGGCAGGGCACAAAGGACATGAATTTATGTGGGTAAAGAATGTGGATCATCAGCTGCGTCATGAAGCGGACAGCGATGAATTGCGTGCTGTGGCGGAAGAGTCGGCGGAAGGTTTGCGCGAGCATTTTTACTGGCAAAAATCGCGCAAACCAGAAGCGGGACAGCGTTGAGTCATTTGTTGCCGGATGCGGCATGACGCCTTACCCGCCAGGCAATATCATGCAGATTTGATGAGTGGTGAGTAACCCGAAAACTGGCGTTTTACCCTTTTCGCTTCGGCAATGTTTTCAGCAGATCATCCGGACTTACGGATGCCACTACGCTTCCCGGTAACGGCATTTTCAGTATGTGATTTTTGATTTTGCCAATGACGTGCATCTCGCATGGGCGGCAATCAAACTTTAGCGTTAATACTTCATCGCCGTTAACCAGTTGCATTGGCGTCGCCTTCCAGCTTTTGATATTGCCTTTCGCCTGTTTCGGGCACAGATTGAAGGCAAAGCGCAGACAATGCTTGGTGATCATCACCGGGACTTCGCCCTTCTCTTCATGTGCCTCATACGCCGCGTCAATCAGTTGCACACCATAGCGATGATAAAATTCACGCGCTTTCTGGTTGTATACGTTCGCGAGGAAACTCAGATGCGTTTGCGGATAAACCGGCGCAGGATCAGCAACCGGTTTACGGCTGCCCCGCTGGTAACCGGCAAGACGTGCAGCATCCAGCATGTCGGCGGCTTCACGGCGGAACTGGTTTAACAGACTGTTTGGTACAAACAGCGCACCCGGCAAATTAATTTGCACATCGCGGGCGTAATAGATGGTTTGCCCCAGTTTTGCCAGACCATCCTTCAGATTGTTCATTGCTTTTTCGGCGTTATTGGCTTCGTCGAACTGCCCGTCCAGCGTATGCGTGATGCTGACACCCTCTTCACTGGTGAGGGTCAGAATCAGTTGTTCCTGCCAGCCGCCCAGTTCAATGTCTACCGCCACCCGACGTTCGCTGGAGGTTTTTGTCAGTGCCTGCTGCCAGTTATGATCAAGATTACGGTTTAGTGGGTGATGCGGGCGAATTTTGTGCAACTCTGCTGGCATTTCATTGGGCCAGACGCGGTACTGATTTTCTCCGGTTTTCTCGACCGTATTGGCACGAAAGCCGACGACTTCACGTTTAATCATCACGTTCAGGCCATCGCCATTTGCCAGTGGTTCGGAAACGGCAACATCGAGATAATCTTTCGCCACTTTCAATACTTCACCCACCGGCAGGCCGATAAATTTCGGCGAATCGAACGCGCCAATATCGCCTTTACGGGCATTCACAAAATAATCTGTGCTACCACGGTGGAAAGTCTTTTCCGTCGATGGAACAAAGAAATGTTCAGTACGACCTGATGAAGCACGCGTCAGATCGCCACGTTCTTCAATAATGGCATCCAGCATCTGGCGATAATGGGCGGTGATATTCTTCACGTAGCTCATATCTTTGTAACGCCCTTCAATCTTGAAGGAGCGTACGCCAGCATCAATCAGCGCGCCGAGGTTGGCAGTCTGATCGTTATCTTTCATCGATAGCAGATGTTTTTCATAGGAAACCACCCGCCCCTGATCGTCTTTCAATGTGTATGGCAAACGGCACGCCTGCGAGCAATCGCCACGGTTGGCGCTACGCCCTGTTTGCGCATGAGAAATGTAGCACTGACCCGAATAGGCCACGCACAATGCGCCATGAATAAAGAATTCAATGGTCGCGTCCGTGGCCTGGTGAATCGCGCGGATCTGCTCAAGATTCAGCTCTCGCGCCAGCACAATCTGCGTGAAGCCAACATCAGAGAGGAACTTCGCTTTTTCTACCGTGCGAATGTCGCACTGCGTACTGGCGTGCAGTTCAATCGGCGGAATATCAAGCTCCAGAATCCCCATATCCTGAACAATCAGCGCATCGACGCCGGTCTGGTAGAGGTCAGTAATCAGCCGTTGCGCGGGTTCCAGCTCATCATCATGCAAAATTGTGTTAAGCGTGACGAAAATTTTTGCACCATAACGATGGGCAAACGGCACCAGCTCGGCAATATCTTTCAGGCTATTACTGGCATTATGACGGGCACCAAAACCAGGGCCGCCGATATAAACAGCATCGGCACCGTGCAAAATAGCTTCGCGGGCAATGGCGGCATCGCGTGCCGGACTTAACAGTTCAAGACGATGAGAAGATACGGTCACTTTCTTATCCAGTAGCTGAAAAATGGCGGCTATTTTAGCCACAAGCGCGACGTTGCGAAATAGTTTTCCCGCTTAACTGCGTGGGTAATGGATGAGGGAATGAAAATGTACGATTTGCTCCCCACCATTACGATAGACATGCGTAACGTCTGCAGCAAATCGAGCGCCTTCTCCACAATTAAGGCTCTGCCATTCACCATCAACGCACAGATCAAGTTGCCCATCAATGACGACAACATGTTCGATTACTCCCTTCTCATGGGGCGTCGATTCGCTTATTGCACCGGGTGCCATCTGAATCGAGAAGTGTTCAAAGCAGAGTTGTGGATCATAAGGAAACAGCGAAGTGATCACCATCGCCTGTTGTTGTGGATCATAAACTGAAGGCGTTGCGGACTGCGGCGGAGAAATAAATGTCGAAAATGGCACATTCAACCCGGTGGCAATTTTCCATAATGTCGCGACCGTCGGGCTGGACTCATTACGCTCAATCTGCCCTAACATCGCTTTAGAAACGCCTGTCGCTTCTGCCAGTCGCGAAAGACTCCAGCCGCGCTGCTGACGTAGTTGTTTAAGTGTGGTGGATAAAAAGCGAGTGAGATTTTCCATGTGACTCCTCCGGCAAAGCGGAAGTTTATCACTTGTGCGTTATAACGGACAAATGCTACGGTACCTGTACGCTATAACGCACGAGGTGACCATGCGTCTGTTTTCTATTCCTCCACCCACGCTACTGGCGGGGTTTCTGGCGGTATTAATTGGCTACGCCAGTTCAGCGGCAATAATCTGGCAAGCAGCGATTGTCGCCGGAGCCACCACTGCACAAATCTCTGGCTGGATGACGGCGCTGGGGCTGGCAATGGGCGTCAGTACGCTGGCTCTGACATTATGGTATCGCGTACCTGTTCTCACCGCATGGTCAACGCCTGGCGCGGCTTTGTTGGTCACCGGATTGCAGGGACTAACACTTAACGAAGCCATCGGCGTTTTTATTGTCACCAACGCGTTAATAGTCCTCTGCGGCATAACGGGACTCTTTGCTCGTCTGATGCGCATTATTCCGCACTCGCTTGCGGCGGCAATGCTTGCCGGGATTTTATTACGCTTTGGTTTACAGGCGTTTGCGAGCCTGGATGGTCAATTTACGTTGTGTGGCAGTATGTTGCTGGTATGGCTGGCAACCAGGGCCGTTGCGCCGCGCTATGCGGTAATTGCCGCGATGATTATTGGGGTCGTGATCGTTATCGCGCAAGGTGACGTTGTCACAACTGATGTTGTCTTTAAACCCGTTCTCCCCACTTATATTAGCCCTGATTTTTCGTTTGCTCACAGCCTGAGCGTTGCACTCCCCCTTTTTCTGGTGACGATGTCATCGCAAAACGCACCGGGTATCGCAGCAATGAAAGCAGCCGGGTATTCGGCTCCTGTTTCGCCGTTGATTGTGTTTACTGGATTGCTGGCACTGGTTTTTTCCCCTTTCGGCGTTTATTCCGTCGGTATTGCGGCAATCACCGCGGCTATTTGCCAAAGCCCGGAAGCGCATCCGGATAAAGATCAACGTTGGCTGGCCGCTGCCGTTGCAGGCATTTTCTATTTGCTCGCAGGTCTGTTTGGTAGTGCCATTACCGGGATGATGGCTGCCCTGCCCGTAAGTTGGATCCAGATGCTGGCAGGTCTGGCGCTGTTGAGTACCATTGGCGGCAGTTTGTATCAGGCGCTGCATAATGAGCGTGAGCGCGACGCGGCGGTGGTGGCATTTCTGGTAACGGCAAGTGGATTGACGCTGGTCGGGATTGGTTCTGCGTTTTGGGGATTAATTGCCGGAGGCGTTTGTTACGTGGTGTTGAATTTAATCGCTGACAGAAACCGATAATAAAAAGCGCCATCTAACGATGGCGCGGCTGGAATTACTTTTTGTTAACGTCAAACATGGTGGCATCGGTCGCCATGTCATCAATAACTTGTTTAATATTTTCGAAAGCCATTGGCGTACTTTCGTTATTCAGGTCTTTACCTTCGCCCTGACGAACGACTTTGATAACCGGTTTATTAGTCGCTGCATCAATCAGCTCACCTTCAAAATAGAGGCGAGTATCCATGGTACGGTGGCCTGTAGCCATTTGCGTCCCCGCAACCACTAATGCAACAGGAACCACTTCATAGAATTGCAGCCCTTCTTTGCTGGTATCTACACCGGTAATGGCCCCACGGAAAATCAGACTACGCGGCCCAGCGGTGGTAACTAGTGGTTTACGCTGCGCTATCGCTTCTTTCATTTCGGTGTTGGTATAGTTCAAAATTTTATCCAGAACTTTCTGCCCTACCTGGGTAGAAGGTTTTGGTACCGGATAATAAGTGATTGGGTTCCAGACGATGCTGTCATATTTGCTTTGATCAAAACTCGGGTCTACCCAACGTAAAACAGGTTTACCTGTTGCTGAGGTTGTTTCTTTTAAATCAGAGTAATTGTTTAAAAAACCAGAATATTTATCTGGCTGGGTGATTTTAGAGGCACAACCAGACAGAGCCAACAAGCCGCATAAAGCTGCAACTTTCGCAAATGATGTGGTACGCATGAATAGTTTCCTGAGATGATTATATTACTTTTTAAGTTATAGCAAAAAGCGCCGCTTCGTGTTGTGGCAAAAAAAGTGTTGGTGAAAATAAATTTTTCAGCCCCTTTACAGACGACATAGTCAATGCCGAAAAAGGGGCTAAGTCAATCATCAGTAGTTAAATATCAGTGCGTTAATCTGATGAAAAACTTCGACTACTGTGATTAATTTCACATCCTTTTGATTAAAAATATGCTTACCGAAAAGAAGAACAGTAAACCATCTCAGCGTGGGGAATTTTCACGCGCTTTGTTCTTACCGGGTCATTTTTTACGTGCCAGCATCGTGGCGAAACGCAGTTTAATACGATTACCGTTGGCGTCGGTGCGGTGCAGCTCGCCGACGTCTTCATTGTATTTCACCCTCTCCCAGCCTTCGTAATATCGACGTAATTCTCCCTCTTTGAAGGCAAACGGGAAGCCGACGGTACATGGATAATCAGCGGTATCCATCGCCGCCACAATCAGGTTGTAACCACCAGGTTTAGTGCAACGTTGCATATTGGCAATCAGCCCTGGGATGGTTTTAGCCTCAAGGAACATCAGCACCACAGTCGAAAGAATAAAATCGTACTGTCCAGCAAATGTGAGGTTATTCAGATCAACGACCCGAGTGTGTAAATTATCCAGATTTTCAATAGATTTAATGCGCTCGACGTTGGCGATACTCATGGCATTTTTATCCCATGCGTCAACATCATAACCATTGGCTGCCAGGTAAAGACTGTTACGACCATTGCCACAGCCCAGATCCAGCGTTTTACCCGGTTTAACCACTTTCACCGCTTCCAGCACTTCAGAGTGTGTGCGGGTTAATTCATATTTATCAGTAAAATAGTTTTCGTCACGAATGATCATTCTTTGTCCTCTGCTTTCATTAAAACGGCGCGCTCGGTTCTGATTAACAATTTTCCCTGCATCAGAAGCGCAAAAGTACGGATGAGCAGTATTGCAATAATAAAATTGGTAAAGATAAACAGCGGCACCGCCAGCGTATGGAAAAATCCATTATCGCTGCCACTCCCCAGATGCAAACCGGTGGTTGCCAGTGCAGATACGCCGAACGAGAAACTCCAGAATGAAGCATTAAATGGCTGGGAGAGATACCATGGCATCAGACGTAGCATAAACAGCAGTTGCAGCAGTCCATAACCGAAAAGCATTTTCGCCAGCGTGTCACCCTCGCCGCCGTTGACGCTCAGCCAGGCACTACAGGCCACCAGCGCAGGAGCGAGCTGAATGCCGAGTGATGTCCTCAGTGCCGTGGGTAATTCTCCCGAACTGCGCAGACGCTGCAAGATCACCGGTTCCAGGCTTAGCCATGAGAAAACGCCTGCGCCTAAAAACACCAGACCGGCGTCGGTGTAGCCCAACGCACCACAGGCCATTGCGCTGATAAAGTTGTTGGCAACTGTCGGCAGATACAGTCCAGGCGTGGTAGCTTCTTCAGGGTGAGATCCGCGCCATAATCCCGCAGTTTGCCAGGCGGAATAAGCCAACTGAACCACGACACCAAAACTGAACAGGCACACCGCCAGTGGGCGAAACCACGGAACAAAACCAATCGCCACCAGCATCGTCGTTGCCGGAAACAAACTCACAAAACTGCTCAGCACTGGATGGCGCACTTCTGCCAGCACGCTATGCGGAAAGCGTATGAGTCGGGTAATAAATGCGCCAGTCAATAATCCCCAGATGATCATCGCCAGAATCACCAGCCCATCCCCCAACCAGTGGCTGACCTGCCAAACCTGGCTGGCATAGCGCCAGGCAAATCCCATCCCTATCGTCCCCAACACAATACCAAAGTAGCCTGCCGGCAAATTGAGCACTTTATCGCTCTGCATCTTCTTACTCATTTTGTTTAATTTATAAAGTATATTTGAAATGCATTTTATGGAATTTTCTCGAGCATAGCCAGAGCCGCAGAATTTGCTACGGTTATAGTAAGTCACCTGTGGGAAAACGCTATGCGCAAATATCGTCTAAGTGAAGAACAGCGAGCCTTTAGTTATCAGGAAGATGGCACTAAAAAAAATGTGTTATTACGGCAGATTATCGCCATTAGCGATTTTAACGATGTGATAGCAGGAAGCGCTGGCGGCTGGATCGATCGCGAAACGGTGTTAGCACAGGAAGGAAATTGCTGGATTTACGACCAGAATGCTATTGCGTTCGGCGGAACGGTGATTTCCGGGAATACGCGTATCACCGGCACCAGCGTGCTGTGGGGAGAGGTTTACGCAACGGATAATGTCTGGATCGATAATAGTGAAATCAGCCAGGGTGCATATATAAGTGACAGTGTCACCATTAGTGACTCATTAGTTTGCGGTCAATGTAGAATATTTGGTCACGCCTTAATTGATCAACATTCTATGATCGTCGCCGCACAAGGCTTAACGCCCGACCATCAACTCCTGCTACAAATTTATGATCGCGCGAGGGTTAGCGCCTCGCGGATTGTCCACCAGGCACAAATTTATGGCGATGCCGTCGTCCGGTATGCTTTTATTGAACATCGCGCCGAAGTTTTTGATTTTGCCAGTATTGAGGGTAATGAAGAGAACAACGTCTGGCTATGCGATTGTGCTAAAGTCTACGGTCACGCGCAGGTGAAAGCTGGCATAGAAGAAGATGCCATTCCGACGATTCATTACAGTTCGCAGGTGGCGGAATATGCCATTGTGGAAGGTAATTGTGTGTTAAAACATCATGTCTTGATTGGCGGAAATGCCGTGGTACGTGGCGGACCGATTCTGCTCGACGAGCACGTTGTCATACAAGGTGAGAGCCGTATTACAGGTGCGGTGATAATTGAAAACCATGTGGAGTTAACCGACCACGCCGTCGTTGAAGCCTTTGATGGCGACACGGTTCATGTCCGTGGTCCAAAAGTCATTAACGGCGAGGAGCGCATTACGCGAACGCCGCTGGCAGGGTTATTGTGAATCGATAATACGCGCGTATAAGTTCACATCATCATAGGCATCATTCAGAAACTCAGCCTGTTTCAGGCAACCTTCAAGGATAAAACCATTGCGCAAAGCGACCTGGTTGCTTTGCGGATTGTCCACCCGACATTTGATCACGAAGCGTCTAAGTTCACCAGACTGAGCGTAATGATGAATCAATGCCTGCAGCGCCTGAGAAATGATCCCCTGCCCCTGATGAGATTCGTCCAGCCAGTAGCCGATTTCAGCGGTTTTATTCAGTGGTTCAATACGATTAAACGAGATAACGCCGATAAGTTCATCTTCTTTGAAAATCATGAACATTTTGGCATATCCGCGTTGATGCAACATTACATTGCCCTGCACCGTTTTTCGCGTGTCCTCTTCACTTTGAACAAACTGCGGCCAGTTTAGCGACTGCTGTAGCCAGGTTCTATTTTTACAGATTAACTGATAAAGAGGTGTGACATGACTTTCTGCAACAGCATGTAATTCAAGTGATTCACTTACTTTTATCGTTTCGGTCATCTTATCTCCAGTCAATCCATGCAGTTGTTAAAAAAGCCGCCTGGCTGGCGGCTTAGGAAAGTTTACACCTCTTTGACGCTCTCCTGCTGCAGGATTTTGAGCATCTCATCTTTTAACTGTAGCTTTTGTTTTTTCATGCGGACCACTTCCGCATTGTACCCTCGACCGTCGGAACCTTCCTTTCTGGCAATTTCATGATCAAGTTTATTGTGTTTATCGAACAAGGACATAAAGCGAGGATTTTCGTTTTTCAGACGGGATATTAAATCTCGATATTCAGGAAACATACGCACTCCCTGTTAGTGGCTGACAAGGTGTATCTGAAATACACACCATCAGATTACTCATTTAACTTAGGGAAAAATGCGAGCGGGATCGTGTTTAACCAGACGGCACCTCCCGAAGAAGGTGCCGAAGAAAAAACGATTAACTCATCACGCGGTCGTCAACATACTGACGTTTATCGGGCGCTGGCGGGAAATACTGATACAGCCATGTTTCACTGATAGCGTCGCCCTGACAACGCAGATACATCCGCATATCGACCGGATCAGTGGAGTCCGAAGTCGGATACCAGTCAAACTGAATACGATAACCATCAATGGGTTCAATATAGAGAATTTCGATTTGCTTCGCTTCCCCACTGGAAAGCGTAATCACCGGCTCAATGCCTTTTGGCGCGGCAGCTTTCAGATCACCACCAACGAAATCGACGGCAAAACGACGCGCCCATTTTTCGGGATAGTGTTCACCTGGAGCCCAACCTTCCGGGAAACCACCCATGCCGGTACGCGTCGCCATAACGCGCGCTAATGGGCAATGAACAGGCGGTTGCGCACTCCAGTACAGACGATACTGGAATGCAAACTCATCACCCGCTTTTACAGCTTTTTCTGGCTGCCAGAAGCAGACAATGTTATCCAGCGTTTCGCCCGTTGTTGGGATTTCCATCAGGCCGATGGTGCCCTTACCCCACTTGTTACGCGGTTCCACCCACAGACTTGGGCGTTTGTTATACCAGCCCATAATGTCCTGATAATGGGAGAAATCACGATCCAGTTGCAATAAACCAAACCCTTTCGGGTTGTTGTCGGTGTAAGCATTGAACTGCAATTTTTGCGGATTGTTCAGCGGACGACAAATCCACTCGCCGTTGCCCCGCCACATGGACAAACGATCAGAGTCATGGATTTGCGGATGAATGGTGTCGCACATCCGACGTTCATTAGTACCGCAGCTGAACATACTGGTCATCGGCGCAATGCCCAGCTGTTTAATGTCTTTGCGCGCATACAGGTGATTTTCCACATCCATAATCACCTGACTTTTCTCGCAATGGATAGTGAACTTATAGGCACCAGTAATGCTGGCGCTATCGAGCAACGCATAAACGGTAAAGGTGGTTGCCCCCGGTTTTACCGTATCAAACCAGAAGGCGGTAAAGTCGGGGAACTCTTCTTTACTGTCGGTGTAAGTGTCGATCGCCAGGCCGCGAGCCGATAGACCGTATTGATATGTGTCGTCAACGGCGCGGAAATAACTCGCACCGAGGAATGATACTACATCACGGCGCGCCAGTTCGGGGGCTTTAAACACGCGAAAACCGGCAAAACCGAGATCGCTTTGCCCTTCTAATTGTTTGGTATCAACACCCGCATCGTTGTATTTGAACAACTCCGGGCGAAAGTGAATTTCACGCGCCAGATGTGTTGCGGGATCTACAGAAAACATACGAACGCGGCGACGGAATCCCATTCCCATATGGAAGAACTGAGCGTCCAGTTGACGGTTCTCAACGTTATGCCAGAGCGATTTTTCGGCGTCGTATTGAATACTGTTATAAGCCTGCGGCGTCATTGTCGCCAGAGTGTCAGGTAACGGACGCGGCGCACCACGCCACGCTGTTTGCGCTAAGTCGTGCGCCATTGACTGTAGAATGGAGAAGTCAAAACGCTGGGTTTGCCCGTCGGCAATATCAGAATCTGCCGCGAATGCCGCCTGAGAAAAAAGAGAAGCAATGCCGCTGGTACCGCACACGGCGGCCATAGCCATTGAACCTTTAATAAATCGTCTACGATCCATACCTGAAAGTGAGTCCTTCTGGTGTTGTGAATGGTCCCGCGCTGGTCGTTTTCAGCGGCAAGAAAGTGCTTATTTATGACCGCTCACTCTAGACAATATTTATTAATAATCCAATTGTTGAACTGAGAGAATATGCATAAATCGGCAATTTTTTTATGTCGATGGGATGAGCCTGATTCGTTTGTAAAATCAGGCAAATTTTTGCAAAGACGGATGGTCAGAATTTAAAGCAAACCACAGCGACGTTTACTGCGTTCTTCCGCTTCCTGATAAAGCTGGAACTCATCCAAAACCGGACAACCCAACGCCTGCTCAAATGCCTCGCGACTGGCATTACCGTGATTGCGTGCCTGCGTTTCATTACCCAGATTTGACTGGAAGATCCCCGCCGCGCTAACAGGCAAGAAATCTTCATAGGTAATGGGTTGCGCCACTACCCAACCACGTTCAATTAAGGGCTGTGGATCGTCTCCGGAATGAATCGCCTGACGATGCGCCTCACCTGAAGGCGTCAGACGGTACCGGAACCATGCCAACCCTTGCTGACGCATTAAAAACTCACTGTCAGGAAAAGTGCGGAAGGTTTCCTGTAAATGCATTTGGTGAGTGAGATTATCCTGCCCGGTTCCAGCGTTACGCAGAAGATCATCATACAGTTGTCGCCCTTTCGGCGTTAATGCCACACCACGCTGCTCTATTTCACCAAAGCGCGCGGTATGCGTACCCTGTTTCTGCCCTGCAAACAACACCGTCTCTTCCAGTGCTTTAAAGCTGGTCTGGCGTAGTAAAATAGGTACCTCGCGGCGCGGCGGCCCTTCGATCAGAATTTTGGGTTCAATCCCGCATTCAGGCATCATCGACTGCACCCGGTCAATATCCAGCGTACGTGGCGTCAGGTGGTTGATATGGCATCCAGGAAAACAGACCACATCAGCAATCAACCGATGTTCGTTGTGCAAGGCGCGATAGGTTTCTTCATCTACCGTTGCTGACTGGTGCCAACGAAACGTTTCCAGGGCTTCCTGCACAAACTCCTGTGCCTGTGTTTCGTTAAAACCGCCCCGCTGCTCATACTCCTCTAACAGTTGTCGACAACGTGGGGTGAAGATATCGCGCTGACGCAGAATCTCCGCCGCTTTCTGGCGCAAAAATTCGTTCTCGATAAGCTCAAGGCGGAGTAATGAGGTAAAAATGCGGAAGGGATTACGCGCCAGAGAAGCATCATCAATGGGCCGAAATGCTGTGGAATGTACCGGCACTCCCGCCTGCGAGAGATCGTAATAGCTCACCGGGTACATCCCCATAATGGCAAACATCCGCCGAAGAGTAGCAAGCTCTTGTGCAGTCCCAACACGAATCGCCCCATGACGTTCAACATTCAGTCGCGCCAGCTCGTCTGCATTTACCATTTTTTCGTGCAGTTGAGGATTGTTTTCCAGCACAGCCAGATTCACATCAGCTACCAGTTCCAGCAGCGTGCCGTACTGCGGAACTTCTTGCTGGTACATGGCTGACATTGCCTGCGAAAACTGTTCCCGAATCTCATCCGCCGTGATGCTGTTCGCCATAGTGTCTGCCTCCAGTGGTCAGTAATCTGGAGTGTAGGTAACCGCATTCACTCCGGCGGGAAGAATTTACAAACTGTGATCTCGCCGCGAAAACATCAATATTATCCATTTTGCTGTAACATAATTGCTTTAATTGTTAATAATATTTTGCAATCAAGTTATCATAATCAAACAACTTCACTTGTCAGCGACACCGCTTCGTTTTTAACATCGCTTATGGAAAAAAATAGTCTGTTTAGTCAGCGCATCCGTTTGCGCCACCTTCATACATTCGTAGCTGTCGCACAACAAGGAACTTTGGGGCGCGCGGCTGAAACCCTTAATTTGAGTCAACCTGCGCTCTCTAAGACATTGAATGAACTGGAGCAGCTGACGGGCGCACGCTTGTTTGAGCGTGGTCGTCAGGGGGCGCAACTTACCTTACCCGGCGAACAATTTTTAACGCATGCAGTCAGAGTACTTGACGCCATCAACACTGCCGGACAGTCGCTTCATCGTAAAGAAGGTCCTAATAATGATATCGTCAGGGTTGGTGCACTACCGACTGCGGCACTGGGGATATTACCTTCGGTTATAGGTCAGTTTCATCAGCAACAAAAAGAGACGACCTTGCAAGTTGCGACAATGAGTAACCCTATGATTCTGGCGGGTTTAAAAACCGGGGAAATCGATATCGGCATTGGTCGGATGTCAGATCCTGAACTGATGACCGGGCTTAATTATGAACTGCTGTTTCTTGAATCGCTGAAGCTGGTTGTTCGCCCCAATCATCCGCTACTTCAGGAGAACGTAACGCTAAGCCGGGTGCTGGAATGGCCGGTCGTTGTATCACCAGAAGGCACTGCGCCACGCCAGCATTCAGATGCATTAGTGCAGAGCCAGGGATGTAAAATTCCTTCGGGTTGTATCGAAACGCTGTCTGCTTCGCTATCTCGTCAACTTACGGTTGAATACGACTACGTGTGGTTTGTCCCTTCTGGCGCTGTAAAAGACGACCTGCGTCATGCCACGCTGGTGGCCCTGCCTGTTCCGGGTCATGGTGCAGGCGAACCGATTGGAATACTGACCCGCGTAGATGCGACGTTCTCTTCTGGTTGCCAGTTGATGATTAACGCTATTCGAAAATCAATGCCGTTCTGAAAGGTGAAGGGATCTATCGATCCCTCCTTTAACATTTTCACACCGTAGCGAAACTAACTGGTTCACCCGCTCCGCGAGGTTCTGCCGACACAGAATGTTTGTTCAGACGGAATACGTCCACCGCCTCAGTTAATCGTGCCGCCTGTTCTTCAAGGGACACCGCCGCCGCTGAGGCCTCTTCTACCAGAGAAGCATTCTGTTGCGTCACCTTATCCATTTCAGAAATCGCCTGGCTAACCTGCGTTATGCCTCTGCTTTGTTCATCCGAGGCGGCGGCAATTTCCTGCATGATATGTGTGACACTCGCGACGGCATCAACAATAGTGCTCATGGTTTTCCCGGCCGTGGCCACCTCATCCGATCCCAGGTCAATTAACCTGACTGATTCACTGATCAAGCCTTCAATCTCTTTCGCCGCCTGAGCGCTGCGGCTTGCGAGTGTCCGTACTTCGCTGGCGACAACGGCAAATCCACGCCCTTGCTCACCCGCTCGCGCGGCTTCAACGGCAGCATTCAGTGCCAGAATATTCGTCTGGAAAGCAATACTGTTGATGACGGCGGTGATCTCAGAAATTTTCTTCGAACTCGTGGAGATAGCGCCCATCGTTTTTACTACACCGGAAACCGTCTGCCCGCCATTGCAGGCTTTAATAGAAGCCTCTTGCGCCAGTTTGCTGGCATGATGCGCGTTATCCGCATTCTGTTTCACCGTCGCAGTGAGTTGCTCCATGCTGGCGGCAGTTTGTTCAATTGCCGCCGCTTGTTCTTCAGTGCGAGATGACAGGTCCGCATTGCCAGCGGAAATTTCGCTGGTGCCACGATAAATCTCTTCCGCGCCCTGTCGAACGGTCCCTACAGTCATCCCCAGTGAATGCTGCATTTGCTGTAAATGACGACTTAAGCGACCGATTTCATTACGACCCGCCGGTTCATCATTCATCGTCAGATCGCCACTGGCGATTTTTTCAATCCGTTGTGCGGCATGTTGCAGTGGACGAATGACGATCCGACGTAGCACTATAAATGTTATCAGCGTCATGACCAGGGCAAGCACAAACGCGCCAATCATGAACATCCCACCCAGGCGGGTGCGCTGATGGGCCAGTTCCGCCAGTTGGTTGGCTCTGGTGCTACGTATCTTAACGGCTTTGTTCAAAATATCGGTATAAGCATTATCCAGCGGTCGGATCTGCTCACTTTCATGATTGATAATCGCTTCAAACATGCCATTTTTGGCATATTTCAACATCGGTTGCATACCCGTGATATAAGCCTGGAAGCGTTGATTTAATTCAGTGTCGAGGGCTTCATCAGCAGGTGTTTTCACCGACCGATTCTGATAAGCACGATAACCTTGCTGCGACTGTTTAATCTCCGATTCGGCTTGCGCAATATTTCGCTTCATTGCTTCCATTTCCGCAATACGACTCGCTGCCCCGGCCTGAATCATATTGATCCGGGCTGAACGCAAAAAATCTGAACTGTTCGCTAACCCGGTCCGAATCTCAATCTCCGCAGTAACATCACGCTGATCGCGATCGGCCTGCCAGAGGAAATAGCCAGCCAGAGCAGAACTTAATGCGAATAGAACTAAGATACCGCCAAGAATGCAGGCAAATAACGGAACCAGCCTGATGTGATGCAAAAAACCTAATCGCTGTGAGGGAGTTGTATTCATTACCGTTGTCTCTCGTCCAGGTTTACTCCTGATAGAAAGTCATCGGCACTTGACGGTAATTACTTATGACCAAAAACCTCTTTGCGTCACATTTTTACAACAATTATGGCAGAGAAGAATAATGCCATTGGAATGAAGAGAGTAACGAACGGCTAAACCGAATGACGAAAAATTCTGGAAAACAGCACGCAATTTCGTCAAGTGATTATTTTCGTCCCTAAGGAAACCTCATAGGATGCCTGCGGGTGCCTGAGACTTTCTGTTTTCAGGCTAACCGGGAATCAGAAAGACGAAGGCCCCGACCGATATTTCTATCAAACTGTACTGCACCCATTTTGTTGGACGATGAAATGGAATAGCCCCTGATATGTCAAAGCCAAAATACCCTTTTGAAAAGCGCCTTGAAGTCGTGAATCACTACTTCACTACT
>NZ_JBJQJP010000034.1:0-35444 GCF_046487365.1 Escherichia sp. WS1451
TTTCCTGTGTGGTACGCCGTCTGCGTTTCTCCGGCCCTAAGACATCAATCATCTGTTCTCCAATGACTAGTCTAAAAACTAGTATTAAGACTATCACTTATTTAAGTGATACTGGTTGTCTGGAGATTCAGGGGGCCAGTCTAGTGCACGAATCCTAGAGGCAGAATGTTTCTCCACATGCTTGTGGAGAAACCGCCGCATTTTGCCCGTTCTGTACGATACTCCGTAGCCAGAGATAAGATATTCTGTTGCTGTATGCTACATACATTACACTATACGAAATCAGGTCTGTTCAATCAGTAAGGAAATAAACGGACAAACGTTATGTAACCCAGACAGAGATATATTGTCTGGGAAAATAGTGGCTTTTGTGGCGAAAACTAGTAAAACAGCAACCCGAACCACTTGATGTGCATCGTTTTTGATTATTCCCGTATACTCTTGCAGAAGGAGTTCTCCGTCGGGCTACTGTCATGGTTAATGCGGGGAATATGGCGACAATACAACACACCTAAAAGAGTAATGGACAGATGAAGCGGTTTATTCATTTCCCATGATTCTGAGTACCTACCAAGTCTGAGTAACCACTTTTATACTTTTAATTTTCGTTCATTTAGCTATCGTTTAATTATTATCACATAGGATTCTGCCGTTTTTAACAATGCAGGATAATAAGATGAAAAAAATGTTATTTTCTGCCGCTCTGGCAATGCTTATTACAGGATGTGCTCAACAAACGTTTACTGTTGGAAACAAACCGACAGCAGTAACACCAAAGGAAACCATCACTCATCATTTCTTCGTTTCGGGAATTGGACAAGAGAAAACTGTTGATGCAGCCAAAATTTGTGGCGGTGCAGAAAATGTTGTTAAAACAGAAACTCAGCAAACATTCGTAAATGGATTGCTCGGTTTTATCACTTTTGGCATCTATACTCCGCTGGAAGCCCGGGTATATTGCTCACAATAGTTGCCCATCGATATGGGGAGCTCATCTGCACTGTTCATTAATATACTTCTGGGCTCCCTACAGTTGTTTTTGCATAGTGATAAGCCTCTCTCTGAGGGAGGAAATAATCCTGTTCAGCGATGTCTGCCAGTCGGGGGGGCTGCATTATCCACGCCCGAGGCGGTGGTGGCTTCACGCGGGGATGGGCAGATTGATCTGATATGCAACCGACGACGACCAGCGGCAACATCATCACGCAGAGCTTCATTTTCAGATTTGGGCCACCTTTTGATTTCTCGTTTAACTTTTGCAGTCACCAGACTGTGATTTATTTTAACAAATCAATAGCTTTCATAAAATTCTCGAAGCTGAAAGCTTAACTGAACCAACCAGCCTGGCTGGTGTTTTCTAAAGACAAAAAGGCCATCAGCAAAACACTGATAGTCTGAATCACCTTTATCAATCATGTATGAAGAAAATATGCGCAATTAGTTGACAGTGATTATCATTTTCATTAAAAAGAGCGCGTAGCATTCTTATTTCATGAGGAAATTTACCCGCCAACAACCTGAGTAGCGAAAGCTGTTCATCCCCAATATTTTTGCTGGCGGGTTCTTTTTTCTACTGTCCTCCTCCCCAGAGGAAGCATTCCCATTAATCATTACTGGCGAGGAGGCAAGAGAAAAAGTCGGTTCTTTGTCCCTAAATAACAGCATCATTTCAGTCCATGCAAAATCTGATTTACCAGCTCACATAATAACCTGATGATACACAGTGTAAGTTCACAGAGATATTGCAATTGCCTCCGGATAAGTAAGGGGAGATTGCACTATGCAAATGCAGCACCTGAGGTTGGCTATCCTAAGCAGCCGATTATGCGTTGAGGCTTTCAGTGATGGCTGATATAGCAACAATGAGAATGAAGGCTCTGCACTTCTGGGATAAACACGGTATTTCTGCAGCTTCTGAAGCCTTTGGCGTATCCTGCCGCACGCTTTACTGGTGGCGTCAGTTACTGAACAAGGGAGGACCTGAGGGGCTAATCCCGCACAGTAAGGCACCTCTGGTGCGACGAAAAAAGCACTGGCATCCCGATGTGCTGAAAGAGATTCGACGCCTCAGGACAGAGCTGCCGAACCTCGGTAAAGAGCAGATTTTTGTTCGCCTGAAGCCCTGGTGCGCATAACGCCATCAGACCTGCCCGAGTGTTTCCACCATCGGCAGAATGATCGCCACCGCACACGATAAAATGCGGATGATACCAGTACGTCTGAGCTCGCGGGGTAAGGCTCTGCTTGTCAAAAAGCGAACCACCAAACCCCCGCAGGCCAAAGCACTACCGTCCGGTAAAGACAGGAGAGCTCATTGGGATGGACGCCATTGAGCTCAGAATGGGTGAAATGCGTCGCTATATCATTACCATGATCGACGAACACAGCGATTACGTACTGGCGCTGGCTGTGCCGTCGCTCAACAGTGATATCGTCAATCACTTTTTCAGCCGTGCAGCCCGGCTGTTCCCTGTCGGTATCAGCCAGATCATCACAGATAACGGGAAAGAGTTCCTGGGAAGCTTTGACAAAACGCTGCAGGAAGCCGCCATCAAACACCTCTGGACCTATCCCTACACGCCAAAAATGAACGCTATCTGTGAACGTTTTAACCGGGCATTAAGAGAGCAATTCATTGAATTTAATGAAATTTTACTCTTTGAGGATCTGGCGTTGTTTAACCTGAAACTGGCGGAATATCTGGCGCTGTATAACAGCAAAAGACTCCACAAGGCGCTCGCACTAACGACGCCCGTGGAATATATTTTAAAAGAGAACAAAAATTGCAATATGTGGTGGACCCATACACAGCAAACGCACAGGCCGCCCCGGTTGGGTAGATATGTGGGATGGCTGGTTCAGACTTCAGGATATGGTTGAGGCTGGTGATGAAGTCTCTTTATCAGGAGATCTGATCAAGAGACAGCCGCGCAGGGGGATTCACTATGCTGGATTCTTTTAACAAATTCTCCGCTAACCAAAAAATAGACTTTTTGCATTCGTAAATGCGTTAAGAGATAATTTTTAAAGTTCCATCAATCTCCCGGCCAGTTCGTCTCGCGGCATTACTCACTATCCGCACAACTTCAGTAAGATCATGACTTTTTCAATCGTTATCTGTTGACCAAGCTTTGAAACCACTAGCGTCCCGTCAACCTGACCTGGAATCGTCGAGAACCGCCCATAGTTGTGAATTGGCTAGAGTGTGATGGAAAGCAACGCTAAACGACCTAGTCACACATTCTCTTTTCCCTAACAATGACCATTTAGTGAAATAACGTATCCAAAATGATGACGTGAAAGCCTGACACTGGCAGCGAAAAGCCGAAAAAACTCACCTGGTCAGGAGCAAAAATCGGATTATTCGCCAACAGCGTAATATCAGCAGTAGTTCTCGACACGCTTGCGCTATAGACAGAGGATGAAACGCTGCTGGTCGGAGTTCTCTATACATTTTTGGCGACGGCAGAACCGCTCACCAATGCCTTAACGTCTATCAGCCTTCCGGTGAGTTGGAACAGCATGCTCAGCGTTTGCAAGATATTCTCCACGGTCTGTAGCAGCGTAGGTTTCAATTTAAATATCCCCAGATAGCCCTCTGGGAGCTTCCCTTTTTATTAAGTTTTAATTACCGTTGCAATAGTTAAATGATATTGGTAATTATTATCATTAGCATTTGTGTCTGTGTTGTTTCTGGTAAGGCTGAAAGGGAACAAACATCGCCTGTACAACGGCGTTTTTACTTACAGACCAGCGAAGGCGAGACTATCAGGATGATGCATCGTGTGTCTAAGAAATCACGGTTCTTTCCAGATTCGTTGTTCGGTCTAACACTGCACAAATGCGTCAGAACATCCCGGCGTAGCTGTCCGACGCCATTTGGGCTGTTCAACAGGACAATGGCGCGTAAGCGTTAATGGAAGTGGGGATACGGAGTTCCCTGTTCACCTGTGTATGTCACGGAAAAGTCTCTGACTGAGCTGTCCATAACGCTGGTGAAGCACAAATGGCGCAGCATCTGGTAAAGCAGGTTTAACGAAAAGTCGTGTCCTGCTGCTGGCATATGAGTGCGTCGACTGCCTGATTTAGATCGTCAAGCGGAGAGGGATTTTCTCATGCGTATTTTGTTTGTAGGCCCGCCTCTCTATGGGCTGTTGTATCCTGTGCTGTCTCTGGCGCAGGCATTTCGCGTTAACGGTCATGAAGTGCTGATCGCCAGTGGAGGACAATTCGCACAAAAAGCGGCAGAGGCCGGGTTGGTGGTGTTTGACGCCGCACCCGGTCTGGATTCCGAAGCTGGTTACCGCCACCATGAGGCACAGCGGAAAAAAAGTAATATCGGAACCCAAATGGGCAACTTCTCATTCTTCAGCGAAGAAATGGCCGACCATCTGGTGGAGTTTGCCGGACACTGGCGGCCTGACCTCATCATCTACCCTCCGCTCGGAGTCATCGGGCCGCTGATTGCCGCCAAATATGATATACCGGTCGTGATGCAAACCGTAGGCTTCGGCCATACCCCCTGGCATATCAAGGGTGTAACGCGTTCGCTCACGGACGCCTATCGTCGCCACAATGTGGGGGCCACACCACGTGATATGGCCTGGATCGACGTAACACCGCCGAGTATGAGCATTCTGGAAAACGACGGTGAACCCATTATTCCGATGCAGTACGTCCCGTATAACGGTGGCGCGGTGTGGGAACCATGGTGGGAGAGAAGGCCCGAGCGTAAACGTCTGCTGGTGAGTCTCGGCACTGTCAAACCGATGGTTGACGGCCTTGATCTAATCGCCTGGGTTATGGATTCTGCCAGTGAGGTCGATGCCGAGATCATCCTGCATATTTCAGCCAATGCGCGGTCCGATTTGCGCTCGCTGCCGTCAAATGTTCGCCTGGTTGACTGGATACCCATGGGTGTCTTCCTCAACGGCGCAGATGGTTTCATTCATCATGGCGGAGCAGGCAATACCCTGACAGCGCTACACGCTGGTATTCCACAAATCGTCTTCGGCCAGGGAGCCGATCGCCCGGTAAATGCCCGCGTTGTTGCCGAACGCGGCTGCGGGATTATCCCTGGCGACGTCGGCCTGTCGAGTAACATGATCAATGCTTTCCTCAACAATCGCTCACTTCGCAAAGCCTCTGAAGAGGTAGCAGCGGAAATGGCGGCGCAACCCTGCCCTGGTGAAGTGGCGAAAAGCCTGATCACAATGGTACAGAAAGGGTAACCACTACACCTTCATGATAATCATATGCCAGCACCCATCCAGGAGTCATGCATCCATAACAATGCGGGACCGGAGCGTGCTGGCTTTTTTGCGGAACGATCCGGCCAGTGGATCGTATTTTACAGACGGAGGAGGCTTAATGCCTGCGAATCACACTCCCACACCGGCTCAGTCATGGATAGTTCGCCTGGCGCGCGTGTGCTGGGAACGTAAGAAACTTAGTGTCATCGTGGTGGTAGCGTCAGTATCGACTATTTTGCTGGCTGCGCTGACGCCACTGCTGACAAGACAGGCTGTGAATGACGCACTGGCGGGCAATCCGGCCCGCCTGCCGTGGCTGGCCTGCGGGTTACTGTTGATCGCTTTTTTTGATTTCATCGGTAACTATGTGCGCCGTGGTTATGCCGGGATGCTCTCACTCTGGGTGCAGCATACCCTCAGAGGACGGGTATTCGACAGTATTCAGAAACTTGACGGCGCAGGCCAGGATGCGCTGCGCACCGGGCAGGTGATTTCACGGACCAACAGCGATCTGCAGCAGGTGCATACCCTGCTGCAGATGTGCCCGGTGCCGCTGGCAGTGTTCACTTATTACATTGCCGGCATTGCCGTGATGCTGTGGATGTCCCCTGCCATGACGCTTATCGTCGTGTGCGTACTGGTATGCCTGGCGATCACCGCGCTTCGTGCGCGTCGTAGGGTCTTCGCGCAAACCGGGCTGGCCTCGGACCAACTGGCGAATCTCACCGAACATATACGCGAGGTGCTGGCACAGATCTCAGTGGTAAAATCCTGTGTGGCAGAGATGCGTGAAACGCACTGGCTCGATAGGCAGTCGCGGCAGATTGTGCGTGTACGCATCGGTGCGGTTATCTCGCAGGCGATGCCTGGGGCCACCATGCTGGCGCTACCGGTGCTCGGGCAAATCGTCCTGCTGTGCTACGGCGGGTGGTCGGTCATGCACGGGCGGATCGATCTCGGTACCTTCGTTGCATTCGCCAGCTTCCTCGCGATGCTGACCGGGCCAACCCGCGTACTGGCATCGTTTCTGGTTATCGCACAGCGCACTCAGGCGTCCGTGGAGCGGGTGTTTGCACTGATCGACACCCGTTCACAGATGGAGGACGGGACGGAGTCGATTAACAGTCAGGTTGTCGGACTGGAACTGGAGAATATGAGCTTTGACTACCACCATGGCGACAGACATATCCTCAGCGATATCTCCTTTTCCCTGCGCGCCGGTGAAACCGTGGCGGTGGTGGGCGCATCGGGTTCAGGAAAATCGACCCTGTTGATGCTGCTGGCGCGTTTTTATGATCCCTGCTCCGGAAAGATATGGCTCAACACCAGCGAAGGCCGACAAAATCTTCGCGATATCAGACTGGAGGCGCTTCGTCGCCGGGTAGGCATCGTATTTGAAGATGCTTTTCTGTTTGCCGGTACGGTGGCGGAAAATATCGCCTATGGCCACCCTCAGGCAACGGCGGACGACATTCGCCGTGCGGCAGCTGCTGCAGGAGCCAGCGATTTTATCAACGCCCTGCCGAAAGGCTTCGATAGCCTGTTAACCGAACGGGGTACGAATCTTTCCGGCGGGCAGAGGCAGCGAATAGCGCTGGCGCGGGCGCTCATTACTGCACCGGACGTGTTAATCCTGGATGATACCACCTCAGCGGTTGATGCTGTTACGGAAGCGGAGATTAATACCGCGCTGGGTCGCTATGCTGACGAAGGGCATATGCTGCTGGTGATTGCCCGACGGCGTTCAACACTTCAGCTAGCCAGCCGGGTTGTGGTGCTGGATAAGGGCCGTATGGTGGATACCGGAACCCCGGCAGAACTTGAAGCGCGCTGTCCGGCGTTCCGCGCACTGATGACCGGCGACAGCGATTTTCTGGCCACGTCCCACAATAGCCACAACGAATTGTGGCCGGCTGAACCAGCGACACAAGACGATGTAACGGATACGGGGGATAAAGGTTTTGTCGCCCGTATGACCCGCGTACCGGAAAATGCAGTACAGCAGGCGCTGGCCGGTAAAGGCCGCAAAGTCACGTCACTACTGAAGCCTGTGGCGTGGATGTTCGTCATCGCCGCTCTGCTGATCGCACTCGATTCTGCGGCAGGCGTAGGGGTGCTGATACTGTTGCAGCACGGCATTGACTCCGGTGTCGCCGCAGGCGATATGTCGACCATCGGCCTCTGTGCCCTGCTCGCCCTGAGCCTGGTCATTGTGGGCTGGTGCAGTTATTCTCTGCAGACGGTCTTCGCCGCCAGAGCGGCGGAATCAGTTCAGCATTCGGTGCGCTTGCGCAGCTTCGGCCATATGCTGCGTCTTGGACTCCCCTGGCATGAAAAGCATGCCGATTCGCGTCTTACCCGCATGACCGTTGATGTGGACTCTCTCGCCCGCTTTCTGCAAAACGGCCTTGCCGGTGCGGCCACCAGTCTGGTGACGATGTTCGCAATCGCCGCCACCATGTTCTGGCTCGACCCGTTCCTGGCGCTGACGGCATTAAGCGCAGTGCCAGTGGCCGCACTGGCAACCATGATTTATCGCCGCCTCAGTACCCCTGCTTATGCACAGGCACGGCTGGAAATAGGCAAAGTCAACAGCACCCTGCAGGAAAAAGTCTCTGGCATGCGTGTCGTGCAATCGCATGGTCAGCAGGAACTGGAGGGCGCCCGGCTGCGCGCGTTATCGGAGCGTTTCCGCGCAACCCGTGTGCGAGCACAAAAATACCTTGCAGTCTATTTTCCGTTCCTGACATTCTGCACCGAGGCCTCCTATGCCGCTGTTCTGTTAGTGGGAGCTTCGCAGGTCGCCGCTGGAGAAATGACTGCCGGGGTACTGGCGGCTTTCTTCCTGTTGCTGGGGCAATTCTATGGGCCAGTGCAGCAGTTATCAGGGATTGTCGACGCCTGGCAGCAGGCGACAGCCAGCGGCAAACATATTGATGAACTACTGGCGACAGAAGGCACTGAGAACCTCGGCTCCTCTTCGGTCCTCCCTGTCACCGGTGCACTGCATCTTGATGAGGTCACGTTCAGTTATCCCGACAGTCACGAGCCAGCTCTGAACAAACTTACCCTGACGATCCCAGAGGGAATGGTTGTTGCGGTCGTCGGTCGCAGCGGTGCGGGTAAGTCGACGCTGATTAAGCTGATTGCCGGGTTGTATTTCCCCACGCACGGCAACATCAGAATCGGTGTGCAAATGCTCGATGATGCCTCGCTCGCTGAGTATCGTCGCCAGATTGGGCTTGTCGATCAGGATGTAGCACTGTTTAGTAGTGATATTGCAGAAAACATTCGTTATTCACGGCCATCCGCCACCAATGAAGACGTTGAAATTGCCTCACAGCGGGCAGGGCTGTATGAGATGGTGTGCAATCTGCCGCAGGGATTCCGGACACCAGTGAATAACGGCGGAGCCGATCTGTCCGCAGGTCAGCGCCAGTTGATTGCGCTGTCCCGCGCGCAACTGGCTAATGCTCACATCCTGCTGCTCGACGAAGCCACGTCATGTCTGGATCGCACATCCGAAGAACGACTGATGTCATCGTTAACAGATGTCGTGCATGCCGGGAAGCACTCGGCGCTGATTGTTGCACATCGTCTGACCACCGCGCAACGCTGCGATCTGATTGCCGTTATTGATAAGGGGTTACTTGCGGAATACGGAACCCACGAACAGCTGTTATCTGCGGGCGGCCTCTATACCCGCTTATGGCATGACAGCGTCAGCAGTACTGCGCTCCATCGCCAGCACAACATGAAGGAGGAAACCCCGGGATAGTTACTGGACACGTAATGTATTAAAAACACAGTCAGAAGCGGCGGTACCGTGAATAGCCGCTTTAATTATTTATACTGACATCCTTAATTTTTAAAGAGTATGAATGCTGAACATGCAACAACATCCCTCTGCTATCGCCAGCCTGCGCAACCAACTGGCAGCGGGCCACATTGCTAACCTTACTGACTTCTGGCGCGAAGCTGAGTCGCTGAATGTTCCTCTTGTGACGCCAGTCGAAGGAGCGGAAGATGAGCGAGAAGTTACCTTTCTGTGGCGCGCCCGACATCCTCTGCAGGGCGTTTATCTGCGTCTGAACCGGGTGACGGATAAAGAGCACGTAGAAAAAGGAATGATGAGCGCCCTTCCCGAAACGGATATCTGGACACTGACACTGCGTTTACCCGCAAGTTACTGCGGCTCCTATTCGCTGCTGGAAATCCCCCCCGGCACTACGGCTGAGACGATTGCACTGTCCGGAGGCCGTTTTTCCACCCTCGCCGGAAAAGCCGATCCGCTAAACAAAATGCCGGAGATCAACGTTCGGGGGAACGCAAAGGAATCAGTGCTGACACTTGATAAAGCTCCCGCCCTGTCGGAATGGAACGGCGGCTTCCACACCGGACAACTGCTTACCTCCATGCGCATTATCGCCGGGAAATCTCGCCAGATTCGGCTCTATATTCCGGATGTTGATATTTCTCAGCCCCTCGGGCTGGTCGTGCTGCCCGATGGTGAAACCTGGTTTGATCACCTTGGCGTATGCGCGGCAATTGACGCCGCCATAAATAACGGGCGCATCGTGCCCGTGGCTGTACTGGGCATTGACAACATTAATGAACATGAACGCACTGAGATACTCGGCGGGCGCAGCAAACTGATAAAGGATATCGCCGGACATCTGCTGCCGATGATTCGCGCTGAACAACCGCAGCGTCAGTGGGCAGACCGTTCGCGCACAGTGCTGGCCGGGCAGAGCCTCGGCGGGATCAGTGCGCTAATGGGGGCTCGTTACGCACCGGAAACGTTCGGTCTGGTGCTCAGCCACTCTCCTTCAATGTGGTGGACGCCAGAAAGAACCAGTCGACCAGGCTTGTTCAGCGAAACCGATACCTCATGGGTGAGTGAGCATCTGCTTTCTGCCCCACCGCAGGGCGTACGTATCAGCCTGTGCGTGGGATCGCTGGAAGGTTCGACAGTGCCTCACGTTCAGCAGCTTCACCAGCGGCTGATTACCGCTGGCGTCGAAAGCCATTGCGCAATTTACACCGGTGGTCACGATTACGCATGGTGGCGCGGTGCACTGATTGACGGGATTGGTTTACTACAGGGTTGAGTTGACCCACAAACACTTTCAGGAAACGGTACAGACTTCCTGAATAAATCAAATTGTCACCTGCGGAAAAGGAATAATCATCAGATGTATGCCCGCGAGTATCGCTCAACACGCCCGCATAAAGCGATTTTCTTTCATCTTTCTTGCCTCACCCTTATCTGTAGTGCGCAAGTTTATGCGAAGCCGGATATGCGGCCACTGGGGCCGAATATAGCCGATAAAGGCTCCGTGTTTTACCATTTCAGCACCACCTCTTTCGACTCTGTCGATGGCACACGCCATTATCGGGTATGGACGGCCGTGCCGAATACAACCGCACCGGCATCGGGTTACCCGATTTTATATATGCTTGACGGTAACGCAGTTATGGACCGCCTGGATGACGAACTGCTCAAACAATTGTCAGAAAAAACACCGCCAGTGATCGTGGCTGTCGGGTATCAGACCAACCTCCCTTTCGATCTCAACAGCAGGGCTTACGACTATACGCCAGCAGCAGAAAGCAGAAAAACAGATCTCCACTCAGGGCGTTTTAGCCGTAAGAGTGGTGGCAGCAACAACTTCCGCCAGTTACTGGAAACGCGTATTGCCCCAAAAGTGGAACAGGGACTGAATATCGATCGGCAACGCCGCGGCTTATGGGGGCACTCCTACGGCGGCCTCTTCGTGCTGGATTCCTGGCTGTCCTCCTCTTACTTCCGGTCGTACTACAGTGCCAGCCCGTCGTTGGGCAGAGGTTATGATGCTTTGCTAAGCCGCGTTACGGCGGTTGAGCCTCTGCAATTCTGCGCCAAACACCTGGCGATAATGGAAGGCTCGGCGACACAGGGTGATAACCGGGAAACGCATGCTGTCGGGGTGCTGTCGAAAATTCATACCACCCTCACTATACTGAAAGATAAAGGCGTCAATGTCGTATTTTGGGATTTCCCCAACTTGGGACACGGGCCGATGTTCAATGCCTCCTTTCGCCAGGCACTGTTAGATATCAGTGGTGAAAACGCAAATTACACAGCAGGTTGTCATGAGTTAAGCCACTAAACACTGCCCGCTTTTACGCGGGCAGTACGCCTGAAACACTACGATCAGAATGATGCGGTAACTCCGGCATAGTAAGCCCGGCCTGGCTCGTTATAGGTATTCGCCCCTTCAGAAGATCGGAAGATCTGTTTATTGAGGATATTACTGACGCCGACATTAAGACGCAGATTTTTATTAATATCGTAATTGAAGTTCGTCCCCACCAGTGAATAAGCGCCCAGCTCTTTACCTGACAGACCGCCAGTATCTTCACTGCGGGTTTCCGCATGAGTACGCGGTTTTTGTCTGCCATATAACGTCCAGTTGACGCTGGCAGAAAACGCCTGGGTGATGGTCCAGTTAAGCGAGTTATTGATAGTATATTTCGGGATGACCGACAGAGGATTACCGGTGTCTTTTTGCTCCGAAGTGATCATCCATGTGGCATTGGTATTCCAGTTCAGACGATCTTTCACCAGTGGGAAAGACATACTGGCTTCGATACCGTCCACCAGAGCTTTCCCGCCATTCTGCCACTTGAGGATATATGCGCCTGAAGCGGTTTGCCCGATAACGTTATCCCCGGCCACGATCTTATTCTGGTAATCATTGCGGAAGTAGGTCACACTTGCGTGGTAATCTTCCCAGGTGAACTCCAGCCCAATTTCTTTATTGACGCTGATTTCCGGATCGAGATCTTTATTACCGATCAGGTAGCACCCGCCTGATGTAATATCTTTTGGACAGCCATTGCCTTTCGAGTAGAGCAGATAGCCTTCACTGGATTGATACAGGTTTGGGGCTTTAAAGGTTCGGGCAACCCCTGCTTTGACTTTGAAATAATCGCCCAATTCCTGCGAAAGATTCAGACTGGGGCTGAAGTTCCCGCCGGAGTCGCTGAGATAATCAAAGCGCACGCCGGGAATGATATTCGTGCCAGGAACCGGCTCAATGTTATCTTCAATATACAGCGCACTGATTTGAGAATGATTTTTACTGCTGCGATCCGCAGCAGAGCCAGAAATACCGCTGATATCACTGTCATTCACCGTCAGGCTGGTAGAGGAAGGATCATCGAGCTTATCGCGGTTCCACTCTGCACCAACGGTCAGCGTTTGATCAACCATCACATTCAAAGGAATATTAAGCTCGCCGCTGGTTCGCCAGGAACTCAGGCGATTGGTCGTAAACTTTTCACCCGCTAAAATACGCCCTTCACCACCGCCGGATAATCCTTCATTCATGCGGGTATTATTGGTTTTCTCGTAATAAACACCAAAGCGACTTTGTCCCCAGTCCCAGATACCATTATGCGTAATGCCATAATTCTGTCGGTACAGGCGGTTCGTCTCTTTGCCGGATTTTGCCAGGCTTTCGGTAACTGCACTGGAAGAACTGTTTTGCGTATCGCCCGCATAGATATTCCCCTGGCGGCTATATCCGGCTTCGAAATCGAGAATCTGCTGCGGATTTAATTTCCACGAGACAACGCCGTTAATATCTTTGTTACGTACCCCTTCATGCCCGGCTGCGTTTTTCGTACCGACCGGAGAATTAATATCCCAACTGTCAGCATCCGTTTTATTCAGGTTACCATACAAACGCGTGGTAAGAGCATTACCAGCCAGAGGCCCACTAAGGCTGAAATTGGCGCGACGCGTAGCGCCCTCATCGCTACTTTCCGGCTGATTGGTGTATAACGACAGCGAACCGTGCCAGTCGTTGGTGGGACGTTTGGTAATGATGTTCACCACCCCCCCGGCTGCCCCCGAACCGTAGCGCGCCGCCGCAGGGCCGCGGATCACTTCAATACGCTCAACCTGTTCCGGTGGCACCCAGTTGGTGTCACCGCGGGTATCACGCTCTCCACGCCAGCTATAACGCACGGAGTTACGTGACGTCACCGGTACACCATCAATTAAAATTAAGGTGTTTTCCGGCCCCATACCACGAATATCGATCTGGCGGTTGTTACCGCGTGTGCCCGAGGCGCTATTGCCGGTAAGATTGACGCCAGGCATTTTACGAATAATATCTGAAAGGTCGTTTACCGGAGGGGTCTTTTTAATATCCTCGCTGGTAATAACCGACACGCCCGGCTGCTGTTTTAATACCTGCTCAGCGGTGGCTTCCACCACCAGAGTCTCGTCATTATCATCGTCGGAGGATTTGGCTACTGATACCTGGCTATTCAACCCAACCAGGAGCACAGTTAGCGACCAGAGGATTTTGTTAATTCTCATACCTATTCCCTAATAAATGCCTAACTTAAAATGTTTGATCGTTAAGCTCACATCCTTGCCAGATATTTCTTACTGCCATTATTGTTTTTATATAAGAATGATAATTAATATCATTTAGTAAAAGAAAAAGCAATCCCTCACAAGATAAATATATTGATTTTTCATAAATATCAAATTGATATATAACATATGTTTTTTATTTCATTGCACTTGTCGATCATCGGGAATTTTGTCACAATTTCTCACGGATAGTGTTCACATTGTTTCTGACCTGCATTTCAGGCGCGGGCGCTGCTTATGTATATAAGGGCCTGTGGTCGACGAATCAGCATAATCAGATCTTCCTGCGAACAATTTCTTTCAGCGTATCAGGCAGCACTATCGGATTATCTACGAGCGTTTTTGATTCACATTGTGTGTGAAACTTCATACATCATGATTCGCTTTCCCTACTCAGTTCTGATGATTGTTTTTTATTCTATTAACACGGAGTTAAGATTCTACCCTCGGTGTCCTCATTATTAATGAGGAATGCTACCTATCTAAAAACTGACCGAAACTTTGGGGCATCCCTGGAGGTTTCCAAGGAGAAAAAGGTGACAGTGATAGTGCCACATTGTGAGGAAATTCCTGAGAAACTCCTGAGAAACTCCTGGTTCACACACATAATTCAGGAGCTTGCCATAGATAGTAACCAATTGTTTTATATTTTAAGACCATTAAATACGCGGCTACGATAGCGCTTTATATAATCATAAACTGTAGAGATAAAATATCTGCTTCTCTGATAACACTAATTGAGTGTCTTAAACTAAGTAATTTCATTTTTCCCCCTTTAAAAGCAATATATGTGCAATAGTTGAAGTTAAAGCTGTGCTGCCAGAGTTGATAATAATTGTTCTGTCTGTTGCCATGATATGCATTCATCAGTAACAGACTGACCATACTCTAGCGGAAAACTATCGGATTGTTTTCCATCTTGTAAAAAGCTTTCCACCATAATGCCAGCTACATATCCTGGTATTTTTTTCCGATTATCTATAACTTGACGTGCAACGGAAATTTGCCGTTTAGCCACTTTACCGCTATTACCATGGCTACAATCAATTATCAGACGATGGTTAATGCCCTCATCATGCATTAATTTCACTGCCTTAGTTATATCAGACAAACCATAGTTAGGTTCTCTACCTCCACGTAATATTAGATGTCCATGTGGATTGCCATCGGTTAATAGTGTAGATATACTATTTGTTAAAGATGTCATATATACAATATGTTGTTCACGGGCTGCAATAATAGCGTCAATAGCTAAGTTAATATTTCCATCAGTACTGTTTTTAAATCCAACTGGACAATGTAAACCAGACGCAAGTTGACGATGCGTTTGTGATTCAGTGGTTCTGGCACCAATAGCACCCCAACATATTAAATCAGCAATATAGGGAGTAAGAAAAGGATCGAGGAATTCTGTAGCGGTTGCGACACGCATCGTTGTGATTGAAGACAAACACTGGCGAGCATATCGTATCCCTTTCTCAACATCATAACTTCCATTTAGATCAGGATCGTGCATTATTCCCTTCCAGCCTTTACGGGTTCGAGGTTTCTCAAAATAAGTGCGCATTACAATGTACATTTTCGATAAGTACTTATTCTGTAATACGAACAATCGCTTCGCATAATCAACTGCGGCCTGAACGTCATGGATTGAGCATGGACCAACAATCACAAGTAAGCGAGGATCTTTTCCCAGCAAAATATTCGCTATAATATCTCGTTGCAGAGAGATCCATGTTACGGTTTCTTCCGATACTGCGATTTCTTTATGAATCTCGCCCACAGTGGGTAAACTGCCAAGCAACTTCCCGCGGTAGATTAATTTACTAGCTGACTGCATCTTGTCTCCTAAAAGCGCTATTTCAGACCATCAGTTGCACACAGTAGATGATAATGATAATCATTTACTGTATAATTGGCAATATATGGGGATTCATAGTCATTTCTGAAATAATATACGTTAGGCCTTCTCTCCCGTACGGAAATCACTTGTTTTCCGTAAATTACCTGAATCTTAATCCCTGAGCTGCGGCTAGCTGTGGAACTCACAAAAGCTGACCGGGCCGTGGCACAGCCTCTCTGCTGGCAGAACAGCGTACTGCAGAAGTCGTCGTACTGCCGCTGGTCCCGGCATCAGGTCTGCCCGCAGATGGCACTTCTGCCACTGATCTGCCGGTGGAGCTGAACGGCATGACATATCAGGCCTGCCGTGGGGATTTTGTGGTGCGCCTCGACGGCAGCACCTGTCTGCAGTTATAGAATAAAGAAGGCGGGGAGGTACGCCGGGAGGGCGATCCGCTGGAAGTGGCGTAGTGGCTGTAGGCCTGTAATGATGCAGGAATAGAAGTTCGTGTACAGGTTAATGAAAGCATCACCCCGTAAAAACATGCCGGCACGGTTTACACATCATTCCATGGTGGCAGCCGGTTAACTTTCCTGCGCCACCAGTGGAAAGAGGCCATGAGCAGTCCGAACAAAAAACCACTCGTGATACTTATAATAATGGCCTCACCTGCTACCATTCCTGACGGCCCCCAGTACATAAACCACATTGCACATCCCCAGGAAATACCCCATAAGCCCCCCATCAGCAGCGTAACCTGCCAGAACGGCATAAAGGGCAATGGCGGAAGCCGGATACCCAGCCGCCAGAGAATACGCAGCAGAGGAGGAGCATAATTACTCCGCCACATCTTTTTGCTGTCCATCAGGGCAATTGCCCGGGCTTTTTTTGCTCAAAAGTCACAGGAGCACCTCCGTTCCATGATGTAAACGTGACACAACTTATTGTTATTGATTATTATTATCATACCGTGATTATGTTGTCATGCACCTGTACACTGATAAAAGAAAGGGAGAACAGGAGGCTGGCTGAACAACCAATCCGTTCGTCCAGTTCAATGGCGGCTATCAGGTTCTGCTCCGCAATGTACTCACGAATGCGCTTCCTGTCCTGGCTGGCCAGCATGGTCCAGAATATCTCCATCATTTACCGGCGACTTTCCTGCTCATTTCATCCCGCCATGCAGCAGCGGAAGATTCGACCATGTCATGGGGAAGCACATCGCCGCGCTCGAGTTGCTGACGTCCTGCCTCAACCTGGTCACGGAACCAGGTATTATGCTGCCGTTCCACGGTCTGGCGCATAAAATCCCGGATTAACTGAGAGCCATTACGGTCCATGCTTTTTGCAGGGCCATAAAAGCATCCTTCAGTTCAGCGTCAATTCTTAAACTCATATTAACCTGTGCCATTTATCACCCCGTCATTACCACGTATATACACAGTATATAACGATTCAGATATCGTCACTAGGATATGCCGCGCCAGCGGCATGGAAGGCGGCACTCCGCTGTTTCATATGATACCGCCGAAGCCCGATGTAAGCCGCTACAGTCGTCCGAAAGTCACCAGCCTCCTCCCCCCTGCCGTCATCCGTGCATCAGCTATGCACTGAGTATGCCTGCCCTTCCCTAGAGAATCCTGCCAGGCTTGCCACACTGATATATCTTGACTTTATGTAAACGATATGACACTTTAACATGATAATGATTACCATTCTCTTTTAATATACAGAGAAACTAGGAAATAGATGAATGAGTTATGTTACTTTAATATTCTCTGACAATAACCTAAATCAGTTAGATTATTGTCATTTAATAAATAATGACATTCTTTCATCATAAATAAAAAGACTATTGTTTATAATATTGTTCTCAGCATTATATGATTATTTATCCTGATAACTCTCCTATGTTGTATGTTTATATGATTTTCCTTGAAACATATAATGCAAATTTTCGATTTATTTTCCATCATTAATCCAGATAAACAACAAACTAATAGTATGCAAGGAGACATTATTTGTTTCGCCAGGATGCTTTAGAAAACAGAAAAATGAAGTGGCAGGGACGGGCAATATTACTTCCCGGAATACCACTGTGGTTAATCATGCTGGGAAGCATTGTGTTTATTACGGCATTTCTGATGTTCATTATTGTTGGTACCTATAGCCGCCGTGTTAATGTCAGTGGTGAGGTCACAACCTGGCCAAGAGCTGTCAATATATATTCAGGTGTACAGGGATTTGTTGTCAGGCAGTTTGTTCATGAAGGGCAGTTGATAAAAAAAGGGGATCCTGTTTATCTGATTGACATCAGTAAAAGTACACGCAATGGTATTGTCACTGATAATCATCGCCGGGATATAGAAAACCAGCTGGTTCGTGTGAACAACATTATTTCCCGTCTGGAAGAAAGTAAAAAAATAACGCTAGATACCCTGGAAAAACAACGTCTGCAATACACAGATGCGTTCCGTCGCTCATCAGACATTATACAGCGTGCAGAGGAAGGGATAAAAATAATGAAAAATAATATGGAGAATTACAGATACTATCAGTCAAAAGGACTGATTAATAAAGATCAATTAACTAACCAAGTTGCATTATATTATCAACAACAAAACAACCTTCTCAGTCTGAGCGGACAAAATGAACAAAATGCCCTGCAGATAACCACTCTGGAGAGTCAGATTCAGACTCAGGCAGCAGATTTTGATAATCGTATCTATCAGATGGAACTGCAACGACTCGAATTGCAGAAAGAACTGGTTAACACTGATGTGGAAGGCGAAATCATTATCCGGGCGTTGTCTGACGGGAAAGTTGACTCCCTGAGTGTCACTGTAGGGCAAATGGTCAATACCGGAGACAGCCTTCTGCAGGTTATTCCTGAGAACATTGAAAACTATTATCTTATTCTCTGGGTCCCGAATGATGCTGTTCCTTATATTTCGGCTGGTGACAAAGTGAATATTCGTTATGAAGCCTTCCCCTCAGAAAAATTTGGGCAGTTCTCTGCTACGGTTAAAACTATATCCAGGACTCCTGCGTCAACACAGGAAATGTTGACCTATAAGGGCGCACCTCAAAATACGCCGGGTGCCTCTGTTCCCTGGTATAAAGTCATTGCGACGCCTGAAAAGCAGATAATCAGGTATGACGAAAAATACCTCCCTCTGGAAAATGGAATGAAAGCCGAAAGTACACTATTTCTGGAAAAAAGGCGTATTTACCAGTGGATGCTTTCTCCTTTCTATGACATGAAACACAGTGCAACAGGACCGATCAATGACTAACAGGAATTTCAGACAAATTATAAATCTGCTTGATTTGCGCTGGCAACGTCGTGTTCCGGTTATTCATCAGACGGAGACCGCTGAATGTGGACTGGCCTGCCTAGCAATGATATGCGGTCATTTTGGTAAGAATATTGACCTGATATATCTTCGCCGGAAGTTTAATCTCTCTGCCCGTGGAGCAACCCTTGCAGGAATCAATGGAATAGCGGAGCAACTGGGGATGGCCACCCGGGCTCTTTCACTGGAGTTGGATGAACTTCGAGTCCTCAAAACGCCGTGTATTCTCCACTGGGATTTCAGTCACTTCGTCGTTCTGGTCAGCGTAAAGCGTAACCGTTATGTACTGCATGATCCGGCCAGGGGCATAAGATATATCAGCCGGGAGGAAATGAGCCGATATTTTACAGGCGTTGCACTTGAGGTCTGGCCCGGAAGTGAATTCCAGTCGGAAACCCTGCAGACCCGCATAAGTCTTCGTTCACTGATTAACAGTATTTACGGTATTAAAAGAACGCTGGCGAAAATTTTCTGTCTGTCAGTTGTAATTGAAGCAATCAATCTGCTAATGCCGGTGGGGACACAGCTGGTTATGGATCATGCTATTCCTGCGGGGGACAGAGGGCTACTGACGCTAATTTCTGCTGCTCTTATGTTTTTTATATTACTCAAAGCTGCAACGAGTACGCTGCGCGCATGGTCTTCACTGGTTATGAGCACGCTCATCAATGTACAGTGGCAGTCGGGGCTGTTCGATCATCTTCTCAGACTACCGCTGGCGTTTTTTGAACGCCGAAAATTAGGTGATATCCAGTCACGTTTTGACTCCCTTGACACATTGAGGGCCACATTTACCACCAGTGTGATCGGGTTCATAATGGACAGCATTATGGTTGTCGGTGTTTGTGTGATGATGCTGTTATACGGAGGATATCTCACCTGGATAGTTCTCTGCTTTACCACAATTTACATTTTTATTCGACTGGTGACATACGGCAATTACCGACAGATATCAGAAGAATGTCTTGTCAGGGAGGCCCGTGCCGCCTCCTATTTTATGGAAACATTATATGGTATTGCCACGGTAAAAATCCAGGGGATGGTCGGAATTCGGGGAGCACACTGGCTTAATATGAAAATAGATGCGATAAATTCGGGTATTAAGCTAACCAGGATGGATTTGCTCTTCGGAGGAATAAATACCTTTGTTACCGCCTGTGATCAGATTGTAATTTTATGGCTGGGAGCAGGCCTTGTGATCGATAATCAGATGACAATAGGAATGTTTGTAGCGTTTAGTTCTTTTCGTGGGCAGTTTTCGGAAAGAGTTGCCTCTCTGACCAGTTTTCTTCTTCAGCTAAGAATAATGAGTCTGCACAATGAGCGCATTGCAGATATTGCATTACATGAAAAGGAGGAAAAGAAACCTGAAATTGAAATCGTTGCTGATATGGGGCCAATATCCCTGGAAACCAATGGTTTAAGCTATCGTTATGACAGTCAGTCAGCACCGATATTCAGTGCTCTGAGTTTATCTGTAGCTCCGGGGGAAAGTGTGGCTATAACTGGTGCTTCCGGTGCGGGAAAAACCACATTAATGAAAGTACTATGTGGACTATTTGAACCTGATAGCGGGAGGGTACTGATAAATGGTATAGATATACGCCAAATTGGAATAAATAATTATCACCGGATGATAGCCTGTGTTATGCAGGATGACCGGCTATTTTCAGGCTCAATTCGTGAAAATATCTGTGGTTTTGCAGAGGAAATGGATGAAGAGTGGATGGTAGAATGTGCCAGAGCAAGTCATATTCATGATGTTATAATGAATATGCCAATGGGATATGAAACATTAATAGGTGAACTTGGGGAAGGTCTTTCTGGCGGTCAAAAACAGCGTATATTTATTGCACGAGCCTTATACCGGAAACCAGGAATATTATTTATGGATGAGGCAACCAGTGCTCTTGATTCAGAGAGTGAACATTTCGTGAATGTTGCCATAAAAAACATGAATATCACCAGGGTAATTATTGCACACAGAGAAACAACGTTGAGAACTGTTGATAGAGTTATTTCTATTTAAACCATAGAGGAATTACAAGCGTATGAGGAATATTTCTTCCTGTTATAATTCCTCGTTATGCTCAGATATCTGTTGGAGGTGGAATGGAAGATAGACAATCCACCAAGAAGAAATATCATTCTGTGTGGATTGTCCAATAACTGTTCTTTCTTATATTAAATAATACTATTTATAAACAAACATCACTAAGATTATTTGGACTCCAATTACACAATCTTCCCGCAGCATAGTTCCATGCTTCTGAAGGTATCCCTTCGGGTTTTTGCTTAATTGTTCCCCCTAAACCGGATGGAGACATTGCAGGATTAGGTTTGTGAGTGGATGCATAGTCATATATTGCACCTCCAGCCACACCCCCAGCAGCTGCTCCAATTCCTCCTGCAACAAATTGCCCGGATAGTGTTCCTATAGCCATCGCAATATCACGCCCTGAAGCACCACCAGAAACAGAATCTAATTCATTTAGAGTCAGAGTTCTCATATGATCTCCTTTTTATCTTATCGGATATTGAATAATAATTATCACCAACAAAGTAACATATTGCAGACATTAATGCAGAGAAGCAAAATGTATGCATGGATAAAAAGTCCTTTCCTCTAAAAACACAATCATATATAGCTAATGCAATATATATTGCGGTGGCATTTATTATAAATGCAAATAACAACTCTAATTTTGTTCTTTTTCTATCCATTACTTTTTATCCCATTACTTTCTATCCCATTACCACACAAACACTAACGATAATGATTATCGTTAACATAGTCAAGAGTGAAGGGTAGGAGGCCCTCAACCCCCTATAAGGGGTCCGCTTGGAAAACGGATTTCCCCACGTCAAGAGAATTGATTTGAACGAGTGGCTTCGCTACAAACAGCTCCCGTTTGTGTGTGAAAAACCCCTCTCAACAGATCTCAACTCTGCACGATATCTACAGGAGATTGCTCCAAAAGGCAGTATCGTGTCTTTTAACTACCGATATAACCCCGTCATCGACATGATAATGCGTCTGAGAAATGAGAAGAAATTAGGTGAACTGCATTTCTTCTCAGCAGAATTTAATAAAAATTCTGCACTGACCCGCCATCACCTGACCTGGCGAGACTCCGCACAACAGAGCAAAAGCAGCGGTGCTCTGGGCGATCTATCCTGTCATCTGCTTGATTTATTTTGTTTTATAGGGGAAAGCCCGGTAGTGGTTCATGGGATCAAAACGGTAAAGGGGACACGTGGGTACAAAATCAGATGGTCAGGTTGAAGTGGATGATAACGGCTATGTAATGGGCAGTTCAGAAAAGGGAGCTTATTTCAGAGTTCATGCCAGTAAATCGGAAACAGATCATAATTTGGGACTGCATATACAGCTTGTATTTGAAAATGGTGAAATCAGATATTCAACCCACCATGAAAATCGCCTGCTCCTGATTCTATTTAATGATACGAATACGGAAACAATTGGCTTCGACGCTCTGAAACGCTTGCCTGATCCACCACGGGAGCTTCCATTCTGGTCTGATTCGTTTATTCATCTTCATGACGACTGGTGTGCTCTTATTAAATATGGTCACTCGTCTCCTAAGCTAGCGGACCTGTCATCCGGCCTTCATATACAGGAAATAATTGAGGCATTCTGATATGGATACCATTCTTTTAACCGGGCTGTTTGCTGCATTTTTCACAACGTTTGCGTTCGCTCCCCAGAGCATAAAAACTATCAGGACACGCAATACCGAAGGTATCTCCGTTGTTATGTATATCATGTTCCTGACAGGTGTAATCTCATGGATAGCGTATGGCATTATGCGATCTGATTTTGCCGTACTGATCGCCAATATTGTCACACTGTTTCTGGCTGCACCAGTGCTTGTAATAACACTTATCAACCGCAGGAAAAAACACGTATGAATATTGCAATCATCGGCGCGGGTCCTGCCGGCATCATTTCTGCCCGTAATGCGATTAAAGCAGGTCACTCCGTGGTTCTGTTTGAGAAGAATACCCGAATTGGGGAGATCTGGAACCCCTGGAGTGGTGGCGCTTACCGTAATGCCTGTATGCAGAACTCTCGTTATACATTTCATTATACTGGCTTTCCCCCTGGCGATATCGATGAGTTTCTAGGAGTGGAACAGGTATTCAGATATCTTTCGGCCGTGGCCGGAGAGGATGCCCTCCGTGAGTCGATCCGACTGAATACTGAAGTTGTTTCACTCAGAAAAGACGCCGGACACCGGGTGATCCGCTGCGCTTCTGAAGGAAAAGACACGGAAGACATTTTTGACCGGGTCATCATTGCAACAGGTGAACTCTGGCAACCCCGCCGGCCCCCCCTGCCAGGTGAGGAAAACTTCTCCGGAACGTTGATCACGTCGAGAGATTATCAGGAGCCAGAGGCATTTAAAGGAAAAAATATCCTCATCATTGGCGGCGGTGTCAGCGGTGCGGATATTGCCTCAGACCTTGTTCCCTTTGCCAGAAGCGTAAGTCTGTCCGTCAAAAAGATGGGACTTTATCTGCCGAGACAATTCCCGACTGGCCCGAATGACATGATGCACTCCTATCTGGGCAGGTGTCTGCTGAGCCAAATGAATTATGAAGATTTTATCGGTTATCTCGACACCATGATGCCTGACTACATGCAGGCCTACCGAGCATCCAGTCTGTTGCCCGACATGGCGAACAATAACGCGGTGCATGTTAACGAAAAAATCATACCGAATGTGGCCGCCGGTCTGATAAAAGTTAAACCCCAGGCAGAGCGTTTCACCGGAGAAGGCGCTATTAAGTTCGTCGACGCATCTCAGGAAAAATATGATGTAATAATAACCTGTACAGGCTATGAAATGCCTGATTACTCGTTCATTCGTAAGCGTACAGCCTGAACCGTCTGGTCAGAATCTGACGAATTAGACAAAGTGGTGTCCACCAAATAAGTAGTGGGAACCAAAGTGTCAGATATGCAGAAAAATGTGACTCCCGGCAGGCGAAAAGGCTGCCCTAATTATCCTCCCGAATTTAAACAGCTGCTCGTTGCTGCCTCCTGTGAACCCGGGATATCCATCTCAAAACTTGCTCTTGAAAATGGCATTAACGCCAATCTGTTGTTCAAATGGCGACAACAATGGCGCGAGGGAAAGCTGCTATTACCTTCTTCAGAGAGCCCCCAGCTACTTCCTGTGACTCTCGATGCAGCTGCCGAACAGCCAGAATCGCTTGCAGAGGACCCGGAAACCCTCAGTATCAGCTGTGAGGTAACGTTCCGGCACGGGACGCTCCGCTTCAATGGCAATGTCAGCGAAAAGCTCCTGACTCTGCTGATACAGGAACTGAAGCGATGATCCCGTTACCTTCCGGGACCAAAATTTGGCTGGTTGCCGGTATCACCGATATGAGAAATGGCTTCAACGGCCTGGCTGCGAAAGTACAGACGGCGCTGAAAGACGATCCCATGTCCGGCCATGTTTTCATTTTCCGGGGCCGCAGCGGCAGTCAGGTTAAACTGCTGTGGTCCACCGGTGACGGGCTGTGCCTCCTGACCAAACGGCTGGAGCGTGGGCGCTTCGCCTGGCCGTCAGCCCGTGATGGCAAAGTGTTCCTTACGCAGGCGCAGCTGGCGATGCTGCTGGAAGGTATCGACTGGCGACAGCCCAAGCGGCTGCTGACCTCCCTGACCATGCTGTAAATCTCTTTATCCTGGTTGTCACAGAATAAGCCCGGTAAAATACGGGCTTATGAACGACATCTCTTCTGACGACATCTTCCTGCTGAAACAGCGCCTGGCCGAACAGGAAGCGCTGATCCACGCCCTGCAGGAAAAGCTGAGCAACCGGGAGCGCGAAATAGACCATCTGCAGGCGCAGCTGGATAAACTCCGCCGGATGAACTTCGGCAGTCGTTCCGAAAAAGTCTCCCGCCGTATCGCACAAATGGAAGCCGATCTGAACCGGCTTCAGAAAGAGAGCGATACGCTGACTGGTAGGGTGTATGACCCGGCAGTACAGCGTCCGTTGCGTCAGACCCGCACCCGTAAGCCGTTCCCTGAATCACTACCCCGTGACGAAAAGCGACTGTTGCCTGCGGCGCCGTGCTGCCCGAACTGCGGCGGTTCACTGAGCTATCTGGGCGAGGATACCGCCGAACAGCTGGAGTTGATGCGTAGCGCCTTCCGGGTTATCCGGACGGTACGGGAAAAACATGCCTGTACTCAGTGCGATGCCATCGTGCAGGCACCTGCACCTTCGCGGCCCATCGAGCGGGGTATCGCCGGACCGGGGCTGCTGGCCCGCGTGCTGACCTCGAAGTATGCAGAGCACACCCCGCTGTATCGCCAGTCAGAAATATACGGCCGGCAAGGTGTGGAGCTGAGCCGTTCACTGCTGTCGGGCTGGGTGGATGCATGCTGCCGGCTGCTGTCTCCGCTGGAAGAGGCGCTTCATGGCTATGTCATGACTGACGGCAAACTCCATGCCGATGATACCCCGGTCCAGGTACTGCTGCCGGGTAATAAGAAGACGAAGACCGGGCGGTTGTGGGCGTATGTTCGTGATGACCGCAATGCCGGGTCAGCGTTGGCACCTGCAGTGTGGTTCGCTTACAGCCCGGACAGGAAAGGCATCCATCCGCAGACTCATCTTGCTTGCTTCAGCGGTGTGCTGCAAGCGGATGCGTACGCCGGGTTCAACGAGCTGTATCGCAATGGTCGGATAACGGAAGCTGCCTGCTGGGCTCATGCCCGCCGAAAGATCCACGATGTGCACGTCCGCATCCCGTCAGCACTGACGGAAGAAGCCCTGGAGCAGATCGGTCAGTTGTACGCCATAGAGGCGGATATAAGGGGAATGCCGGCAGAGCAGCGGCTTGCTGAACGTCAGCGAAAAACGAAACCGCTGTTGAAATCCCTGGAAAGCTGGTTGCGTGAAAAGATGAAGACCCTGTCGCGACACTCAGAGTTGGCGAAGGCGTTCGCGTACGCACTTAACCAGTGGCCGGCACTGACGTACTATGCGAACGATGGCTGGGTGGAAATCGATAACAACATCGCTGAAAATGCCCTGCGGGCGGTCAGTCTGGGTCGTAAAAACTTCCTGTTCTTCGGCTCTGACCATGGTGGTGGCGGGGAGCGCTACTGTACAGCCTGATCGGGACGTGCAAACTGAATGACGTGGATCCAGAAAGCTACCTTCGCCATGTGCTTGGCGTCATAGCAGACTGGCCGGTCAACCGGGTCAGCGAACTGCTTCCGTGGCGCATAGCACTGCCAGCTGAATAACACATCCCCGTCAATACGGCCCTCGCTGTACGCTTACCAATAAATAATATGCTTATCGACCTGATGGCTGCAATGTCGCATAAAGACTGGCTGAGTCGTCGTCAACGACAAAAACAGGGAATTGAACGTGCCCATACTTTAGGTAAGTATCGGGGCAAACAGGCAGATCGGGAACGACATCAGAAAGTAATGTACTACCGGCAGATCAAGAAACTGAGCATCCGTGAAACGGCAGAGGTGACAGGCTATAGTACTTCCCAAGTTTGTCGCATTCAGGCGCTCTATAAAGAGGTTAAACCTGATTAAAAAATAGCCTTAACGTACAATATTTTCCGTTTCCCAAACGGAGCCCAATACAGATGGCTAACAGACCGTCTGCTTCCAGTTCAAATGGTTTACCGTCGCGGTCCAGGGCGCGAATTTTAACTTTCTCTGCGCGTGGCACTAAAGCTCGTTGTTCAGGGATTGACAGGCAACCTTCTTCAATGCCTGTTTCGCCGCTTTTTTCTAAAAGCTCCGGATTGATTAACACCAGCCGTTCGTCACGGTTTTCCGAAACATCAATTACAATGATACGTTGATGGATATCAACCTGGGTTGCCGCCAGGCCAATACCTTTTTCTGCGTACATCGTCTCGAACATATCATCGACGATACGCTGAATTTCTGCATTCACTTCTTCTACCGGTTTAGCAACTTTGCGAAGCCGCTCGTCCGGAATATGTAACACTTGCAAAACTGACATAAATCTCCAGAGATGTGTTCAGGAGTTAGAAAGATTATTTCTTCTACTGTACCGTAATCAGATAATCGCAGCAAAGGGACAAAGCAATAGTCCCTTTGCTGCACAGCATCAGAATGAATAACGAATATTAGCGTTTATCGCATCATCTGTGTTGTATTTACCAAATGCAGAGCGTTCAACTTCCAGCCCCAAACGCGTATTGTCGCCAAACCGGGCATTTAACCCCACACCGTAAAGCATACGACTGTCTTTTCTGCCATTAATCTGATGTTCTCCCGCTGCATCCTTCAGATGAACGTCAGCACTGTCCGTCAGATCGAACTCATAATGCAGGCCGGCACGGGCTGTCAGACTCCAGTCCTTACCACTGAAGGTTTTACCGGAAACAACGCCGGTTCTGCCTACCAGAGGATTAACGCTGTTACGACGCATTGAGACATCCATTCCACTGTCGTTCCAGTTAAATGTTTGGCCCTGCAGTCTTCCCCAGACCAGTTCCGCCTGAGGTTCAACAAACGTCGTATCTGTCAGATGATAACGGTATCCGACTTCTGCACCTGCATACAGTGAATGGCTGCGGAAGTTCTGTTTACCAGCTCCGGCAAAGTTCAGGTCATATTTGTTTTCATTGTGAATATATTTGGCAATCACATCAAAGTAAGCGCCGGACCGGAACAGACCACTGGCATAGAAACCACCACCCCATGATTTTGTTTTACCGCTGTACAGGTCTGCTGACGCATCTGTGTCAGTGTAGGTGGCCATCACGCCGGTAAACAGGTCCATACTTCCCAGTTCGTGCTTACGGTCAGCCCCCATCTGCAGCAGGGTATAGTGGTCAGTGAAACCGCCATCAGCAGAGCCGGAACCGTTCAGCAGACGCACCCACGTACCGGCTTCGCCATTAATATCCCTCAAATCGCCCATGCGTTTGTTCAGGTTGTTAACTTCAGTGATGAAGTTGTTATAGCTGATGTGCATGAATGTGGCGGCAGCCTTACCCTGGCCGTCGTTACGTGCAACCTGGTAACCATCGAGGACCCACTCTTTTTTCCCGTCCTCTTTTCTGACACTAAGGATGGGGGTGACATCACTGAATCCCACAACCCGTGTTGATGCCCTGAACAGATTATCAGCTGTCGCTTCAGGTGCGCTGACCAGTGGAATATCAAGCGTGTCCTTGTTAGAAGGTTTTTTCAGGAAGTTAACCCAGATGCTGTTGTCATGACCTGTTGCCGACTTGTTTATCACCAGTTTGTCTGCCTTGTTAAGGTCTGTACGCATGACAAATGCTGACTGAACCGCGTCCAGATTATCTGTTGTCAGTGTCGTGAACGGTGATGTTCCCCCGTTAAAACCGACTATTGTCCGGTTAAGTTTCATATTTCCTGCCGTGGAGTTTCCGTTCATCGACCACTGGGTGTCTGTCATGCTGACGGTGGCATCCGGTGCATTCAGGCTCCCGCTCCAGATATTGCGGTACCCGTTAAACAGGCTGTACAACATCTGATTCTGAAGAGTCAGGTCAGGACTCAGTTCCCCTTCCCCTCCGAGGGTGACAGTCCCTTTATCCTGAACATTGATATTACCTGACAACATACTGTACGGCCCCACGTTCAGGCGGGCATCGTCTCCCTTCAGGTTCCATGAACCGGCATAATCGTATACAGGTAAAAGTGTGTGAGATACCTCATCAGGACGGCTGTTCAGACTCAGGGCGGCATCAGAAATATTCACTGGACCGTCAGAAACAAAACTCTGACTGGCCAGAGCATTTGCTCCCTTGTTCAGATTCAGGGCGGTACTGGTCAGTGTTGAGTTCCCCAGAACGGCACTGTCTGAGGAGATATTCACGGTACTGTTGTTCGCCTGTATTCCGCCATTGAATATATCATTGATATTCAGCACTGACTGATTATCCAGGTTGACGGTGCCGTTGAAGACACTTTTATCTGCATCTTTAGTTGCAACAGATGTGCCTTCTTCAAGGGTAAAGGCTGTTCCCTGGCCATCGTTTTTGTCGATAAATACCCGGCTGTCGCCCAGCGTGACGCTGGAGTTATCTGCCTGGATGGTTGTGTTCAGTGTGGCATTGCGACCAAGACCAAAATCAGTGTTCTTCAGTGACAGCCTGTCAAAGGTAAAACTGCGGTTCTCCCAGTCCTCCTGACTGAATGACGTAGGCTGAGTCAGAACCGAATGGTCTCCACTGGCAGCCAGTTTGTCAGCCACAGACTGAGTATTGTATGCATGGATAACCGGATGCCCCTGCAGCGTCAGACGCCCGTTTTCCTGGGTGAATGTACCGGAGATATCCGCAGCTCCGTCCATCACCAGAGCACCGGTAACGCCTTCAGGCAGGCGATTGTCCACATTCAGATTGCCTTTCAGTTGTCCGTGAAACAGATACCCTGCAGTATTGAAACGGTCAGCTACCAGTTTCTGTGCATCCCCCTGACTGTGCCCCACAAACTCCCAGGTGGCGTTGCTGCTCTGGTCCGTGGGGAAATAACCATAGGTGCTCTGCTTCAGGATGAAGTAATCCGTCGTATTTGTGTACGGGTTATTGTATTTATATAAATTTCCGGCAGTTCCTTTACCTGATTCCGACCAGCCATTCAGTGCTACTTTGTCAGCCCGCAGGGCATAGTCCAGCGTGATAGTGGCCCGTTTATCAACGTTATTCGCCAGCACGGCACCATAATCTGCCGCCTTCAACTGATGAAACGTCAGACTGTTACCATTAACATCCAGTGTGCCCCCACGATATCCCCATGAGACGGTATCCGGATTTACCTGCCGCTCATCAGTCAGTACCACGGTCGGCCGGCCACTGGCAATATTAACACTGCTGAACGCCTGCACCTGTCCTTTATTGTCCGCCTGCTGGTTCAGTACAACCTTTCCGTCCCCGACCTTCAGGCCACCTTCATTAATACCTGTACCCTGTACCGTCAGCGTACCTTCACCAATTTTATGCAGGTTATCGCCCTTAACACCATTAACCTGCCAGTTTACGGACACCCCGTTGTCCACAACAATACCGGCACCGGTCCAGGTACTTCCGTTAGAGGTTGTTACTGTGTAATTATCACGGAACGTCAGGGAACCCGCCCCCTGAGAAACCGAATCCTTAAGGTTAATCTGACCATTCTGCCCCTGAAATATCAGGTTCTTACCAGCATTCAGGTCATTTCCCTGCTGCCCGTGCATGGCATATGTGGTGGTTCCCTGTGTCAGCGCACCAGCTCCGGTACTGCTGTTAAAGCTCCACTCCAGTGCACCACCTTCCGATGTTCTGAACGTGACCGGGGCATCATTGTCTTCATTAAATTTCTGCCCGATAAAATCCAGTGGAATAACAGCCCAGTTATTTCCCCTGCCCCCCGCGCCATTCCCCGCAGTAAGAACACCGACCAGCACCCATTTATTCTGAACAGTATCAAAAGCAAATAAAGGCGAACCGCTGTCACCGGCCTCGCCATAAATGGGCATTGCACCATTAAGTTTGTAATCAAAAACCAGACCTGAACTGGTGCTAATCATTTCTCCATTCTGATAGGATGACAGGCTACCGACAGTCCCGCCGGTCAGCCAGGAATATGCACCTCCCATTTGTGTCAGCTGTCCGTTACTGTCCTTAATATACTGAGTACCAGACCCCAGACGATAAAAAACAGGATAGCGCTCCTTATCCAGATATGCGCCAGCCACTGCCCCCTGCGCCGTCACCGCAGTAGGGGCAACCTCTGTCACCAGTTTATCCAGCCGGGGGGCATGAAAATCCAGTGACGGCGCATTATTCCGGTCCACGATATTGTAACGGTTTTCACCATCACCAAAGCTAACGTTTGTATATCCCCCGTTATGTTTCACGCTGGCGATATACTGCGGGTTTATCAGTGTCGCCACACCGATTTCCGAATCCACAGCACTGAAATCAGGCATAGCTGCCTTATCCAGCGTACCGACAAATTCTCCCTGCTTATTATAAATAGCGATATTCGTTGCCCCCGGGCGGAACATCCCCTTATTTTCAGCAAAATCACGAAATAACTGATACCCGAGTTCATTATTGACCGTTCCCGCAAGACTTCCTGCAGAGAATAGTACCGGGATCAGTAATAAAACCGGGAAACACAGACGTCTGACAGACTTATGAACACATTTCCTGGCAAACTCAGATACGGCAATAAAGCCCCGGGCCACAGCGCTGTAGCGAAGAGAATAAATTCTGTTCATTTTTAATTACTCCTGAGAAAAATAAAATCAGTACTACTCAGGCATAACGGATAATCACCATCATCCTGAGGAATCCCCAGAAAAAGGAGACAGGCATAGCGTGATGTGAACTACTGATTCTTTCACAAATTCAGGGAGAGCACCGTTATGCCTGCACATAAAGTATGCCAGAACCGGTGGCGAATGTGTGCTATGCACAAATGGTGAAACAGTTCCTGAGTCGTGACCCGCTCGAATGCGTGCTGTGTGGCGGCCGAATGGTATACCGGCGTGCCATAGCGGGGCTGAATGTGGACGGGCTGAAGAAAAACGCGCGGGATATCAGTCTGATAAGGATTACTTTCCAGCCGGCTGATGGCTGACGGGCGTAATCCCATTCGTTCGGCCAGCGCAGACTTTGTTAACCCCGCTTTTTCTCTCATTTCGTATAACATTTCTACCATCTCCAGTTCTTTGTCAGCATCTTCATACCCTTTAACAGCTTCTGGAGTATTAAGCAGTTTTTGCTTTACCTGGCTGAACGGAACACTTTTTACTTTCGTCATTTCATCTCCTTCAGGCGCATCCTTGAAGTGGTTTACTGAATTTGGCCACCTGAACAGAGGTGATATGCTCACCTCAGAACAACACAGGTGCTCCAATGAAAAAAAGAAATTTCAGCGCAGAGTTTAAACGCGAATCCGCTCAACTGGTTGTTGACCAGAACTACACGGTGGCAGATGCCGCCAAAGCTATGGATGTTGGCCTTTCCACAATGACAAGATGGGTCAAACAACTGCGTGATGAGCGTCAGGGCAAAACACCAAAAGCCTCTCCGATAACACCAGAACAAATCGAAATACGTGAGCTGAGGAAAAAGCTACAACGCATTGAAATGGAGAATGAAATATTAAAAAAGGCTACTGTAGATTCAATTGGTCAACGCAACAGTTATGTGAAAACATGGGGTTGCGGAGGTTTTTTGAATGAGACGAACATTTACAGCAGAGGAAAAAGCCTCTGTTTTTGAACTATGGAAGAACGGAACAGGCTTCAGTGAAATAGCGAATATCCTGGGTTCAAAACCCGGAACGATCTTCACTATGTTAAGGGATACTGGCGGCATAAAACCCCATGAGCGTAAGCGGGCTGTAGCTCACCTGACACTGTCTGAGCGCGAGGAGATACGAGCTGGTTTGTCAGCCAAAATGAGCATTCGTGCGATAGCTACTGCGCTGAATCGCAGTCCTTCGACGATCTCACGTGAAGTTCAGCGTAATCGGGGCAGACGCTATTACAAAGCTGTTGATGCTAATAACCGAGCCAACAGAATGGCGAAAAGGCCAAAACCGTGCTTACTGGATCAAAATTTACCATTGCGAAAGCTTGTTCTGGAAAAGCTGGAGATGAAATGGTCTCCAGAGCAAATATCAGGATGGTTAAGGCGAACAAAACCACGTCAAAAAACGCTGCGAATATCACCTGAGACAATTTATAAAACGCTGTACTTTCGTAGCCGTGAAGCGCTACACCACCTGAATATACAGCATCTGCGACGGTCGCATAGCCTTCGCCATGGCAGGCGTCATACCCGCAAAGGCGAAAGAGGTACGATTAACATAGTGAACGGAACACCAATTCACGAACGTTCCCGAAATATCGATAACAGACGCTCTCTGGGGCATTGGGAGGGCGATTTAGTCTCAGGTACAAAAAACTCTCATATAGCCACACTTGTAGACCGAAAATCACGTTATACGATCATCCTCAGACTCAGGGGCAAAGATTCTGTCTCAGTAAATCAGGCTCTTACCGACAAATTCCTGAGTTTACCGTCAGAACTCAGAAAATCACTGACATGGGACAGAGGAATGGAACTGACCAGACATCTAGAATTTACTGTCAGCACCGGCGTTAAAGTTTACTTCTGCGATCCTCAGAGTCCTTGGCAGCGGGGAACAAATGAGAACACAAATGGGCTAATTCGGCAGTACTTTCCTAAAAAGACATGTCTTGCCCAATATACTCAACATGAACTAGATCTGGTTGCTGCTCAGCTAAACAACAGACCGAGAAAGACACTGAAGTTCAAAACACCGAAAGAGATAATTGAAAGGGGTGTTGCATTGACAGATTGAATCTACAACCGCGCTCTTGATGTCAGACTCCCTCGAGTAGGCAGCCTGGCGGCTGCGGCTTGTCATGGCCTGGAATTACCGTTATAAAAAAAGATAATGTCATTGTCTTTCAGGTAGTTATATGGCCCGTTCAGCTAAACCCCGTAAACGCAAACCCGCACCACAAAGAAGCAAACTTCCCCGCTATGTTGTGAAACTTCATCCGGATGATTTTTTTGACGAAGAAGACGCTGAAGTTCTGCGCTTTGATAATTTTGACGATGCCGTTGAGTGCTGCGCTGACCTGGGTATTCCGTTCTTTCTGGATGCAGGAAACAAAAAGCTGGTCTTCTGGTTTGTTCGTGTCGATGACGAAGGGTATCCGGAAATAGCCCGCTGTACGGAGCGGGAGTTTGCAACCATTCTTGCCGGTATCAGTGCCGGTGGTATGTACTGCCCGGAATGCGGCACAGTTCACTGGCCGGATGGCGTTACCCCACCCGTCTGATGCTTCCCCGTTTTGCCGATATTTTTCAGCAGGGTAACCGCTGGCTTAACTGGCTGGAGAAACAGCCGGAAGGTTCAGTGCGTCCGGTGGTGACTGAGTCAGTGACAAAAATCATGGCATGCGGGACCACGCTGATGGGCTACACGCAATGGTGCTGTTCGTCACCGGACTGTTGCCACACCAAAAAGATCTGCTTCCGGTGTAAAGCCGCTCCTGTCCGAACTGCGGGGTGAAGGCTGGCGCACAGTGGATACAGTATCTGCTGAGCCTGGTCCCCGACTGCCCGTGGCAGCATATTGTGTTCACACTTCCCTGCCAGTACTGGTCCCTGGTGTTCCACAACCGGTGGTTACTGGCAGAGATGAACCGCATTGCAGCGGATGTGATACTGGAAATCTGCCATCAGGCAGATGTGGAGCCGGGGATATTCACGGTGATCCACACATGGGGGAGTGACCAGCAGTGGCATCCGCATATCCATTTATCGACAACTGCCGGTGGTGTGACGTCGGGCCACACCTGGAAAAATCTTCATTTATACGCCCGTAAGGTGATGAGCATGTGGCGCTACCGGATAACGCGGCTACTGTCCCGGAAATACCCGGAGCTGGTAATACCGGATGAACTGGCAGTGGAAGGAAACAGCAAACGGGACTGGAATCGCTTCCTGGACACGCATTACCGCCGCGGCTGGAATGTCAACATATCCAGGGTGATGGATAACGCCACACATGTGGCGGTGTACTTCGGCTCTTACCTGAAAAAGCCACCGGTGCCGATGAGTCGGCTGGAGCATTATGCCGGTCAGGATGAAATCGGTCTGCGTTACAACAGTCACCGTACAAAACGGGAAGAATACCTGTTGATGAGTGGAGATGAGTTCATGGAAAGGTTCTCCTGGCATGTAGCAGATAAGGGGTTCCGTATGGTGAGGTACTACGGTTTCCTGAGTCCGGTGAAGCGCCGCTTACTGGAAGAAGTTGTGTACGTCATAACGGAGACGGTGAGAAAAACGGCGATGCAAATCAGGTGGAGAGGGATGTATCAGAGGTTACCGACTGGCAGAGCTGGTCCTGATGCATGAGCGACTGGCACGACAGCAGGTGTGCGGCTGAGAGTCGCAGAGGGGAAGTTGCGTCCATTTTACCGGAAACGGAGCAAAAAACCGCCATTCATACCCTGTATCAATCAGTGTCATCCTGTTTAATAGTCGTTTCCGCTCATATGGTGCACAAGAGGTGTTGAAGAAATATCTGTTTTGTGGTGCTTTTTTAGTCTTTTGGGGATTTAAATTCCTATCGATCAAGGTCACGCATCAGCTTTTTATATGAGCAAAATCCAGGCTGCTTTTTTATCCATTCAGTATCTATTTTTAACCTTATTAACTTTTTATTATGTGTTCCATTTATAGACGTAGACTCAGATATATTACCGACTCTTCGCATAAATGATTTTTCTGATTCACTTAATTTTTCAGTACCGTTACATAATCCGTGACCATATGGTAATGGAGATGTCGTTAACCATACTTTATTATACAAAATTGTTCCATCATACAACGGGTAATGACTCCAACTTATTGATAGTGTTTTATGTTCAGATAATGCCCGATGACTTTGTCATGCAGCTCCACCGATTTTGAGAACGACAGCGACTTCCGTCCCAGCCGTG